>CBDUCN010000063.1:0-18906 GCA_965365655.1 uncultured Gammaproteobacteria bacterium | reverse complement strand
TGATGATGTCCGCCGCGGTGCCCTGCATCGGCGCGTTGATCGCGGTGCGCTCCGCATACTGGCGGCGCTGCGCGTTGCGGGAGTTGATCTCCGGCAGGTATAGCCGGCGCCCGTACACCGTCTCGACGTAGCCCGCCTCGCGCGCCGCCTCGCGGGTACGGTCCATGTACGCCTTCACGCCTGGGTAGCGGGAGAAGTACAGGTCCACGTACTCCTGCGCCTCCGCGCGCGCGATGCCGAGCTGGCGGCCGAGGCCGAACGCGGACATGCCGTAGATGAGCCCGAAGTTGATCGCCTTCGCGTTGCGGCGCTGGTCCTGGCTGACGTCGGCCAGCGGCACGCCGAACACCTCGGCGGCCGTCGCCCGGTGCACGTCCTCGCCGGATTCGAACGCGCGGCGCAGGCCCTCGTCGCCGGACAGGTGCGCCATGATCCGCAGCTCGATCTGCGAGTAGTCCGCGGCGAGCAGGCAGCAGCCCTCCTCGGCGACGAACGCGCGGCGGATGCGCCGCCCCTCGGGCCGGCGCACCGGGATGTTCTGCAGGTTCGGCTCGCTGGACGACAGCCGCCCCGTGGACGCCACCGCCTGGTGGTAGCTGGTGTGCACGCGCCCGGTGTCCGGATCGATGCGGTTCGGCAACGCGTCGAGGTAGGTCGAGCGCAGCTTCGCGAGCGCGCGGTGCTCGAGGATCAGGTGCGGCAGCGCGTGGTCGTGCGCGAGCTCCTGGAGCACCGACTCCGCGGTGGACGGCTGGCCCTTCGGCGTCTTCGCGACCACCGGCAGCTCCAGGCGCTCGAACAGGATCTCCTGGAGCTGCTTCGGCGAGCCGAGGTTGAACGGCCCGCCGGCCTGCTCGTACGCCGCCTCCTCCACCTCGACGAGGCGCTCGGCGATCTCCGCGCTCTGCTGCGCCAGCAGGCGCGCGTCTACCTTCACCCCGGTGCGCTCGATGTGCGAGAGCACCGGCACCAGCGGCATCTCGATGTCGCGGAACAGCGCTGCGAGGCGCGTCTCGCCCTCGAGCTTCGGCCACAGGTGGCGGTGCAGGCGCACCGTCACGTCGGCGTCCTCCGCCGCGTAGGGGCCGGCCTCCTCCAGCGCGACCTGGTCGAACGTGAGCTGGTTGCGTCCCTTGCCTGCGACGTCCTCGAAGTGGATCGTCCTGTGGCCCAGGTACTTCAGCGCCAGCGAGTCCATGTCGTGGCGGGTCGCGGTGCTGTCCAGCACGTAGCTCTCGAGCATGGTGTCGAAGCGCACCCCGGCGAGGCGGATGCCGTGGCGCGCGAGCACGCTCATGTCGTACTTCAGGTTGTGCCCCACCTTGGCCCGTTTCGGGTCCTCGAGCAGCCGGCGCAGGCGCTCGAGCACCGTGTCCCGGTCGAGCTGATCGGGCGCGCCCGCATAGCCGTGGGCCAGCGGCACGTACGCCGCGCGCCCCGGCTCGACCGCGAAGGACACGCCGACGATCTGCGCCTGCATGTAGTCCAGCGACGTGGTCTCGGTGTCGAACGCGAACAGCTCCGCGGCCTCCAGCTCGGCCAGCCACGCGTCCAGGCGCGCCTCGTCGAGCACCGTCTCGTAATCGATCTCCGGGGCGTCGCGCCCGCCGTCGCCCGCCGCGTCCTCGCCGCCGGCCTCCAGGATCTCGGCCAGCCAGGTCTTGAACTCGAGGTCGGCGTAGAGCTCGCGCAGGCGCGCGACGTCCGGCTCGCGCCGCACCAGATCCGCGACGCCCAGATCCAGGTCCACGTCGCAGCGAATCGTGACCAGCTCGCGCGAGCGCGGGAGCTGATCCAGGTGCTCGCGCAACGACTCGCCCACCTTGCCCTTGATCTCGCCGGCGTGCTCGACCACGCCGTCGAGGCTGCCGTACTGGGCGATCCACTTCGCCGCGGTCTTCGGCCCGACCTTGGGCACGCCGGGCACGTTGTCCGAGGTGTCGCCGATCAGCGTGAGGTAGTCGACGATGCGCGACGGCGGCACGCCGAACTTCTGCTCCACGCCGGCGGGGTCCAGCGCCCCGCCGTCCATGGTGTTGACCATCGTCACGTGCTCGTCCACGAGCTGCGCCATGTCCTTGTCGCTGGTGGACATCAGGGTGCGCACCCCGCCGGTCGTCGCCTCGCGCGACAGGGTGCCGATCACGTCGTCGGCCTCCACGCCCGACACCTCGAGCAGCGGGATCCCCAGCGCTTCCACCACGTCGCGGATCGGCTGCTGCTGCACGCGCAGCTCGTCCGGCATCGGCGGGCGCGTGGCCTTGTACTGATCGTAGAGATCGTCGCGGAACGTCTTGCCTTTGGCGTCGAACACCACCGCGATGTAGTCCGGCTCGCGCTCCGCGAGGATCCGCTTGAGCATGTTGGTGATGCCGTACACCGCGCCGGTCGGCATGCCCTTGGAGTTGGTGAGCGCCGGCATCGCGTGGAAGGCCCGGTACAGGTACGACGAGCCGTCCACCAGCAGCAGGGTCTTCGGGGCGTCGGTCACGCGGTCGGCTCCTGGCGGGGCGGGCTTAGAATGTGCCCGCCCGGCAGGCCCGTGTCACGCCCGCCACCCCGCCCAGGAGACGCGAATGCCCGACGACCCCCACCGCGGCGCCCGGCCGCCCGCGCGCCCGATGGACGAGCGCGCGCTCACCCGCGAGTCGTGGAAGATCTTCCAGATCATGGCCGAGTTCGTGGAGGGCTTCGAGCGCCTGTCGGCCATCAGCCCGTCGGTGAGCCTGTTCGGCTCCGCGCGCGCGCCGGTGGACAGCCCCTGGTACGGCCTCGCGCAGGAGATCGGGCGCCAGCTCTCGGATGCCGGCTTCTCGGTGGTCACCGGCGGCGGCCCCGGCATCATGGAGGCCGGCAATCGCGGCGCATTCGCCGGCAAGAGCCCCAGCATCGGCCTCAACATCATGCTGCCGCGCGAGCAGAGCGCGAACCCGTACCAGGACGTGTCGCTGGTGTTCCGCCATTTCTTCAGCCGCAAGGTCATGTTCGTGAAGCACGCGTCCGCGTACGTGGTGCTGCCCGGCGGCTTCGGCACCCTCGACGAGCTGGCGGAGATCCTGACCCTGGTGCAGACCGGGAAGACCCGGCGAATTCCCATCATCCTCGTGGGCTCGGGGTTCTGGCAGGGGCTGCTGGACTGGTTCCGCGACGTGCTGGTCGCCGAGCGCGCGATCTCGCCCCACGACCTGGACCTCATGCTGATCCTGGACAAACCCGAGGAGGTCGTGGATGCTATTTTCTCGTTCTACGAGGGTCGCGGCTTCGACCCGTCGGCCGAGGAGCGCGAGGTGCTCCTGCAGCTGTAGAGTCGCCTGCGCCGCACGCCGGCAGCGACGCCCCTCCACCCAAACGCCCGCCGTCACCTTGCGCACGCACCCGACCTTCACCGTCCTCGCGCTCGCAGCCGCCCTGGCGCCGGCGCAGGCACAGGAACCGCGCGCCGCGGATGCACCGCCGCCGCCGCTGGAGGCGGTGCCGGAGCCGCCGCCGCTGCCCGAGCGCGTGCGCAGCGGCGAGACGCTGGAGCCGGACGTGCGCATCGTGCGCCGTGACCGCGCGACGGTGACGGAATACCGGATGAACGGGCAGCTGCGCGCGATCAAGGTGCAGCCGGACGGCGATTTTCCGCCGTACTTCCTGTACGACACCGACGGCGACGGCCGGCTGGACCGGCGCAACGACCGATTCGATCCCGATCTCCTGATCCCGAACTGGGTGATCTTTTCCTGGTAGCGGATCCGCCGGGCCGCTGCCCGGGCTGACGGCAGGCTCCAATGTCCGTATTCACCCGCGTCGATCGCCGCACGCTGGATCGCTTCATCGCCCGCTTCGACGCCGGGCGGCTGATGACGTTCAAGGGCATCAGCGAAGGGATCGAGAACACCAACTACTTCGTCACGACGGAACGCGGCGAGTTCGTGCTCACGCTGGTCGAGCAGTGGCCGGCGGAGCAGGTCCCCTACTTCATCGAGCTGATGGGCTGGCTGGCCGGGCGCGGCATCCCCAGTGCGCGCCCGATCCCGGACCGCCAGGGGCAGACCCTGCACACCCTGCTCGGACGCCCGGCCGCACTGGTGGAGCGGCTGCGCGGGGAGAGCACCGAGGAGCCCACCTGCGACGACTGCGCGCGGGTCGGCGCGGTGCTCGCGCGCCTGCACCTCGCCGCCGAGGGATTTCCGATGCACCGCGAGGATCGCCGCGGCATGAGCTGGCGGCGCGAGACCGCCGAGCGCCTCTACCCGCGGCTGGACACCGACACCGCGGCGATGCTTCGCGACGAGCTCGCGCACCACGCGGCGCGGGACTGGCGCGGGCTGCCGCGCGGCGTGGTGCACGCCGACCTGTTTCCGGACAACGTGCTGTTCCGCAACGGCGAGATCACGGGCGTGATCGACTTCTACTACGCCTGCGACGGCCTTCGCGTCTACGACCTCGCGATCACGGTGAACCAGTGGTGCACGCTGCCCGACGGCGCGTTGTGCGCCGACCGCGCGCTGGCCGTGGTGCGCGCCTACCATGCCGAGCGCCCGCTGCAGGCCGCCGAGCGCGCCGCGTGGCCGGACATGCTGCGCTACGGCGCGCTGCGCTTCTGGATCTCGCGGCTGCAGGACAAGATCTTCCCGAAGGAGGGGCACCTCACGACGGTGAAGGACCCGGACGCAATCCGCGTGATCCTCGAGCAGCGGCGCGTCGGCGGCGAGGCCGCGACGGCGCTGTGGGACGAGGCGACGGCCTGAACGGCCGTTCACGGCCGAGTCGCAGCGCCCGCCTTCGGCCCGCGCATGCCGCCCGTGGTGACAGGGGGCTGAGCCTGGGCCGCGCCTCCGGCACGGCGGCTCCATACCCCTCAGCGCCGCGAAGGCCGACGACCGGCCGGCGCACGGGCGCCGCTCAGTGCGACATCAGCACCGGCACCGTCATGTGCACGAGCATGTGCCGCGTCATGCCCCCGAGCACCATCTCGCGCAGCCGGGAGTGCCCGTAGGCGCCCATCACGATCAGATTGGCGTCGATGTCGGCGGCGTGCGACAGCAGCAGGTTCCCGGCGTCCACGTCGTGCCCGGCAATCACCTTCGCCTCGACGTCGAGGCCGTGGCGCGCGAGGTGCTCGCTGAGGTCGGCTCCGGGCAGCGGAGCGTCGGACAGCTCCGTGTCCTCGGGCTGGATCACGACCACCTGCACCCGCTTCGCGAGGGCGAGCAGCGGCAGCGCGTCGTGCACCGCCCGCGCCGCCTCGCGGGTGCCGCTCCAGGCCACCAGCGCGGTGCCACCCACCGGTGCCGCGGCGCCGATGAACGGCACGACCAGCACCGGACGCCCGCAGTCCATGACCGTGTAGTCGGCAAAGCCGCCCAGCACCGGCCCCGACTCACCGTCCCCCTCCTGGGTGAGCACCAGCAGGTCGGCGTAGCGGGCATTGACGTTCAGCGCCTCGAACATCGGCCCCTGAGCGTGGCGGAACGCGTTCGACACCCCGGCGGCCTGCACCGCCTGCTCGAAGCGCCCGCGGGCGGCGGCGGCGCGCTCCTCCTGCTCCTCGGCGATGGTCTCCAGCAGCACCGGGGCAGTCGACATCGCGACCAGTTCCGGGGCCATCGGCACCGAATCGACGTAGATACCGACCAGATGTGCGCCGAACCGCTCGGCCAGCGCGACCGCCACCTCCAGCCCCCTGCGCGACTGCTCGCGGTGGTCCACGTGTACGGCGAGATCGCGGATCTGCATCAGGAAGCTCCTCGGGTGCGCTGCGGTTCATCCGGCCCCGGCCGGACGCCCAATATAAATCGTGCACCGCGCCCCGGCCTCGGGCACTGACGTGCGTCAATCGGTGACGCCCGCCGCGCGCGGGCGCGTGCGGCCGCGCAGCCCGCCGCCGCCCCCGGAAGGTGCGATTTGTCACATCGTTCCCGGGCCGGGAACGCGGATACTCACGGTCCAGGGATGAGCGCAGGCGGCCTCTCCTCCGCCAGCATGGATGCCTCTCCTGAGTCAGCGTGAGCTGGCCCCGACTCTCCGGAGTCCTCGACCCAGGGGCTTTGCGAATCGCGAATACTGCGGCCCTTCACGGGCCGCTTTTTTTTTGGCTCGTCGAAGCGCTACAGCCGGCTAGCAGGCTGGCGAAGAACTACATTTTTCGCCAGCCTGCGCCCGGTGCAGGGATGCACCGGCGAACATCGAGCACGCAAGTGCTTGATGTTCGGAGCAAGCCGGAGACCGCGTCTTCGGCGCAGCGAGGTGAAAATGCGCAGGATGCGCTTTTTCACCATCCTGCTAGAGCAACAGCAGGGTCCCGAGCCCCAGGAAGGCCACGAAGCCCACCACGTCCGTGACCGTGGTCAGGATCACGCCGCCGGCAAGCGCCGGATCGATGCGCAGGCGCTTCAGCAGCAGCGGGATGCTGGCCCCCGAGACCGCCGCGACGAGCAGGTTGACGACGATCGCCGCCGCCGCGACGAGGCCCAGCACCGGGCTCGCGAACCACCACGCCGCGATCACCGCCATCACCAGCGCCCACAGCAGGCCGCTGAACAGTCCCACCGCCAGCTCCTTCGTGACCAGCCAGCGGGCGTTGCTGGACCCCACCTGCCCGAGCGCGATGGCCCGGATCACGACGGTCAGCGTCTGGCTGCCGGCGATGCCGCCCATGCTCGCGACCACCGGCATCAGGATGGCCAGCGCGACCACCTGCTGCAGGGTGGCCTCGAACAGCCCGATCACCCATGCCGCGAGCAGCGCCGTCGCCAGGTTCGCAGCCAGCCACGGCGTCCTCTTGCGCGCGGAGACCACCGCGCGCTCGAACGCGTCGTCCTCCTCGTCCAGGCCCGCGGTGGCCATCAGCGACCGCTCGCCCTCCTCGCGGATGACGTCCATCACGTCGTCCACCGTGATGCGCCCGAGCAGCCGGCCTTCGGCGTCCACCACCGGCGCGGAGATCAGGTCGCGCTGCTCGAAGATCTGCGCGACCTCGTGATCGGACGCATCGGCCGGGATGCCGGGGAAGTCGGTCTCCATGTGATCGCGGACCAGGTCCTCGGGGTCCTCGGTGATCAGCAGCGCGAGGCGCAGCACCCCGACCAGGCGCCCGTCGCGGTCGAGAACCATCAGGCGGTTGGTCTTCTCCGGGATGTCGCCCTTGCGCCGCAGGTAGCGCGCGACCACCTCCAGGCTCACGTCCGGGCGGATCGTGAGCACGTCGACGTTCATCAGACCGCCGGCGGTCTCCTCGTCGTAGCGCAGCACCTGCTCCAGGCGCTGGCGGTTCTGCGCGTCCATCGCGTCGAGCACGTCCTCGACGCGCTCCTCGGGCAGGTCCTGGAGGATGTCCACCGCATCGTCCAGGTCCACGTCCTGGGTCATCGCCGCGAGCTCGTGCGGCTGCATCTTCTCCAGGCGGCTGGCGCGCACGACGTCCTCGGCCTCGGCCAGCACGTCGGCGTGCATCTCGTCGTCGAGCTGCTCCCACACCGCGTCGCGGTGCTCGCTCGGGAGCGACTCCAGGAGCTGCGCGATCTCGGCCGGATGCAGGTTGCTCAGCAGCGTGCGCACGGCCGCGCCCTCGCCATGGTCCACCGCGTCGGCAAGGAGGGAGAGGAGCTCGTGCAGGCGATCTTCGTCGGCCATGGGCCGTCTCCCGTGGTCGGCGCGCCGCCTCGGCACGGTGCCGCGGGCGCGGGTGGGGGGAATGGAAGCCTGAGCGCGGGCCGGCGCCGCGGGCGCTCCGTCAAGCGGCGTGAAGGAGTCTAAATAGCTGCTCCGAATAGTGCGACATCCTCGACCTCGCCGCGGCGCACGTGCAGGCGGGCGAACGGATGCCGCGCCGCTGCGGCACCTGCCGTGCGCTGCGTGTCGATGGCCGTCCCCGGCCCCGCACCGGAGCGGCCTTGTCCGAACGCCGGTGCCGGCACGCGTTCCGCGCTCGGAGGACGACCGCGCACCAGGTTGTCAGCAGGCGCCGTCGCGCGCCCGGCGCGTGCACGCGCCGTCGCTGACCAGGACCGGCAAGCGGGCCACGGCGCCCGCCGCGCGTCAGTCGACGCCGGCGTTCATCTGCGCGATCAGGCTGTCGCGGGTGGAGGTCTTCACCACGCGCATCAGCCGCGCGGAGAGCTTGCGCATCTCGCCGACGTGGCTCTCGTTGATTGCCTGCTTGATCTCCAGCAGCACCGCGGGGTGGACGCTGAACTCCTTGAGGCCCAGCCCCAGCAGCAGGCGCGTGTAGCGCGCGTCGCCCGCCATCTCACCGCACATCGCCACCGGGATACCCGCCTTCTGGCCCGCGCGGATGGTGGTCTGGATGAGGCGCAGCACCGCCGGGTGCAGCGGGTCGTAGAGGTAGTTCACCTCGTCGTCGACGCGATCGATCGCGATCGCGTACTGGATCAGGTCGTTGGTACCGATGGACAGGAAGTCCAGGTGGCGCGCGAAGATGTCGGCGCACACGGCCGCCGCCGGCACCTCGATCATCGCGCCCACCGGCATCTTCTCGTCGAACGGCTTGCCCTCGTCGCGCAGCTCGCGCTGGCACTCGCCGACGATCTGCATCACCTGCGCCACCTCCTGGGTGGTCGCGATCATCGGGATCATCATGCGCACCGGCGCCTCGTGCGACACGCGCAGGATCGCGCGCACCTGCGGGCGGAACAGGCTCGGCTCCTTCAGGCACAGCCGCACCGCTCGCAGGCCCAGCGCCGGATTGGAGGTGTTCGGCGCACCGGGACGCCCCCCGTCCACCTGCTTGTCGGCGCCGAGATCCAGCGTGCGGATGGTGACCGGCGCGCCGGGCACGGCGTTCGCCACCTGACGGTACATCTCGAACTGCTCGTCCTCGTCGGGCTGATCCTTGCGGTTCATGAACAGGAACTCGGTGCGGTACAGCCCCACGCCCGCCGCCCCCACCTGCGCGACCACGTCCAGATCGGACGGCAGCTCGACGTTGGCCTGCAGCCCGATGGGCTCGCCGTCCGCGCTCACCGCCGGCGCCTTGCGCAGGCGCAGGCGCTGGCTGGCCTTGCGCTCCAGGCGCGTGATCAGCGACCGGTACCAGGCGATGGTGTCCTTGTCCGGGTCCACCAGCACGACGCCCTCGCGGCCATCCACCACGACGGTCTCGTCCTTGCGCAGGAACGCACGCGAGTTGTGCAGGCCCACCACCGCCGGGATGCCCAGGCTGCGCGCGAGGATGGCGGTGTGCGAGGTGGGGCCGCCGTACTCCGTGATCATCGCGAGCACGCCCTGCTCCTGCATGAGCACGGTGTCGGCGGGGGTGAGGTCGTCGGCGAACACGATGCGCCCGCGCACCGGCAGCACCTGCGAGCGGCGGCGGCGCCCGGCCTGCAGGATGCGCTGCACCCGCCTCACCACGTGGTTCACGTCGTCGCGGCGGGTGCGCAGGTACGCGTCCTCCATCGCGTCGAACACGCTCACCAGCGCGTCGCGCTGCAGCTTCAGCGCCCACTCCGCGTTGCACCGCAGCGCCCGGATGTGGCGCACCGGCTCGGCGCTCAGCGCGATGTCCTCCAGCATCAGCAGGTGGGTGTCGATGAAGGCCGCGATCTCGGGCCCGGTGTCCGAAGGGATGCGCTCCTTGACCCCTTCCAGCTCCTTGCGCGCGGTCTGCATCGCGTTGCGGAAACGGCGCACCTCACCCTGGACGCGGGACTTGGGCAGGCGCTTCTCCTGCACCTCCATGTCGCCGCGCTCGACGAGGTACACCTTGCCGATCGCGATGCCCTTCGACGCGCCGATGCCGTGCAGCGCGAGGATCATCGGGTCGCCGCCTGCATGCGCGCCGGACGCCGACGTCGCGCCGCGGGCACTCATTCGTCCTCGCCGAAGCGCGAGGCGACGAGATCCTGCAGCGCGTCCAGCGCGGCCTCCGCGTCCGCGCCGTGCGCCTCGATCTCGATCTCGGTGCCCTGCGCCGCCGCGAGCATCATCACGCCCATGATGCTCTTGCCGTTCACGTCGCGCTCGCCGCGGCGCACCGCGATCTCGCTCGCGAAGCCCGATGCGCAGGTCACGAACTTGGCCGCCGCGCGAGCGTGCAGCCCGAGCTTGTTCACGATCGTGAGCTGTCGTTTCACGGGCCCTCCCTCCGATTCAGCGGGCCGCGCGGATCGCGTCGCGCGCGCCGGCACGCGGCGCTGCGGGAAGCGTGCAGCGGGCGTCACCGGCCGGACGCTGCGACGGATTCACGCGCTCAGCCGTCCAGGGTCCCGCGCAGGCGCACCGCGGCCTGCGCGAGGCCCGCGTCGCTCATGCGCGCCGGCACCGAGAACGGGCCGGCGAAGCCCAGCGCGACCGCCTGCTCGAGGACCCGGTCGCTGGGCAGCACCAGCGGGATCTGGCGCACCCGGGGCATGCCGCCCAGGCGCGCGAAGTTCGACAGCGCCTCGCCGCTGGTGATCGTGGCCATCGTGAGCGCGTCCGCGTGCTCGTCCAGGAACACGGGCAGATCGCCCGCAGGCATCTCGCGGCGGTAGACGTCGATCGCGGTGACGCGGGCGCCGCGCTCCTCGAGGCGGCTCTCCAGCAGGTCCCGCCCGCCCTCGCCCTTCACGATGGCCACGCCTCGCCCGGCGACGGCGGCGTCCTGCAGCTCCTCCATCGCCAGCAGCGCCTCGCTGGTGGTGCCCGTGCGCGGCACGACCTGCGCCTCCAGGCCGCACACACGCAGCGCCGCGGCGGTGGCGTCCCCGGGGCAGCCCAGCGTCACGCCCTCGATGTGGCCCGCGAGCTCGGGCAGCAGCTCGAACGCGAAGCGCACCGCGTTCGAGCTCACGAAGATCACGAGGTGTGCGCGGTCCAGCTCGGCCAGGCGGGCCTGAGCGCGATTGGGGTCCACGGGCGGCCCGATGCGCACCAGAGGAAAGCGCAGCACCGTCGCACCGAGGCGCGCGAGCTCCCGCGCGAGACGCTCCGCCTGCCGTGCCGGGCGCGTGACCAGGACACCGGCGCCAGCCAGCGGTGCCCCCTCGCGCGCGGCCTCAGCGGGCATCCGCGTACACCTCGCGCAAGATCTCCCCCGCGCCCTGGCGCAGCAGCCCTTCCGCCACCGTCACGCCGAGGCGCTCGAAGTCCTCCGGCGCCGCCGAGCCCTCCTCGCGCAGCACCGTCGCGCCGTCCACCGACGCGACCAGCCCGCGCAGGTGCAGGCGGCCGTGGGTCAGCACCGCGTGGCCCGCGATCGGCACCTGGCAACCGCCCTCCAGGCGCGCGTTCATCGCCCGCTCGGCGCCGACCCGCACCGCGGTCTCCGGATGATGCAGCACGCCGATGGCCTGCGCGGTGCGCTCGTCGTCGCACCGGCACTCGATGCCCATCGCGCCCTGGCCGATGGCCGGCAGCAGCACCTCGGGCGGCACGCGCTGTCGGATTCGCTCGGCACGCGCGAGGCGGTCGAGCCCGGCGCAGGCGAGCAGGATGGCGTCGTACTCCCCCGCGTCCAGCTTCGCGAGCCGGGTGTCCACCGCGCCGCGCAGCATCTCGATGCGCAGGTCCGGGCGCTGCGCCTTGATCTGGCACTGCCGGCGCAGGCTCGAGGTGCCGACGCAGGCCCCGTGCGGCAGCGCGTCGATACTCGCCGCGTCCCGCGACACCAGCGCGTCCCGCGGGTCGGCGCGGGTCATGATGATGGGCAGGTGCAGCCCGTCGGGCAGCGCGACCGGCACGTCCTTCATCGAGTGCACCGCGATGTCCGCGCGGTCCTCGAGCAGCGCCGTCTCGAGCTCCTTCACGAACAGGCCCTTGCCGCCCACCTTGGCGAGCGGCGCGTCCAGCAGCTTGTCGCCCTGGGTGCGCATCGGCAGCAGCTCGCAGCGCAGGCCGCCGTGCAGCGCTTCCAGGGTCTGGGCCACGTGCCGGGCCTGCCACATGGCAAGCGGGCTCTGGCGGGTGGCGATGCGAAGGGCTTGCATGGCGGCGCGCACTGACCGGAACAGCCGTTCATGCTAACGGTTGCGGCGCGCGGGGAGTAGAAGCCGCCGCCCGACCCGGGGCCGCGCCCTGCTACGATCGCACGTCCGACGGCGGGCCGGCCGGTCCGGCAAGCGGTCCCCTGCAGGCCCGACGGCCCCTTCCCCTGACCCGGGAGCACCGATGAGCATCACCCTCGGCGTGATCATGGACCCGATCCGGTCCATCAGCTTCAAGAAGGACAGCACGCTGGCGATGCTGCTCGCCGCGCGCCGGCGCGGCTGGCGGCTGGCCTACATGGAGATGAACGACCTGTTCCTGCGCGACGGGCGCGCCGCCGCGCGCATGCGCGACCTCGACGTGCACGCGGACCCGGAGCACTGGTTCGACCTCGGCGCCGAGCGCACCGCGCCGCTCGCGGAGCTGGACGTGGTGCTGATGCGCAAGGACCCGCCCTTCGACATGGAGTACGTGCACGCCACGTACATCCTGGAACGCGCCGAGGAGGACGGAGTGCTCGTCGTCAACAGGCCGCGCAGCCTGCGCGACTGCAACGAGAAGATGTTCACCGCGTGGTTCCCGCAGTGCTGCCCGCCCACCCTGGTGTCGCGCCGCCACGCCCAGATCAAGGCCTTCCTCGAGGAGCACGGCGACGTGGTCGTGAAGCCGCTGGAGGGCATGGGCGGAGCCTCCATCTTCCGGGTGCGCCGCGGTGACACCAACGTCAACGTGATCCTGGAGACGCTCACCGAGCGCGAGACCCGCTTCGCGATGGCGCAGCGCTACATCCCGGAGATCGTGGACGGCGACACGCGGGTGCTGATGCTGGACGGCCGGCCGCTGGACGTCGGCCTCGCGCGGGTGCCGGCGCCGGACGATCTGCGCGGCAACCTCGCCGCGGGCGCCACGCCGCGTGGGCGCGAGCTCACCGAGCGCGACCGCTGGATCGCCGCCGAGGTCGGGCCGGGCCTGCGCGAGCGCGGGCTGCTGTTCGTGGGCCTGGACCTGATCGGGAGCTACCTCACCGAGATCAACGTGACCAGCCCGACCTGCATCCGCGAGCTGGACGAGCAGTACGGACTGGACATCGGTGGCCAGCTCATGGACCTGATCGCGAGCCGGCTGGCCGCGCGTCCGGCCGCCCGATAGCCGAGACGGCGCGCGGAGAAAATAAAGGAATTGTCATTCAAGACAGTATTTTACGGTAGACTTCTCGTGTCGTTTACCACCAACAGCACAGCGCCGCGGGCCGCGACGCCGGGAACGTCCCGCGCGCGCGCCCCCGGCTGCGGACCGCGCCACTGAATGTCGGCCATCGCCACAGCGTCCGACCTGAACCTCGCCGGGCCCGGTGTCACGCCCACCGACCGGCTGAGCGTGACCCTGTTCTTCGCGGTGTGCGCTCACCTGATCGTCGTGCTCGGCGTCACCTTCGTGCACGAGGAGCGCCGGCCGCAGGCCGCCAACAGCCTCGACGTCGTGCTCGTGCAGCGCCGCTCCGAGCAGGCGCCGGAGGACGCGGAGTTCATCGGCCAGGCCAACCAGGAAGGCGGCGGCCAGAGTGAGGAGGCGGTGCGCCCCGCGACCCCGCTCCCGAGCCCGCTGCTCGCGAACGAGCCCGACGTCGCCGCGGCCTCGCCGCCGTCGGCCCCGTCCACGCCCGTGGACGCCCCGCCGCCCATCGCGCCGCGCCCGGACGTCGCGGAGCCGGCAAGGCCGGCGGCGCCGCAATCCGTGGTCGCGGTGCAGCGTCGGGACCTGCCCGACGAGGTGCCGGCCGCGGAGCCCCGCGCCGAGCGTGCGCCCGTGAAGCCGACGCCGCAGGCCCAGCCCCGCCGCGAGCCGCAGCAGGCCCGGGCGGCGCCGGTCGAGGACACCGTGCCCGCCGAGCGCCCGGAGCCGGAGCCCGCGCCGTCGGCCGAGAGCGCGCCGGTGCAGACCCTGGACGCTGCGACCCTGGTGCGGCGCAGCCTCGCGATGGCCAGCCTCAGCGCCGAGGTGGACCAGCGCCTCGACGCGTACGCGAAGCGCCCGCGCCGCAAGTGGATCTCGGCGCGCACCCGCGAGCACAAGTACGCCGCGTACATGGAGGCGTGGCGCTCCAAGGTGGAACGGGTGGGCAACCTGAACTACCCGGACGAGGCGCGGCGGCGGCGCCTGTCCGGCAACCTGCTGCTGGACGTCGCGCTGAACGCCGACGGCAGCGTCAACGAGATCACCGTGCGCCGCTCCTCGGGGCACACCGTGCTCGACGACGCGGCGGTGCGCATCGTGCGCCTCGCGGCGCCGTTCGCGCGCTTCCCGGACCAGATCCGCAAGGAGACCGACATCCTCCACATCCAGCGCACCTGGCGCTTCCTGTCCAGCAACCGCTTCGCGAGCCGCTGAGCGCGCGTGCGCCGCGGGGCGCCGCACGCGCATGACCACGCATTCCCAAACCCGGCCGCGGTGCGGATAATCCGGCGGCATGGACCTCACCGACCAGTTCCTGATCGCGATGCCGTCGCTCAGCGATCCGAACTTCCACGGCACCGTCACCTACCTGTGCGCCCACAACGACGAGGGCGCGATGGGCATCGTGATCAACCGCCCGCTGGACCTGACGCTCCCGGAGGTGCTGGGTCACCTCGACATCGCGGTGGACGACTCGACGCTGGAGGGCACGCCGGTGCTGCAGGGCGGGCCGGTGCAGCGCGACCGCGGCTTCGTGATCCACGAGCCGGCCGGGGAGTGGGACGCGGTGCTCAAGGTCGGCGAGCGCATCGGCGTGGCCACCTCGCGCGACATCCTGGCCGCGATGGCTCGCGGCGAGGGGCCGCAGCGCGCACTGGTGGCGCTCGGCTACGCGGGCTGGGGCGCCGGCCAGCTCGAGCGCGAGGTGCTGGACAACGCGTGGCTGTCCGGGCCCGCGGACAGCGAGATCATCTTCGACGTGCCGTACGAGCAGCGCTGGGAGCGCGCCACCCGCAAGCTGGGCGTGGACCCGGAGCGGCTGATGGGCCAGGCCGGGCACGGGTGAGCGGCGGCGCGGCGACCGCGCTGTGCTTCGACTACGGGGAGAAGCGCATCGGCGTCGCGGTCGGCCAGACCGTCACCGGCACCGCGACGCCGCTGACCACCCTGGCGGCCCGCGACGGCACGCCGGACTGGTCCCGCGTCGCGGCGCTGGTCGCCGAGTGGTCGCCCGACGCGCTGGTGGTCGGGCTGCCGCTGAACATGGACGGCACCGAGCAGGCGCTCACCGCGCGCGCGCGGCGCTTCGCGAACCGGCTGCGCGGCCGGCACCCGCTGCCGCTGCACTTCGCCGACGAGCGCCTGAGCACCCGCGAGGCGCGCGACCGCGAGGACGGCGCGCCCAGGGAAGGCCGCGACGCGCTGGCCGCGCAGGTCATCCTCGAAGGCTGGATGGCCGGCGCGCGCCTGGAAGGCTGACCGGCGCCCGCGCCGGTCCCGACGTTTCCCGACTGCCCCGGAGCACCACGACGATGCAAAACCGAACGGTCACGATCGCACTGCTCGACGAGATCCAGGACGGCTTCAACCGCCATGACGTCGCCGGCATCCTGTCCCACTTCGCCGACGACTGCGAATGGCTGATGGCGCGCGGGCCGGATCCGTGGGAAGCGCGCCGACTGCGCGGCAAGCAGGCCATCGCGGACGTGCTCGCGGCGCGCTACGCGGTGGTCCCCGACATGCGCTGGGAGGACATGTCGCACTTCATCGCCGCCGACGGCACCAAGGCCTGCTCGGAGTGGACCGTGCGCGGCACGCCGACCGACGGCTCGCCGGCCATCGACTGGCTGGGCTGCGACGTGTGGACCTTCCGCGACGGCCTGGTCACGAAGAAGGACACGTACTGGAAGTACATCGACCGCTGAACCCGACGCCGGACGACGGCGAGCGACACGCCGTGCGGCCTCGCGCGCTCCCCGTCGTGACGGGCGGGAGGCCCTGCGGGAGCGCCCGGCAGGAAGTACCCGCGCGGCCGCTCGACGCACGGCGCGGCCCGCGACGACCCCACGAAGGAGAACACGATGATCCACGAGCTTCGCATCTACCACTGCGTGCCGGGCCGCCTGCCGGACCTCAACAAGCGCTTCGAGACCATCACGCTCGGCATCTGGGACAAGCACGGGATCCGGCAGGCCGGGTTCTGGACCACCCTGATCGGCCACAGCAACCAGTCCCTGCACTACCTGCTGGAGTGGCAGAGCCTCGCCGAGCGCGAGCAGAAGTGGAACGCGTTCCAGGCCGACCCGGAGTGGATCAAGGCGCGCGCCGAGACCGAGAAGGACGGCCCCATCGTCGCGCGGGTGGAGAACCACATCCTCGTCCCCACCGCGTACTCGGCGGTGAAGTGACGCCGGCGGGCCCGGCCGCCGCGGCGGCCGGGCACCCGCGCACGACACCCGCGTTCGGCCCGGCGCGGCCCGCACAGTAGACTGCCCGTCAGTCCCCCCGGCGCACGAACCCATGACCGGCATCGCGATGTTCGAGGCGGCCGAGCTCGGCCGCACCGTTCCCAAGAAGGTCTACCGCAAGAACGTCCCGACGCTGCGCCAGGAGCTGCTCGAGCTGCAGCGCGAGCTGCGCGAGCTGGACCACGTGCGCGTGATCCTGGTGTTCGCCGGGGTCGACGGGGCGGGCAAGGGCGAGACCGTCAACGTGCTCAACGAGTGGATGGACCCGCGCTGGCTGCAGACGCGGGTGTTCGACGAGCCCGCGGACCTCGAGCGCGAGCGTCCGGAGTTCTGGCGCTACTGGCTCGCGCTGCCGCCGCGCGGACGCATCGGGATGTTCCTGAGCTCGTGGTACTCGCCGCCGTTCCTGGAGCACGCGTACGGACGCATCGGCGACGGCGAGCTGGACCGCCGCCTCGACCGCATCATCGCGTTCGAGAACGCGCTGGCCGAGGACGGCGCGACCATCCTCAAGTTCTGGATGCACCTGAGCCGCGAAGGACAGCGCAAGCGGCTGCAGGCGCTGGAGGCCGATCCGGTGACCCGCGGGCGCGTCACGCCGAGGGACTGGGAGCACTGGGAGCGCTACGACGGCTTCGTCGGCGCCGCGGAACGCGTGATCACCCGCACCAACACCGGCAAGGCGCCGTGGTGCATCGTCGAGGGCGCCGACGAGCGCTACCGCACCCTGACCATCGCGACCACGCTGCGCGACGAGCTGCGGCGGCGCCTCGACGAGGCGCTGGTGGCGCGGCGCATGCAGGAGGAGATGGCGAAGCTGCGCCGCGACGCGAAGCCGCCGGCCAAGGGAGGGGCGGGCGCGAAGAAGGGCGACGGCGCGACGAAGAAGGGCGACGCCGCCGCGAAGAAGGGTGACACCGCCGCGGACTCCGCGCCGCCGGTGGCCACGATCCCCACGGTGCTCTCACAGCTGGACATGAGCCTGCACCTCGACAAGGAGGCCTACGCCGAGCAGCTGCGCCACGAGCAGGAGCGGCTGTACGTGAAGCAGCTCGAGGCGCGCCGCCGGGGGATCTCGTCGCTGCTGGTGTTCGAAGGTCCCGACGCCGCCGGCAAGGGCGGCGCGATCCGGCGCATCGCGAGCGCGCTGGACGCGCGCAACTACGAGGTGCACGGCTTCGCCGCGCCCACCGACGAGGAGGCCGCGCAGCACTACCTGTGGCGCTTCTGGCGGCGCCTGCCGCGCGCCGGGCGCGTCGCCATCTTCGACCGCTCCTGGTACGGCCGCGTGCTCGTGGAGCGCGTCGAGGGCTTTGCCGCCGAGGACGAGTGGCGGCGCGCGTACGCCGAGATCGTGGACTTCGAGACCCAGCTCGCCGAGCACGGCATCGCGATCGTCAAGTTCTGGGTGCACATCACGCCGGAGGAGCAGCTCGCGCGCTTCAAGGCGCGCGAGCAGACGCCGTACAAGCGCTGGAAGCTCACCGACGAGGACTGGCGCAACCGCGAGCGCTGGCCCGCGTACGAGAGCGCGGTGAACGACATGGTGCAGTACACCAGCACCGCGGTGGCGCCGTGGACGCTGGTCGAGGGCAACGACAAGCGCCACGCCCGCGTGCGCGTGCTGCACACGCTGAACCAGCGCCTCGGGGAGATGCTGGACGAGCGCGCCGACTGACGCGCCCCGAGCCGCCGGCCGCGGCGCGCGCCCGGGACGCCCCGCCGCGACGGCGCCGCTTGCATTTTCTGAATTCCGAATTCAGTATGCGCTACCCATGAAGCCGGTCGCCTCCACCCCCGTGCTCACCGACCAGGTGCGCAGCGCCATCGTCGACGCGATCGTCGCGGGCGATCTGCGCGCCGGCGAGCGCCTGGCCCAGGAGGACATCGCGCGGCGCCTCGGGGTCTCGCGCCAGCCGGTCAGCCACGCGCTCAGGGTGCTGCGCGAGCAGGGGGTGCTGGTGGACCTGGGTCGCAAGGGGCTCACCGTGGCGCCGATGGACGCCGCCCGGCTGCGCGCGCTGTACGCGGTTCGCGGCGCGCTGGACGGCCTCGCCGCCCGCGAGGCCGCGTCCCGCGTCGCGCGCGGCGACGCGGAGCCTGCGCTGGTCGCCGAGCTCGAAGGCCTCGTCGAGCGCCAGCGCGAGCAGCCGGCGCACGGGCGCCGGCTCGCGGCCCTGATCGAGGACGACGTGCGCTTCCACGTGTGCCTCTACCGCCTGAGCGGCAATCCGGCGCTGGAGGAGATCAGCGAGCCGCAGTGGGTGCACTTCCGCCGCTGCATGCACGCGGTGCTCGAGGACCGGGCGCGGCGCGGCGACGTGTGGCCCGAGCACGCGGCGATCCTGGACGCCGTGCTCGCGGGCGACGCGGAGCGCGCCGGCCAGCTTGCGGAAAACCATGCGCGCCGCGCCGGCGAGGTCACCGCCGCGCGCCTCGACGCCACCCCCACGAACACCTGACGAGGAGAGTCCGATGCAACTCACCCGAGACGAGCTGGCCCGCTTCGAGAAGGAAGGCTACCTGTTCTTCCCCGGCCGCTTCAGCCCCGAGGAGGCCGCGGTGCTCAAGC
>CBDUCN010000062.1:0-18907 GCA_965365655.1 uncultured Gammaproteobacteria bacterium | reverse complement strand
CCGGCTGTCGGTTCTCAGCGCGCCGCCGGCTGTCGGTTCTCAGCGCGCCGCCGGCTGTCGGTTCTCAGCGCGCCGCCGGCTGTCGGTTCTCAGCGCGCCGCCGGCTGTCGGTTCTCAGCGCGCCGCCGGCTGTCGGTTCTCAGCGCGCCGCCGGCGCGACCTCCTCGATGAAGCGGTCCAGGAACTCCGTCTTCGCGGCGCCGGCGCCCGTCGGCAGGTGGAAGTCGGGGACGATCAGCTCGTCCACGCCGGCCTCGGCGTAGGCCGCGACCGTGTCCGCGAGCTGCGACGCGCTGCCCGCGATGGACGGGCGCGCCTGCGGCTCCTCGTTGATGCGCCGCACCTGCGCGGGGTCGTCGCTCAGGTACACCAGCACCGCGGCGGATCGCGCGATGGCGCCCGGATCGCGTCCCACGCGCTCGCAGTGGCCGTCCAGCACGCCCATCTTCTGACGCAGGCGCGCGACGTCGCCCCACACGTTCCACTCGTCGGCATGCTGCGCGGCGATGCGCAGCGTCACCTTCTCGCCGCCGCCGCCGATCATCAGCGGCAGCGGGTCCTGCAGCGGCTTCGGCGCGAGCGGCGCGTCCGCCAGCGTGTAGTAGCGCCCCTGGAAGCTCGCGCGCTCGTCGCGGAACAGCGCCTTGATGACCTGGCAGGCCTCGTCCAGCATGCGCAGCCGCGTGCCCACCGTGTGGAACTCGAGGCCGTACGCGGCGTGCTCGTTCTCCTGCCAGCCGCCGCCGAGGCCCAGCACCAGCCGTCCCCCGCTGACGTGGTCCAGCGTCGCCGCCATGTTCGCGACCACCGCCGGGTGGCGGTAGGTGTTGCCCAGCACGAGCGGCCCGATGCGGATCCGCGGCACGCTCACCGCGAGCGCGGACAGCGTGGTCCACACCTCGTGGATCGGGCCCGACGGATCCGCGGTGTTGGGCATGAAGTGGTCCGCGTACCACACGCCGTCCCAGCCGCTGCGCTCGACGTGGCGGGCGAGGGCGAGCACGTCCTCGAAGGGCTGGCTCGCGACGGGCCAGAAGCTGAATCGCATGGCGGATCTCCGTTGCTGGGTGACGGGCGGGACGCCGCGGCGCGCGGCGGCCTCAGATCATCTCTCGGATGCGCGCCAGGGTTTCGATCTGGCGCTCGTGGTCGCCGGTGAGCCGCACGACGAGGTGCTCCGCCCCGGCGTCCACGAAGCCGCGCATCCACGCGGCGGCCTCGTCGGCCGGGCCGCCGAAGCAGGCCTGGTGCTTGCGCACCGCGGCGGCGGCCGGCCCGTAGTAGCTGCCCATGTACGCGTCGATGTGGCGCGCCGCCGCGTCGCGGTCGTCGTCGATGCGCAGCGTCAGGTACACCGCGGCCGTGATCGCGTTTGGCTCGCGGTCCGCTTCGCGCGCGTGGCCCCGCACCTCGGCGATCTGCTCGCGGTAGCCGGCAGGGTCCGGGCCGGTCGGGAACCAGCCGTCGAACAGGCGCCCCGCGCGCCGCATGCCGGCGCGCACCCGGCTGCCGAGCCAGATCGGCGGCCCCCCCGGGCGGTGCGGGGTCGGTCCCACGGCCTGCCGGTCCAGTGTCCAGCGTCCGTCCCAGGTCACGGGCTCTCCGCGCCACAGCGCGCGGGCGAGGCGGATCCCCTCCAGCATGCGCCCGACGCGGCGCTCGAACGGAACCCCGGCCGCGGTGAACTCGGCGCGGATGGGCGGCGCGTCGGCTCCGATCCCGATGCCCAGGATCACGCGTCCCTCGGCGATCCGGTCCAGCGTCGCGACCTGGTGCGCGAGCAGGACCGGGTTGCGCAGCGCCGGCAGCAGCACCGCGGTGCCGAGCGCGACCCGCCGCGTGCGCGCCGCCGCCGCGGCGAGCAGCGTCAGCGGCTCGTGGCGCGGCTTCGCGACCAGCGAGTCGCCGACCCACACCGAGTCCAGCCCCAGCGCCTCGGCCTTCTCCGCGAGCGCGAGCAGCGGCGCCGCCTCGTGGCGGCCCTCCATCACGTGCTCGCGGGTGGGCAGCAGGTATCCGAGTCGCAGGCTCATCGCGTGGTCGTCCGGGTCGCGGTCAGGCCGTCTCTGTAGCATGCACGCGCGCGGGCATCCACAATGGCGCGATCAGCAAGCGGAGACGGACCATGGCGGAGCGGACGATCAAGGTACGGATCACCGAGAGCGGTGATCTGGTGGACGTGGTGGTGCACCGGATGCAGCCCGACCGCATCGAGGTGGTGCTCGGCACGGGCCAGCACAGCATGACCTGCGAGCTCACGCCGACGCGCACCGGCCAGGCGTACGCCGGAAGCGTGATGGGCCGCGAGCTGGTCTACGAGCGCAGCCGCGAGGACGTTCGCGCCGACGTGAACCGGGCCAAGGTCGGTCACCGGCCGTCGCGGCCGCCGCGCTGATCCCGCCGCGGACCCAGACCCGTGCGGGTGCCTCGCCCGCCGTCGCGCGAGCGGGCCGCCGAGCGTCACCGTCGCGGCGAGCCTCGCCTCACGGCGCGTCCGCGGCGCGCTCGCGCCGCGCCTCGACGCGCCGGTAGGCCGGCGTGCGCAGGATCCCCGGGTTGCCGATGGTGGTGCGCTGCATGAGCCGCCGGTAGCGCACGCTGTCGTACGCGGTCGCGCGGTGCAGCGTCGCGCGGTTGTCCCAGATCACGACGTCGCCGTGCTGCCACGCGTGCGAGTGGATGGCCTCGGCGCGGGTGGCCCGCGAGAGCAGGTCGTCGAGCAGGTCGCGGCCCTCGTCCAGCGGCCAGCCGACGATGCGCGACGCGTGGGCGCCGATCAGCAGCGAGCGCCGGCCGGTCACCGGGTTGGTCTGCACCAGCGGGTGCCACACCGGCGGGTAGTGCGCCGCCTCCTCGGGCGTGAACGTGAAGCCCACCCGCGCGCGCGAGACCGAGAAGTCGTGCTCGACCACCAGGTCCTCGACCAGCGCCTTCAGGTCCTCCGGCAGCGCGTCCCACGCCGCGCGGGTGGATACGAACTCGGTGTTGCCGCCCTCCGGCGGCACCTCGCGCGCGGTGAGGATGGAGCACAGCGACGGCACCCGCTTGAAGGTGCTGTCGGCGTGCCACTGGTAGTTGCCCTTCTGGTAGGCCATGCGCCGATCGTC
Organism: uncultured Gammaproteobacteria bacterium; assembly: GCA_965365655.1. Classification (GTDB taxonomy): domain Bacteria; phylum Pseudomonadota; class Gammaproteobacteria; order HK1; family HK1; genus JBFHNV01. Next base: position 15,800 of record CBDUCN010000062.1, on the reverse strand, counting down.
GGGCGGGATGACCTCGCCGCTGCGGATGTCGAGGTTGGACTGGCGCGCGAACACCGTGCCGCTCGCGGGATTGACGCCCTTCGTGGGCTCCATCGGGCCCCAGCGCCGCGAGAACGCGATCTGGCGCGCGTCGTCCATCGGCTGGCCGGGGAGGATCAGCACCGAGTGGTCGTCCAGCGCGCGGCGGAGCTGCGCGAACGTCCCGTCGTCGAGGTCGTCGAGGGCGCCCAGGCCGGTCACGCGCGCGACGAAGTCGGCGCGCAGCGGGGTCACGGTGAGGGTCATCGTGGCGTCGCCGTCGCGTGCAGGCACGTCACGGCGCGCGATCGCCCGACGGGTCGTCGCCGCGCGCGACCCGCGCGAGGGCGGCCTCGAGCGCATCCAGGCGCGCCTCCACCGCCGCGAGCCGATCGCTCAGCGCATCCACGGCGTCGCCGCGCGCGGACGCCGGCGCGCCCGCGGGCTCGGGCGCGGGTGCCGCCGCCCGGGCTGCCCCCTCGGCCGGCGGCGAGAACAGCTGCTGCCAGCGCACCTCGCGCCGGCCGGGCTCGCGCGCCAGCGCTTCCACGTGCGGGCCGTCCTCGCGCCCCGCGAGCGTGTCCAGCACCCGCTCGACCGCCGGCACGTCGGCGAACGTCGCGAGCCGCCCGCAGCGGCTGCGGATCTCGCCGGGCGTCTGCGCGCCGCGCAGCAGCAGCACGCACAGCACCGCGCGCTCCTCGCGCGAGAACTGCAGCGTGCCGAACAGCCGGCTGTCCATGCGGTGGGCGAATCGCCGCGTGCGCCCGCCCGCGCTGCCCTGCTCGCGGACCAGCGTCTTCGCGACCAGGCTCTCGAGCGCGTCGCGCACCTGGCCCTCGACCAGGCTCATCACCGGCTCGCGGCTCGACTTCTGGTTGCAGCCCGCCAGCGTCGCGTTGATCGACAGCGGGTACACGTCCGGCGTCGTGATCTCCTTCTCGAGCAGCACGCCCAGCACGCGGGCCTCCACCGGGTCCAGCGTGATGCTGCTCATGCGCCGTCCCCCCGGGGGCGGCGCGCGTGAACGGGGTCGGTCGCGGTCAACGGTCTGTTCCTCGGCTGCCGGTACGGTCCGGCAAGCGTGTGCCCTGGCGCGCCCCGGATCAACCGCTGCGGCGATACCCTGTGCGCCGGCACGCACGCGAGCGGGAGGAGTGCGCATGAAGGTGGTGGAGCTCAGGGAACGTGGCGGCCTGGACGGCCTGGTGCTCGCCGAGCGCCCGGCGCCGCGGCCCGGTCCCGGCGAGATCCTGGTGCGCGTGCAGGCCGCGACGCTGAACTACCGCGACCTCGCGATCGCACGCGGCAGCTACGGCGACTTCCCGCTGCCGGTGGTGCCGCTGTCCGACGCCTGCGGCGAGGTCGAGGCGGTGGGCGCGGGCGTGACCCGCTTCGCCGCGGGCGACCGCGTGTGCCCGCTGTACGTGATGGACTGGATGGGCGGGCCGCCGAGCCCGGAGGCGGTCGCGCGCCGCCTCGGCGGGCCGCAGGACGGCGTGCTCGCGGAGCAGGTGTGCGTGCACGAGCGCAGCGCGGTGCGCGCGCCGCGCCACATGACGCCGGTGCAGGCGGCGTGCCTGCCCATCGCCGGCGTCACCGCGTGGCAGGCGCTGTTCGTGCAGGGGCGGGTGAAGCCCGGTGACGTCGTGGTGGTGCAGGGCACCGGCGGCGTGTCGCTGTTCGCGCTGCAGCTCGCGGTGTGCGCCGGCGCGCGCGTGATCGCGACCTCGGGCAGCGAGGCCAAGGCAGCGCGCGCGCGGGCGCTGGGCGCGGAGGCCGTGATCGACTACCGGCGCACGCCGGACTGGCCGCGCGAGGTGCTCGCGCTCACCGGAGGGCGCGGCGCCGATCACGTCGTCGACGTCGTCGGCGGCGGGAACGTCGCGCGCTCGGTCGCGGCGGCGCGCGTGGGCGGCAGCATCAGCCTGATCGGGTTCCTGGACGGCACCACCGGCACGCTGGATCTTCCCGACGCGTTCCGGCGCATCGTGTCGCTGCACGCGATCTCGGTGGGCAGCCGCGACGCGTTCGAGGCCCTGGTCGCGGCGACGGAGGCCGCGGCGCTGGAGCCGGTGGTGGACCGGGTGTTCGCGTTCGACGCGTTCCGCGACGCCTACCGCCACCTCGCGCAGGCGGGGCACGTCGGGAAGATCGCGATCGCGATGGAGTAGCGCCGACCGGTCAGGCGCGGCGCGTCGTCGGCTTGCGCAGCATCGCGATCGCCTTCTCGAGGCTGCGCCGCATGCGCCCGAACGAGCGCCCGAGGACCGCGATCTCGTCCTCGCCCTCGACCTGGAACTCGGGCGCGTCGGCCTGGCCCTTGCTGACCTGGTCGGCGATCTCCGCCATGCGCTTCACCGGCGTGATCACCACCCGGCGCAGCAGCACGTTCAGCGCGACGATGATCAGCGCGAACACGCCCAGCAGCGTCGACATGAAGGTCACGAACGCGCGCTGCGCGTGGGCGATCGGCACCGCCATCGGGACCGACACCACCTGCGCACCGACGACCTCGTTCAGCTGCCAGCCGAAGCCGTTCGCGGTGCCGTAGCTCGCGACCATCACCGCGGGCGCCGCGTCCGGCGTGCTGTGGCAGCCCAGGCAGGCCTCGTTGGTGATGCGGATCGGCCGCGCGAGGTACAGCGACGGCCCGGTGGGCGTGTCGCGCACGCCCGTGATCTCGTGCAGGGCCTCGTCGTTGCGGAACGCCGTGACGATGTCCGCCTCCCAGTCCGTCGCGCGATCCCGCGGGTTGGTCGGGTTCAGGGTGGCCTCCTTGTAGCTGTACTCGCCGTGCGTCCTGCGCAGGAACTCGAAGGTCTGGGTGGCCGCGTAGGCCGGCACGGTCTGCGCGTGGAAGCTCTGCGTCATGTGCGGGCGCACCAGCGGCGCGATCTCGGTGATGGTGTAGCTGCGGGTCGCGAGCGCCGCCTCCATCATCAGCCCGGCGCGCTCGGCGATCTCCTCGCGCGCGTTGGCCTGCAGGATGGTCCACGAGCTCCACGCGGTGACCGCGAGTCCGAGGACGAACACCGCGACGACGACGAGATTGAACTTGGTGACGAGCTTCATCGTGGCTCCTGCGCTGAATGGCCGCCAAAGCCGCCGGCCGTACCCGCAAGAGTACTACTTGACGCGCGCGAGGAACGCCTTGCGCTCGGCCTCGTCGTCCAGCTCCTCCGCGAGCAGGTCCAGGAACTGCTCGCGGGTCGTCGCCTGGCCGGCCGCCTGCTCCACCAGCAGGCTCGCGATGGGGCCGATGAGCTCGGCCAGGTGGTGCTCGGCATGGCGCACCACCTCGTCGTGCAGGCTGCGCGTCGTGGGCGGGCGGGATGGCGCCGGCGCGGCGGTGTACCCGTCCTGCGCAATGTCAGGATCCTCTGCGACGGTGGTCCGTGCCGGTGCCCGCGGCGCTCCCGAGCCCGGCCCCCCGGTACCGGCGGCGGTCGCCGGGTCCTCGCGCAGCGTGCGCGCCGCGGCCCGGAACTCCGCCTCGGCCCCCGGATCGAGCACGAAGCCCGCGAGGTGCTCGACCAGCTCCTCGAAGCGCGTCGCCTGGGCGACCGCCGGCGCGACCACGCGCTGTCCGATCCGCCCCGCGTGGCGGCACAGCTCCGCCTCCAGGCCCCGGGTCAGCGCCGGCGTCGGCACGAAGTCCGCGGCGACCCGCGTGGCCGGGCCGTCGTCGTCGTCCGCGCGGTCGTGCCGGTACGCGGCGATGCCGTGCATCGGGCGCAGCGCCCGCACCAGCTCGCCGGCGCTCTGGGGTCGCCGCGCGGCGACCGGCTCCAGCATCCACAGCACCGTCTCCAGCAGCAGGTTGCTGTAGGTGCCGGCGAGCGGGCGCAGCGTCTCGGGGACGGGGTCCGGGCGGCTGGTGTGCACGCGGGCGATGCGGTCGGTGGCCGACGGCGGCGCGGTGCCGGTCATGCAGTGATACGCGGTCGCGCCCAGCGCGTAGATGTCGGACCACGGGCCCTGCTGATCGGTCGAGCTGTACTGCTCGAGCGGCGCGTAGCCCGGCGTCAGCATCACCGTGAGGTCGCCCTCCTGCGCCTCGAGCGCCATGCGCGCCGCGCCGAAGTCCAGCAGCACCGGCGTGCCCCGCTCGCGCATCACGATGTTGGCGGGCTTGATGTCGCGGTGCAGGAAGCTCTCCTCGTGCACCATCTCGAGGCCCTCGAGCAGCGGCAGCAGCAGGTGCAGCAGCCGCTGCTCGTCCAGCCGCGGGCCCTGCTCGAGCACCCGGTGCAGGGTCCTGCCCTCCTCGAACTCCATGATCAGGTACGCGGTGCCGTTCGCCTTCAGGAAACGGTGCACGCGAACGATGCTCGGGTGGTGGAAGCGGGCGAGGGTGCGCGCCTCGTCGAGGAAGCGGCCGAGGCCGTACTCGTACGCGTCGCGCACGTCCGGGTGCGCCGGCTGCAGGGTCGTGTCCTCGTCGCCGCGGCGCGCGATGTCGTGCGGGCAGTACTCCTTGATGGCCACCGGCCGCTCGAGGCTGGTGTCGAAGGCCAGGTACGTGATGCCGAAGCCGCCCGTGCCGATCACGCGCCGGATCGCGAAGCCGTCGATGTCGATGCCGGCGGGAAGCGACTGCTGGCGGTGCGGGGCCATGCCGAAACGGTCCGGAGCGGAATAGGCAATTATCTCACGCCGGCCGCGTGCCGGCTGCCGCCCGCCGCGCGGGCGGCGCCACGCGGTGGGCGCCTGCGGGGCCGCCCCCGGGTCCGAGGCGCGCTCGCCGCCGCACCGGTCGCCGCGAGCCGGGTGAATCGACGGCCGGGGGCCGCGCCGACCGGAGGCCGCCCCCGGGTCCGAGGCGCGCCCGGCGCGACACCGGTCGCGGCGAGCCGCGTGCACCGACGGCCGGGGGCTGCGCCGACCGGCGGCCGCCCTCGGGTCCGAGGCGCGCCCGGCACCGCACCGCTCGCGGCGAGCACCGACGGCCGGGGGCCGCGCCGACCGCGCCCGTCCGCCTTCCCGGGTGGGGCGTCGTCCTCAGCGGCCTCAGGGGGCCCGCGCCTGCGCCCGCCAGGCGGCTTGCGTGCCGCGATGCTGCCGGCACATTCTTCGTCCCGGACCCGGGCGGGCGCGCGACGAAGCTTCCCGCCCGCGAACGGACTTCAACCGGCGCGCGGCCGGGGCGGGAACGGCCCCGCTCGCGCCCCACGGGAGGCCAGATGACCGCACCCGCCGCGCCCTCTCGCCGCCTCGGCGTCCTGGTGCCGTCGTCGAACACCACCGTGGAGCGCGAGTTCGCGGCCGCACTGCCGGCGGACATCTCGCTGCACGTCGGGCGGCTGCCGCTGACGCGCATCGCCGCGCAGTCCATCGTCGAGATCCTGCGGCCGCTGGAGGAGGAATCGCGCAAGCTCGCGAGCGCGGACGTGGACCTGATCCTGCTCGGCGCCACCGCGCCCAGCTTCCTGAAGGGCGTCGGCTACGACCGCGAGGTCAGCGGGCGCATCGAGCGGGCCAGCGGCAAGCCCGCGACGACGACCTCCACCGCGCTGCTCGAGGCGCTGGCCGCGATCGGCGCGAGGCGGGTCGCGCTGGCCGCCGCGTACGACGACGCGGTGAACGCGGTGGCGGCCGCGTTCCTGGACGCGAACGGCTTTCGCGTCGTGAACAGCTTGGGGCTCGGCTACGTGGACAACCTCGAGGTGGGCCGGCTCGGGCCGGACACGGCGCTGGACGCGGGCCGGCGCGCGGACCGTCCCGACGCGGACGCGCTGGTGCTCGCGTGCACCAACTGGGTCAGCATGGAGGCCATCGAGCCGCTGGAGGCGGAGCTGGGCAAGCCCGTGGTGTCCACCACGCAGGCGAGCCTGTGGGCGTGCCTGCGGCGGCTCGGCTGGACGCGGCCGCTGACGGGGGCCGGCCGGCTGCTGGACCGCCACATCGCCGACGCCGCGTGAGCCCGCCGGCACGCGCCGCGGCGCGCCGTGCGGCCGGACCCGGACCGGGCCGGCCGCCGCCGGCGGGTCGCGCTTCCGGCGCCGGACGGACCCGGCCGCAGGCCTTGCATCGGCGGCGCCTGACGGCGTCGCCCGTCGCGTCGCGCGCCACGTGCCGCGTGAGCGCGGCCGGCGCCCCCGTTCGCCTCGCGCAGCGCGGCGCCGGGCGACCGCGCGACGCCGCATGAGCCCCGCGCCGGCCGACGTGCTGGTCGTCGGCGCCGGCGGGGCCGGGCTGGCGGCCGCGATCGAGGCCCGCGGCGCCGGCGCGCGCGTGGTGCTGCTCGAGAAGGACCCGCGGCCCGGCGGCAGCACCGCGTGGTCGGTGGGCTCGATCTCCGTGAACGGCTCCCCGCACCAGCGCCGGGCCGGGATCCGCGACTCGCCGGACGATCACTACGCCGACCTGGAGCGGCTCGCCGGCCCGCTCGCGAACCGCGACAACCGGGTGCTGCGCCGGCTGCTGGTGGACCGCATCGGCGAGACCTTCGACTGGCTGTGCGGGATGGGCCTCGTGTTCACGGGCCCGATGCCGGAGCCGCCGCACCGCGTCGCGCGCATGCACAACGTGCTTCCGAGCTCGCGCGCGTTCCCCGATCGGCTGGGCCGGCGGGCGCGCGCGCTGGGCGTCGCGCTGCGCACCGGCGCGCGGGTCACGTCGCTGCTGCGCGAGGCGGGCCGCGTCACCGGGGTGCGCGTGCAGCAGGCCTCGGGCGACGAGCAGGAGCTGCGCGCCGGCGCGGTCGTGCTGGCCGGCGGCGACTACAGCGCGAGCCCCGCGCTGCTCGCGGAGCTCGCGAGCGACGCGGCCGCGCGCCTCGCGCCGGTGAACCCGGGCGCCACCGGCGACGGGCTTCGCCTCGGCCGGGACGCGGGCGGCGTCGTGGTCAACGGCGACCTGGTGCGCGGCCCGGTGCTGCGCTTCGTGCCGCCGCCGTCGCGCCCGTGGCTGCACGACCTGCCGTCGAGTCCGATGCTGGCGCACGCGCTGCGCGTCGGGTTCGAGCGCCTGCCGCGCGCGCTGGTGCGCCCGTTCGTGATGCGCTTCCTGACCACCGCGCTGGGCCTGTCGCGGGAGCTGCTGGATGCCGGCGCGATCCTCGTCGACCGCGGCGCCCGGCGCTTCTGCGACGAGCGCGAGCGCCCGGCCCACGCGACCGCGGCGCGCGCGGGCGGCGAGGCCTTCGTCGTGTTCGACGGCGCGATCGCGGCGCGCTTCGCCGCGTGGCCGCACTTCGTGTCCACCGCCCCGGGGATCGCGTACGCGTACCTGGACGATTACCGGCGCACCCGCGGCGACGTGTTCCACGCGGCCTCCAGCGTCGCGGGGGCGGCCGCGAAGGCCGGGCTCGACGGCGGCGCGCTGGCGCGCACGGTGAACGACTGGAACGCCGACCGCGACGCGCGCGGCGCGCGCCCGGCGCTGACGGCGCCCCCGTTCCACGTGCTCGGCCCGGTGCGCGCGTACGTGCCGTTCACCGAAGGCGGGCTCGCGGTGAGCGACGCGCTCGAGGTGCTGGACGCGCGCGGCGCCGCGATCCCGGGCCTGTTCGCGGCCGGCGCGAACGGCCAGGGCGGCCTGCTGCTGGAGGGGCACGGCCACCACCTGGGGTGGGCCTTCGTGTCGGGCCGCGTCGCCGGCGCGAACGCGGCCCGCGCGTAGGCGCTGCCCCGCCGCGGGCGCGGCACGGCGCACAGGCAACGACGCGCGGGAGCGCCGCGCGGGCGCGGCACCGAGCCGCGGCAACGCCTCGCGGAGCCGTCCCGCCGTCCGGACGCGATCCTCGCGGCAGCGGGCCGGCCCGCGCGTGCCGCGAACGGGCGCGCCGGGCCCGGGCCCGGCCGCGCCGGCGCGTCGCGCACGGTTCCCCGCGGAGACCGTGCCATGCGACGCACGCGCCGTGCGATCATCGCCCGTACACCTGCCGCGAGGAGAGCCCTGCCATGTCCGCTGCCGAGACCTACGAGATCGTCGCGCTGCGCTACGCGGAGAAGCCGGACCGCACGCGGCAGGAGAACTTCCTGGAGCCGGTGGACGCGCACGACACGCCGATGCCGATCGACTTCTACGTGTGGGCGCTGCGCAGCGAGCGGCGCACGATCGTCGTCGACACCGGCTTCGATCACGCCGAGGCCGCGAAGCGCGACCGCAGGGTGATGCGCCTGCCGGCCGAGGCCCTCGCGTCGGTGGGCGTCGACGCGGCGGCGGTGGAGGACGTGATCGTGACCCACCTGCACTACGACCACGCCGGCACCCTCGGCGCGTTCCCGCGCGCGCGCTTCCACCTGCAGGAGTCGGAGATGCAGTTCGCGACCGGGCGGTGGATGCTGGAGGACGCCGAGCGCCACGCGTACTCCGCGGATCACGTCGCGGAGCTGGTGCACCGGCTGTTCGAGAAGCGCGTCGCGTTCCACTCCGAGGACGGCGAGGTCGCGCCCGGGGTGACGGTGCACCGCATGCCGGGACACACGATGGGCATGCAGGCGGTGCGCGTGCGCACGAAGCGCGGCTTCGTGCTGCTCGCGTCCGACGCGTCGCACTACTACGAGCACTGGGTGAAGCGCGTGCCGTTCGCGATCTGCTGGTCGCAGGGCGACCTGATGAAGAGCTACGAGCGCTTCGAGGCGCTGGCCGAGAGCCAGGACCACGTGGTGCCGGGCCACGACCCGCTGGTGCGCTCGCTGTACCCGGCGGCGGCGGGCGCGCCGGCCGGCGAGGCGGTGCGCCTCGACGAGGCGCCGCTGAAGACGCTGCGCGAGGTGTTCCCGGACGCGCGGTGAGGCCGCGCCGGCAGGGGCCGTCGTGGTCGTCCTGCCCCTGGCGCCGCGCGCGGCGGGGCGCGTGCGGAATCGGAAGACGAGCGCCGGTACGGCTCCTCCCCCGGGCGCGGACGCCGGACGGCGCCCGGCCGTGCGCGAGCCGGCGCGCCGCTTTCCACGCCGCGCGCCGCGGCCGGCCGTCGGCGTATTCGTTGTAGTCTTGCGTGCGGCCGCCGCGATCGCGGCGGCACGCGACGGAGGTCGGGCCAGCCTCGCCGCCGATACCGGACAACGACCACAGGTGCCAGCCATGAAACCCACCATCCTCTCCTGCGCCGTCACCGGCAGCCACCCCACCCGCGAGCACAACGAGACCCTGCCGGTCACACCGCAGGAGATCGCCGACGACTGCATCGCCGCCGCGAAGGCGGGCGCGGCGATCTGCCACATCCACGTGCGCGACCCGCAGACCGGCAGGCCCAGCATGGATCTCGAGCTCTACCGCGAGGTGGTCAAGCGCATCCGCGAGAGCGACACGGATCTGATCATCAATCTGACCACCGGACCGGGCGGACGCTTCCTGCCCAGCGACGACGACCCGAAGGTCGCGGCGCCGGGCACCATGCTCACGACGCCCGAGATCCGCACCGAGCACGTGGTGCAGCTCAAGCCCGAGATCTGCAGCCTCGACCTCAACACCATGTGGTTCGGAAACGGCGCGGTGATCAACAGCCCGCGCAACATCCGCATCATGGCCGAGCGCATCTACGCGGCCGGCGTGAAGCCCGAGCTCGAGGTGTTCGACAGCGGCGACATCCAGCTCTCCCACGAGCTGATCAAGGACGGGACGCTGCGCGAGCCCACGCTGTTCCAGATCGTCACCGGCGTGAAGTACGGCTTCGCGCCGGGCACCGAGACCATGCTCTACGCGAAGTCGCTGCTGCCCGCGAACGCCGAGTGGGCCGCGTTCGGCGCCAGCCGCTTCGCGTTCCCGATGCTCGCGCAGGCCTTCCTGCTCGGCGGCCACTGCCGCATCGGCATGGAGGACGCGGTGTTCGTCGAGCGCGGCGTGAAGTGCAAGGGCAACAAGGACCTGGTCGAGAAGGGCGTGCGCATCATCCGCGAGCTGGGCGGCCAGGTGGCGACCACGGCGGACGCGCGCGGCATCCTGGGGCTCGCGCCGAAGGGCAGCAGCAAGGCGGCCTGACGGCCCGGAGCGGCGAAGCGAACGGCGGCCGGAACAGCGGAGGAAGCGTCATGGCGCGTGTCGGATTCATAGGCCTGGGAAACATGGGCGGGCCCATGTCGCGCAACCTCGTGCGCGCGGGACACGAGGTGCAGGGCTTCGACAGGGTGGAGGAGGCGATGCACTTCGCGGTGCAGGCCGGCGTGAAGGCGGCGGGATCGGTGAAGGAGGCCGCGTCCGGCGTGGACCTGGTGTTCACGATGCTGCCGGTCGGCGCCAACGTGCGCGAGGTGCTGCTGGACGACGGCGTGCTGGCCGCCGCGGCGCCGGGGACGGTGGTCGTGGACTGCTCCACCATCGACGTCGAGACCGCACGCGACGCGCACGCGGCGGCGGCCGCGGCGGGCTTCGAGATGCTGGACGCGCCGGTGTCCGGAGGCGTCCGCGGCGCGGACGCCGGTACGCTGACCTTCATGTGCGGCGGCGAGCGTGAGACATTCGATCGCGTCGCGCCGGTGCTTCGCAACATGGGCGCCAACGTGGTGCTGTGCGGCGGGCCGGGCATGGGGCAGGTCACGAAGATCTGCAACAACATGATCGCCGGCGTCACCATCGCCGCGGTGTCGGAGGCGATGGTCATGGGCGAGCGCCTGGGCGTGGACCGGCAGGTGCTCTACGACGTGATCACGACGTCCACCGGCAACTCCTACGTGCTCGAGAAGATGTGCCCGATGCCCGGGCCGGTGCCGACGTCGGCGTCCAGCAACGGCTTCAAGCCGGGCTTCATGGCGAAGCTGATGCTCAAGGATCTCCGCCTGTCGCAGGCTGCCGCGCAGACCGCCGCGACGGCGACGCCGGTGGGCGCCGCGGCGACCTCGGCCTTCGCGCTGCACGTGAACAACGGCCACGGCGACGAGGACTGCAGCAGCGTGATCAAGCTCTACGACCCCGGCGTCGAGTGACGCGCGGGCACCGGGCCCGTTCGAGCGTGCGAGGCGCCGGCGGGCGCCGGACGTGAGGGCCCTGCGGCGAATCGGGCGACGCGTCCGCGTCGCGGGCGTCAGCCGCGGAGCACGATCCGCACCGTCGACGACGCGGTCGCGATCAGCGCGTCGCGCTGGAACAGCTCCCCTTCCAGGAAGCCGATGGTCCTGCCCATGCGCACCACGCGCGCCTTCGCGGTCATCGGGCCCGGGTTGCCGGCTTCCAGGAAGCTCACCTTGACCTCCAGCGTGGGCACCGCGGCGCGGCCCTCGCTGGCGCCTATCGCCGCGTAGGCCATCGCGCTGTCCACCATCGCGGTGATGAAGCCGCCCTGCACGATCACCCGCGAGTGGCACATCGCGGGCGTCGCCTCGAAGCCCATCGTGATCTCGCGCCGCGCCTGCTCGTAGCCGAGCACGTGCCCGCCGATGGTGCTCAGCGCCGGTGAGCCGCGCTCGCGCAGCAGTGCGGTGATCTCGTCGTCGGTCATGGCGCTCGGGCGTCCTTGCTGGTCGGCCACGAGTGTAAAGAGGTGGCGCGATGCGTGCGACGGGGACGGCTTTGTCCGGGGGCTGCTCGCCGGCTTCGCCGCCCGCCCCGTCACCGCGCCGGGCTGACGCGCCCGTGTCTGACGCTGACGAACGCCTGCCCGCTCCGCGCCGGCCCGGCGCACGAGCCCGCTCGCCGCGTCCGCAGCCGCGCGGGTGGACGCGCGCGCGAATGTGACCAAGAATCCCCGGCAGCGACCGGCGCCCTGGCCGGCGCGAGCCGCAGACCGCATCTTCGGCGCCGCGAGCCGAAGCTCGCCGGGACGGCGAACGTCAACAGCCCGTCAGGGGAGCGAGCATGGCCGAACTTCCATCCACCGCCCGCGTCGCCGTCATCGGGGGCGGGGCGGTCGGCGCGTCCTGCCTGTACCACCTCGCGCTGCGCGGCTGGAGCGACTGCGTGCTGCTGGAGAAGGACGAGCTCACGTCGGGCTCGACCTGGCACGCCGCCGGCAACGTGCCGACCTTCTCCGCGTCCTGGTCGGTGATGAACATGCAGCGCTACTCCGCCGAGCTCTATCGCGGGCTCGGCGACGCGGTGGACTACCCGATGAACTACCACGTCACCGGGTCGTTGCGCCTCGCGCACTCGCGCGAGCGCATGCTGGAGTTCGAGCGCGTGGTCGGCATGGGCCGCTACCAGGGCCTGGAGGTGAGCACCGTCGGCGTCGGCGACCTGAAGGGCTTCTACCCGTTCCTCGAGACCCACGACCTGCAAGGCGCGCTGCACGACCCGTACGACGGCGACATCGACCCGGCGCAGCTCACGCAGGCGCTCGCGAAGGGCGCGCGGGACCTCGGTGCGAAGGTGGTGCGCTTCTGCCCGGTCACCGCTGCGCGCCGCGAGCGCGGCGAGTGGGTGCTGGAGACCGCGCAGGGCACGATCCGCTGCCAGGTCGTGGTCAACGCGGCCGGCTTCCGCGCGCGCGAGGTCGGCGCGCTGTTCGGCCGCGAGGTGCCGATGGTCGTGATGTCGCACCAGTACCTGCTCACCGGGCAGATCCCGGAGGTCGAGGCGTGGACGGCCGCGGCCGGGCACAAGCTGCCGCTGCTGCGCGACGTCGACAGCTCGTACTACCTGCGCCAGGAGAAGGCCGGCTTCAACCTCGGGCCCTACGAGCGCGGCTGCCGCGCGCACTGGGTCGGCGCGGACGACCCGATGCCGCAGGACTTCTCGTTCCAGCTCTTTCCCGACGACCTCGAGCGCCTGGAGTGGTACATCGAGGACGCGATGGCCCGGGTGCCGCTGCTCGGCACGGCGGGCGTGAGCAAGGTGATCAACGGCCCGATCCCGTACGCGCCGGACGGCAACCCGCTGCTCGGCCCGATGCCCGGGGTGCCGGACGCGTTCGAGGCCTGCGTGTTCACCTTCGGCATCGCGCAGGCCGGCGGCGCCGGCAAGGTGCTCGCCGAGTGGGTCGTGGACGGCGCCACGGAGTGGGACATGTGGTCGTGCGACCCGCGCCGCTTCGGCGCGTGGGCCGGCCAGGACTACACGCTGGCGAAGGCGATGGAGGTCTACGGCCACGAGTACGCGATGCACTTCCCGCACCACGAGTGGCCGGCCGGGCGCGACGTGCGCGTGTCGGCGCTGCACGCGCGCCACCTCGAGCGCGGCGCGCAGATGGGCGCGTACGCGGGCTGGGAGCGCGCGAACTGGTTCGCGAAGCCGGGCGACGACGTCTCCGAGGCCGCGACGCAGACCTGGGCGCGCACCGGGCCGTGGGAGCCGCGGGTGCGCGAGGAGTGCCTCGCGGTGCGCGACGCGGCCGGCGTGCTCGATCTGCCCGGCTTCGCGCGCTTCGAGGTGCGCGGCGACGGCGCCGGGCGCTGGCTGCGCGGGCTGGTGACGGGGCGCATCGCGCGCCCCGGCCGCGTCGGCCTGGTGTACTTCGCGGATCACCGCGGGCGGGTGCTGAGCGAGATGTCGGTGGTGCGCTTCGGGCCCGACCACTTCTGGCTGATCACCGCCGCCGCCGCGGAGCAGCACGACGGCGAGATGCTGCGCGCCATGCTGCCGGTGGACGGCCCGATCCGCGTCGCCAATCGCAGCGAGGACCTCGGCACGCTGATCGTCGCGGGCCCGCGCTCGCGCGCGATCCTCGCGCGCGTCACGGACGCGGACCTGTCGCGCGCGTGGCTCACGCACCAGCCGGCGACGGTGGCCGGCCGCGCGGCGCACCTCGTGCGCGTGAGCTTCACCGGCGAGCTCGGCTGGGAGATCCACGCCGCGCCCGACGACCTGCCCGCGATCGACGCCGCGCTGTTCGACGCCGGCGCGCCGCTGGGCCTCGTGCCGTTCGGCATGTTCGCGCTGGACGCGCTGCGCCTGGAGAAGGGCTACCGCACCTGGAAGGGGGACCTGTCCACCGACTACTCGATGCTGCAGGCGGGCCTCGAGCGCTTCGTGGACTTCGGCAAGGACGCGTTCCCGGGGCGCGCCGCCCTGCTCGCCGAGCGCGGCGCCGGGCCGGCGCGCCGCTTCGCGACGCTGGTCGTGGAGGCCGGCAGGTACGACGCGCCGTACATGTCCACCGTGTGGCACGCCGGCGCGCCGGTGGGCGAGGTGACGTCCGGCGGCTACGGCTACCGCGTCGAGCGCTCCATCGCGCTGGGCGTGCTGCGCGCGGACTGCGCCGAGCCGGGAACCGCGGTCGAGGTCGAGATGTACGGCCGGCGCTACCCGGCCGTCGTGCAGCCCGACCGCGCGCTGTGGGATCCGGACAACGAGCGGCTGCGCGCCTGAGCGCGCCGCGGAGCGCACGCGATGGCGATCGGTGACGAGTCGCGAGGCCGGCGCGCCGGCGGCCGCCGGGCCCGGCAGGCGCTGCGCGCCGCGCCGCTCGCCGACGCGAAGCGCCCGGTGCGTGCGGGCCTCGAGGGCGGCGCGTACCGCCCGCTCGGCGACGACGACGTGCAGCGCATCCACCGCGCCGCGCTGGAGGCGCTCGCGACCATCGGCCTGTCCGGCGCGCCCGAGTCCGGGGTCGCGGCGCTGACCGGCGCCGGCGCCGTGCTCGGCGACGATGGCCGGCTGCGATTCCCGCCGGCGCTGGTGGAGGACATGCTCGCGAAGGCCGCGCGGGGCATCACGCTGCACGGGCGCGACCCGCGCCACGACCTCGATCTCAGCGGCGCGCGCGTGCACTACGGCACCGCCGGCGCCGCGGTGCACGTGGTCGATCCGCACACGCGCGAGTACCGCGACTCCACGGTGCAGGACCTGTACGACGCCGCGCGCATCGTCGAGCAGCTCGACAACGTGCACTTCTTCCAGCGCCCGATGGTGTGCCGCGACGTCGCCGACAGCTTCGAGATGGACATGAACACGCTCTACGCGTGCTGCCGCGGCACGACCAAGCACGTGGGCGTGAGCTTCACCGACGCGTCGTCCGTGCCGCCCGCGCTCGAGATGCTGCACCTCGTCGCGGGCGGCGAGGCCGCGTGGCGCGCGCGCCCGTTCGTGTCGAACAGCAACTGCTTCGTGGTGCCGCCGATGCGCTTCGCGACCGAGAGCTGCCACGTGATGGAGGCGTGCATCGCGGGCGGCATGCCGGTGCTGCTGCTCTCGGCCGGCCAGGCCGGCGCGACCGCGCCGGCGTCCATCGCCGGCGCCATCGTGCAGGCGGTCGCGGAATGCCTCGCCGGCGTCGTGTACGTGAACGCGCTGCGCCCCGGGCACCCGGCGATCTTCGGCACCTGGCCGTTCGTGTCCGACCTGCGCACCGGCGCGATGTCCGGCGGGTCCGGCGAGCAGGCGCTGCTCACCGCCGGCTGCGCGCAGATGAGCCGCCACTACGGCCTGCCGGGCGGCGCGGCGGCCGGCATCGCCGACGCGAAGCTGCCGGACATGCAGGCCGGCTGGGAGCAGGGGATCTCGAACGTGATGGCGGGCCTCGCCGGGCTGAACATGGTCTACGAGAGCGTGGGCATGCACGCGTCCCTGCTCGGCTTCTGCTTCGAGAGCCTGATCCTCGGCGACGACATGCTGGGGCACTGCCAGCGCTGCGTGCGCGGCATCGAGGTCAGCGAGGACTCGCTCGCGCTGGACGCGATGCGCAGCGTGTGCCTGGACGGCGCCGGCCACTACCTCGGCGAGGGGCACACGCTGGGGCTGATGCAGACCGAGTACGTCTACCCGCTGGTCGGCAACCGCATGTCGCCGAAGGAGTGGTACGAGGCGGATCGCCCGGACCTGATCGCGGCGGCGGCGGCGCGCAAGCGGGCCATCCTCGACGCGCCGCCGCGCGCCGCGTTCGACGCCGGGGCCGACGCGGCGATCCGCGCGCGCTTCCGGATCCACCTCCCGGCCTGATCCGGGCGCGCGGCGCGGCCCTGCCG
>CBDUCN010000061.1:0-19276 GCA_965365655.1 uncultured Gammaproteobacteria bacterium | reverse complement strand
GGTCTCGCGCTCGCTCCATGAATCAATCACTTGCGTGATTGATTCATGCCGGCACGTCCCTGTACCGCGCGCAGGCTGTCGAAAATCAACAGCCTGCTAGTGTCCCGTCCCACGAACACATTGCGTTTCTCGCCGGCCCCCGCACCGCGTGGCGGCGTTGCGACTCGTCGCAATAGCGACGGCTATTACTCCTCGCCGCGCCTTGCCACACGGCACGGATGGCTCGCCGAGAATTCGCAAGCCGTTTGCGGGACGGGACACTAGCGCGCCCGGGTCAGCGGCACGAAGCGCACCGGCAGCACCTCCCGGGTCGTCAGCTCGCCGCCGGCGCCCTTCTCGATCGCGAGCAGGCGCTGATCGCCGTGCTGCGGGCCCACCGGGATCACCAGCGTCCCGCCTTCGGCGAGCTGCTCCACGAGGGGCTGCGGCACGTGGGGCGCCGCGGCGGTGACGACGATGCCGTCGAACGGCGCGTGCTCCGGCCAGCCGTGGTAGCCGTCCCCGGCGCGCACGGTGACGCCGGCGTAGCCGAGGCGCCGCAGGCGCTCGGCGGCGTCGCGGGCCAGCGCATCGATGATCTCGATGCTCCATACCGCGACCCCCATCTCCGCGAGCACCGCCGCCTGGTAGCCGGAGCCGGTGCCCACCTCGAGCACCCGGTCGCCCGGCCCCACGTCCAGCAGGTCGCTCATCAGGGCCACGATGTAGGGCTGGGAGATCGTCTGCCCCTCGCCGATCGGCAGCGGGCGGTCGAGGTATGCGAAGCGCTCGAGCGGCGGCGGCACGAACGCGTGGCGCGGCACCCGCGCGAGCGCCGCGATCACCGCCGGCGCGAGCCGCTCGCGCCCCGTCCACGCGGCGGCCTCGGCCGCCGTGCGCTCGACCTCGTCGACCATCGCGGCGCGCGCGTCCTCGAACTGACCGGGCGCCGGCAACGGCGCCGCCACGAGCAGCAGCGCGGCGAGAACGCCCGCCGCGCGCGGCGCGTGGACGCGGGCTGCGCGGCGGCGCATCAGCGCCCCCCGCGCTGCATCTCCGCCTGCACGAAGCGCGCGAGATCCACCAGGCTCTCGCGCTCTCGCGCGCTCAGCTCGCGCGGGCGGTGGTCGATCAGGCACAGCGTGCCCACGCGCCGGCCCTCGCCGCTCTTCAGCGCGACTCCGGCGTAGAAGCGCACCCGGGGCTCGCCGGTCACCAGCGGGTTGTCGGCGAAGCGCTCGTCGTCGTGGGTGTCCGTCACCTGCAGGATCCCGTCGTCGAGGATCGCGTGCGCGCAGAACGCGCGGTCGCGCGGCGTCTCGCTGACGTCCAGGCCGTGGCGTGACTTGAACCACTGGCGCTCGGCGTCCACCAGGCTGAGCAGCGCGATCGGCACGTCGAACATCTCCGCGGCGAGCCGCGTGTAGTGGTCGAAGCGCGCCTCCGGCGCGCTGTCCAGCAGACCGGTGGCCCTCAGCGCGGCCAGGCGCTCCTCCTCGTCCGGCGGCAGCGGCGCGGGGCGCCAGCGGCAGCCGCGGCGCAGCAGCCACGCGCGCAGCCGGGTGCGCACGTACTGCGGCGTCAGCGGGCCCACGATGCGCTCGTCCGGCGCCGCGCCGCCGGCACCGGAGGCCGGCGACAGCGCGGCCGTCTCCTCCGCGACCGCGATGACCACGGCGTCGGCGCCGTAGGGGCGGGGCAACGCCCGCACGCCGGCGCACAGCGCGCCCGGCTCGCCGCCGTGCAGCGGGTCGCCGACGAAGATCACCGACGGCCGGCGCTTCCCGGCCACCGCAACCGCCTCGCCGGGGTCGCCGGCGTGGAAGATCTCCAGCCCCTCGGCCGCCGCCGCCTCGCGCACGCAGCCCGCCAGCGCCGGCGCGAGGCCGACCATCAGCACGCTGCGGCATCCGGGGGCCGTCGCCGGAGCGGTCTCCGCGTCGCGCCGCGTGGCGCGCGCGCGGGTGTTGCGGGGCCGATCGCCGGTGAGCGCGATCTCGTCGCCCTCCGCCGCCGCGCGGATCGCGAGCGACGAGCCCGCCGCGGCGGCGCGCGCGCGCGCCATGCCCAGGCCTTCGTCCACGCCGTCGTCGTCGCGCAGCGGGTCGTGATGGTGCAGCGCGAGCTCGCGCACGCCGGCCGCGATCGCGCAGTCCACCGCGTACTCCAGCGTGCTGTGTCCCCAGCCCACCTTCTCGGGGTACTCGCTGGCCCGGTACTGCGCGTCGTGGATCACGAGGTCCGCGTCGTGCAGGAACGCGACGTGCGCCCCGTCCCCGCCGCCGTCGCACGGCGTGCCGCCATCGGCCAGCGCGCGCTCGTGGGGCTCGTGATCGCTGGCATACACCAGCACCGCGTCGTCGGCCTCGATGCGGTAGCCCAGCGTGAGCGCGGGATGGTTCAGGTACTGCGCGGTGATCCGCAGGTCGCCGGCGCGGAACTCGCCCTCGACCAGGTCGTGGAAGATCACCCGCGCGTCGAGCTGCTCGAGGTCCACCGGGAAGTACGCGTACTGCATCTGCCCGGACAGCGTGTCGGCGAGGGAGCTGCCGAAGCCGCGCGGCCCGTACACGTGCCACGTGCTGTCCTCGCGGAACAGCGGCGCGAAGAACGGGAAGCCCTGGATGTGGTCCCAGTGCGTGTGCGTGATCAGGATGTGCCCGTCGATGGGGCCTTCCGGGTGCGCCTCGACCAGCGCCTGTCCGAGCCCGTGGGCGCCGGTGCCGCAGTCGATCATCGCGAACGTGCCGGCGTCGGAGCGCACCTCCACGCACGAGGTGTTGCCGCCGTAGCGCACGGTCTGCGCCCCGGCCTTCGCGATGGATCCGCGCGTGCCCCAGAAACGAAGCTTCATGTGCGGCTGGCCCGTGTCACGACGCCAGTGTAGCCCCACCGGACCCGCCGCCGCCCTTGCGCGGCCGCGCGATGGGCGGCGGCGCACACGCGCGCCGGCGCCCGCCGCGCCGGGCTCGCTACCGGGCGGCGCGCGCCCGCGCGGTAGCCTCGGGGTCCACCTCCAGCGCGTCGGTGAGCACCACGCCGTAGTCGCGGCGTGCCGCGTCGCGCGACACCAGGCCGTCGCGCACGTCCTCGCGAACCGCCGACGGGTCGCGCTCGAAGGCCGCGCCGTAGCCGCCGCCGCCGGGCATCGCCATCACCAGCCGCTCGCCGCCCGGCACCTGCTGGCGGCCCTTCGCCTTCAGGTCCACGCCGCTCCTCTCGAGATACATGCGCCCGCAGGCCCCGGGCGCGCCGTCCCGGCGCCCGCGCGCCGGGTGCTTCACGCGATCGAACATCGACGAGATCGCGAACGGCGCGCCCTCGCGGCTCTCCACCGTCATCACCTGGCCTAGACCGCCGCGGTGACGCCCGGCGCCGCCGGAATCCTCGCGGTACTCCTTCTCCCAGACCACGATCGGGGCGATGGCCTCGTTGATCTCCACCGGCGTGTTGCGCACCCCCGACGGGAACGCCGTCGCGGACAGGCCGTCGCTGGACGGGCGCGCGCCGGTGCCGCCGTTGTGGAACAGGGTCACGGTGAACGGCGTCGCGTTTCCGAAGCGCCCGGCGACGCCGTGACCGGCATACAGCACCGGGTTCCACAGGCACGACGTGCCCTCCGCCGGCACCTGCCCGCCCAGCGCCTGCTCCAGGCAGCCCAGCACCACGTCCGGCAGCATCTGCCCGATCGCGTGGCGCGCCGCGACCGCGCACGGGTGAGGCGCGTTGAGAATGCAGCCCTCGGGGGCGCTCACGCGCACCGGGCCCAGCGAGCCCGCGTTGTTCGGCACGCGGGAGCCGACCACGCAGCGCACGCCGAACGACGCGTAGGCCTGGGTGTACGTGAGCGGCACGTTGATGCCGAAGCTGGACACCTCCGACGTTCCGGAGAAGTCCACGTCGATGCCGGTCGGCCCGATGGTCATCCTCGCCTTCAGGTCCACCGGCTCCTCGTAGCCGTCGATGCGCATCGCGTTCACGTACTCGCCGGCCGGAAGGCGCCCGATCTCGTCCAGCATCGACGCGCGCGAGCTCTCGATCACGAAGTCGCCGAGGCGGTCCAGCGTCTGCAGGTCGAACTCGTCCATCATCGCGAGCAGCCGACGCACCCCGGTCTCGTTGCACGCCGCCAGCGAGTAGAAGTCGCCCTCGACCTGCACCGGCTCGCGCACGTTCGCGCGCACGATCTCGATCAGCGACTCGTTGATCGTGCCGGCGCGCGCGAGCGCCATGATCGGGATGTAGACCCCCTCCTCGTAGACCTGGCGCGCGTCGGGCCCGAAGCCGAGCCCGCCGACGTCGACGACGTGGCTGGTGGACGCGAACAGCGCGACCGCGCGACCGCCGCGGAACGCGGGCGTCACGACCGTGAAGTCGTGCAGGTGCCCGGTGCCCATCCACGGGTCGTTGGTGATGTAGACGTCGCCCTCGCGCATGGTCTCGACCGGGAACTTCTGCAGGAAGAAGCCCACCGACGCCGCCATCGCGTTGACGTGCCCGGGCGTGCCCGTCACCGCCTGCGCGAGCATGCGCCCGCGCAGGTCGAAGATGCCGGCGGACAGGTCGCCCGCCTCGCGCACCGTGTTCGAGAACGCGGTGCGGATGAGCGTCTGCGCCTGCTCCTCGACCACCGACAGCAGCCGGTTCCACATCAGCTGGTCATGGATGCGCGCGAGCGGCGAGTTCGCGGTCATGACGAGGCCTCCTGCATTGCGTTCAGGTCGATCCGGGCCGCAGTCACCGCAACCGCCGCCGCGGCGCTGCGCGACCCGCATGTGCCCGCGGTTCGGACATGCCCGCGATCAGACACCGAAGCGCTCGCCGTCGGCGAGGTAGCGGGCGGTGTCGACGATCGCCTCGCGGTCCCTGAACGACGCGAGCTCGTCGACGAGCGCGCCGCTGTGGCCGTCGCGGCGGATGGCGTCGAGCACCCGGCGCATCGCGGCGATCGCGGCGCGCTGGGTGTCGCTGGGCACGATCACGATCTTGTAGCCCATCGCGTCGAGGTCCTGCACCGGCACCAGCGGCGTCTTGCCGCCGTGGAACATGTTGATGAGCTTGGGCTGCGGCAGGCGGCGCGCAATCTGGGCGATCTGCTCCTCGGTCTGCGGCGCCTCCACGAACACCACGTCGGCGCCGGCCTGCGCGTAGGCCTCGGCGCGCTCGATCGCGGCATCGAAGCCCTCCACCGCGATGGCGTCGGTGCGCGCGACGATCACCATGTCGTCGTCGCCGAGCGCGTCGCGCACCGCGCGCAGCTTCTGCTCGAACTCCGCGCGCGGGACGACCCCCTTGTCGTCGAGGTGGCCGCAGCGCTTCGGGAAGGTCTGGTCCTCGAGGTGGAAGCCGGCGACGCCGGCGCGCTCGAACTCGCGCACCGCGTGGCGGGCGTTGAGCGCGTTGCCGTAGCCGGTGTCCATGTCGGCGATCACCGGCACGTCCACCGCGTCGACGATCTGCGCCAGGCGCTCGCCGATCTCGGTGAAGCTCAGCAGCCCGAGGTCCGGGATCCCGGCGCTGCGCGCGATCGCGCCGCCGCTCGCGTACGCCGCCTCGAAGCCGGCCTCGGCGACCAGCCGCGCCGACAGGCCGTCGTAGCAGCCCGGCGCGACGACGATGCCGGGCGCCGCGAGGCGCTGCCTGAAACGTGTGGATGCGCGCATGGTGCCGGTTCCGGAAGGCCGCGAAGGCGCGCAGTGTACGCGAGCCGCGGCGGCGCGCCCGGCGCCGCGCGCGCCGGGAGGCAAGCCGGGAGCGCCGCGACCGGCGAGCCGGACCGTCACGCGGGGAGCGCCGCGACACCCGCGCGGGCGACGGCCGCTCAGGCGCCCGCGCGCCGCAGCGGTGCGCCGGCAGGTCCGTGCACACGGGGCCGCCGCTCGGGGGGACGCCCGCCCGCGCCGTCGTCCCGGACACACCCGCCGCGGCGAGAGCGCGCGCCGTCCGCGCCCCGCGATCGTGCGACATGACGCGCCCGGGCGCGGGACGCAAGCGCCGCGCCGGCGCATGGTGCACCATTGCACGCCCCGCTGCCGCGCGCCGGTGATCGCCATGCCCACGCTGACCGAGGCCCAGAAGCGCACCTTCCACGAGGACGGCTGCCTGCTGCTGCACGACGCGGTGGACGCCCGCGCGCTGGCCGAGCTGCAGGCCGACATGCGGGCGTGGGTGGAGGAGAGCCGCGGCCACGCGGCGCCGTACGGCGAGACGCTGAACGCGCGCCCGCGCTTCGATCTCGACCCCAGCCACGGTCCCGACCACCCGGCGCTGCGGCGTGTGAACGCGCCCATCGAGGTCTCCGAGGCGCACCTGAGGGCCGCGACCGACAGCCGGCTCGTGGACGCGGTCGCGGACCTGATCGGCCCCGGCGTCAAGCTGCACCACACCAAGACCAACGCCAAGCAGCCGCACACCGTGACCCCGGTGCGCTACCACCAGGACTTCGCGTTCACGCCGCACTCGAACGACGACGTGATCACGGCGCTGCTGTTCCTGGACGCGGTGGACGAGCGCAACGGTGCGCTCGAGGTGGTCCCGGGATCACACCGCGGCCCGATCCACTCGCTGTGGCGCGACGGGCGCTTCCGCGGCTTCATCGACGAGGCCGTCGAGGAGGACGCGCGGCACCGCGCACGCACGGTGACCGGTCCGGCGGGCGCCGCGTGCCTGATGCACACCCGGCTGCTGCACGGCTCCGCCGCGAACGCGTCGGATCGCGCGCGCACCCTGTTCATCTGCGTCTACAGCGCCGAGGACGCGGTCCCTCTGTCGCCGAACCCGATGCCGCACCGCCACGAGGGGCTGCTGGTGCGCGGTACGCGCAGCGGGCGGGTGCGCTCGGTGGCCTTCGACCTCGAGCTGCCGGAGCTGCCCGCGAACAGCTCGTTCTTCGAGCAGCAGGAAGGCGCGGCCGCGTGACGCCGCCCGCGCACGACGCGCCGGCGCGCATCCGCGCGAGCTGGGACCGCAACGCCGAGGCCTGGATCCACGCGGTGCGCGGGCGGCGCATCGAGAGCCGGCGCGCGGCCACCGACGCCGCGATGGTCGCCGCGGTGCGGGCGCGGGCGCCCGCGCGGGTGCTGGACGTCGGCTGCGGCGAGGGCTGGCTGTGCCGCGCGCTCGCGGGCGCGGGCATCGACGCGATCGGGATCGACGGCTCGGCCGCGCTGGTGGCCGCCGCGCTCGACACCGGCGTGCGCGCGCACCACGTGGACTACGACGCGCTCGCCCGCGAGCCGCTCGTGCTCGGGCGCTTCGACGCCGCGGCGTGCAACTTCTCGCTGTTCGAGCGCGACCTGCGCCCGCTGCTGTCGGCCCTCGCGTCGCTGCTGCGCCCTGCCGGCACGCTGCTGGTGCAGACCGTGCACCCGGACACCTCCGGCGACGACGACGACGGCTGGCGCGAGGAGAACTTCGCGCCGCTGGGGCCGGGCTTCGCGAGCCCGATGCCGTGGTACCGGCACGGGCCGCACGCGTGGCGCCGGCAGCTCGCGGACGCGGGCTTCACGGCCGTGCACGCGACCCCGGTGCACCACCCGCACAGCGGTGCGCCGCTGTCGGTGATCCTGCGCGCGACGCCGGATGCGGAGCGCGCGCGGTGCTGATCGGCCAGGGCGCGCTCGCGAACTTCCACGACGTGCCGGCGGAGCACGACGCCGACTTCGACCAGTGGCACACCACCGAGCACCTGCCCGAGCGCGTCGGCCTGCCGGGATTCCTGCGCGGGCGCCGCTGCCGCGCAGTCGACGACGCGCTGTCGCCGCGCTACTTCATCCTCTACGAGACCGCGGACGTGGAGGTGCTGCGCTCGCCGCACTACGTCGCCCGGCTGGACGCGCCCACGCCGTGGACCGCGCGCGTCTCGTCGTGCATGACGCGCACCGTGCGCACCGCGGCGCGGGTGCGCGCGAGCGCGGGCGCGGCGCTCGGCGGGTGGATGCTGACCGTGCGCCTCGCGCCGCCCGCGCACGAGGCGGACGCATTGCGCGCGCGGCTCGCCGGCGACCCGGTCGCGGCGCTCGCCGGCGCGCCGGGCGTGTGCGGCGTGCACGTGCTGGAGGCGGACCCGGACGTCACCGGCGTGCCCACCGCGGAGCGGGCCCTGCGCGATCCGCCGGACGAGACCGCGCCGTGGATGGTGCTGATCGAGGGCACCGGACGCGCGGCGGTGGAACGCGCGTGGGCGGATCTGGGCGCCGGGCTGCCGGACGCGGCGCGCGGCGGCGCGCAGATGGGCGTGTACGCGGTGCAGGCGGTGTTCGCGCTGTGCGACCTGTGACCGGGGCGGCGCGGGACGCGCCGCCCCGCCGGCCGGACGCGTTGGCGCGGATTCGCGCCCGGTCGCCGGCAGCGCCGGCCGGCGGCAGCCCACGCCGCGCCGCGTCCGTGCTCCGGGCCGGATCCCGGCGGCGGGGCGGCCGCGTCGGTCCTGATCCCTACTCCGCCGCGCTCGCGAGCTGGCGCGCGACGAGCTGACGGTACAGCCCGCCGCGCGCGAGCAGGCTCGCGTGGTCGCCCACCTCGACCACGCGGCCGCGGTCGAGCACCACGATCGCGTCGGCACTGCGCACGGTGGACAGGCGGTGCGCGATCACCAGCGTGGTGCGGTGGCTCATCAGGTCCTCCATCGCGCCGCGCACCGCGGCCTCGCTGACCGCGTCCAGGTGCGAGGTGGCCTCGTCGAGGATCAGGATCGGCGCGTCCTTGAGGAACGCGCGCGCGATCGCGACGCGCTGGCGCTGGCCGCCGGACAGGCGCATGCCGCGCTCGCCCACGGGCGTCGCGAGGCCCTCGGGCAGCGACGCGACGAACTCCGACAGCGCCGCGCGGCGGATCGCCTCGTGCACCTCGCGCTCGGACGCGTCCGGGCGCGCCATCAGGATGTTGGCCTTGAGCGAGTCATGGAACAGATGCGTGTCCTGGCTCACCAGCGCGATGCGCGCGCGCAGATCGTCGAGGCGGAACTCGCGCAGATCGTGGCCCAGCATGCGCACGTGGCCCTCGCGCGGGTCCCAGAAGCGCAGGAACAGGTGCGCGGCGGTGGTCTTGCCGGCGCCCGACGGGCCGACGAGGGCGACGGTCGCGCCGGCCGGCACGTCGAAGCTCGCGTCGGCGAGCGCGTCCGCGTGCTGGCCCTCGTAGCGGAAGCTCACGCGCTCCATCGCGAGCGCCGGCACGCCGGGGGCCCCCGCCGCGTCGTCCAGCGCGACGCCGGGGCCGTCGCGCACGGCCACCGGGTGATGCTCCACCGCGTGCAGCCGGCGCGTCGCGCCCAGGGTGTCGGCGAGCTGGCGGCCGACGTGCGCGATCTCGGACACCGGCAGGAACGCGGCCAGCGCGAGCAGGGTCAGCAGCGGCAGCAGCGCGACCGGCACGCTGCCCGCCTGCGCGAGCCACGCGCCGGTGACCACCACCGCGAGCCCGCCGAGGCCGGTGGCCACCTCCAGCGCCGCGGTCTGCCAGCTCAGGTGGCGGAAGAACGGGCGGCGCACCGCGAGGTGGCGGCGCACGCCGTCGACGAACTCCTCGCGCCGGCGCGCGACCTGCTGGAAGGCCAGCAGCTCGTGCAGCCCCTGCACGCTGTCGACGACGTGCGCGTTGAGCCCCGCGAGCGATTCGCGCGAGCGCGAGCCCAGGTCGTCGATCCGCGCGCGGAACAGGAACGGGCTGAATCCCACCAGCGCGAGGAACGGCGCGAGCGCGAGCGCGAGCGGTGCACCGAAGTGCCACAGCACGCCGAGCGCGACCGCCGGCACCAGCACCGCGACGAAGGCCGGCGCGACGGTGTGCGCGAAGAAGTACTCGACCAGCTCGACGTCGTGCGTGGCCATCGCGACCAGGTCGCCCGAGCGCCGGCGCACCAGGAACGCGGGTGCGAGCGCGTCCAGCTTCGCGAACAGCGCGACGCGCATCTGGGCGAGCATGCGGAACGCCATGTCGTGCGCGACCCAGGACTCGAGCCAGTGCAGCACGCCGGCAAGCGGGGCGAGCGCCGCGAGCGCCCACAGCCAGTGCGCGAAGGGCTCGCCCTGCTTCACCGCCGCGACCGCCAGCGCGCTCAGCACGCCGACGCCGATGAAGGCCAGCACGCGCCCGACGCCGAAGCCGAAGGTCAGCGCGAGGCGCCCCTTCCACGGCCGCACGTAGCGCGCGAGATCGCGGACCACGCCGGCCCAGCCGAGGCCGTCGGCGCGCACGATGTCGTCGGCCGGCGGCGCCCCGGCGGCCGCGGGCGCGCCCGGCGCGTCGCCCGCGCCGGCGCCGTCCGCGAGCCGATCCGGCGCGCCGTCCACCGCGTGCTCCACCTGCGACGCCATCAGCGCGTGGTAGCGCCCGCGCGCCGCGAGCAGCTCGCGGTGCGTGCCCTGCTCCACCACCGCGCCGCGGTCGAGCACCAGGATGCGCTCGCAGTCGACGACGCTGGACAGGCGATGCGCGAACACCAGCGTGGTGCGTCCCCGCATGAGCCGGTCCAGCGCCTCCTGGATCACCGCCTCGTTCTCCGCGTCCACCGCCGACAGCGCCTCGTCCAGCACCAGGATCGGCGCGTCGCGCAGCAGCGCGCGCGCGATCGCGATGCGCTGGCGCTGCCCGCCGGACAGGCGGATCCCGCGCTCGCCGATCACGGTGCTATAGCCGTGCGGCAGCCGGCGGATGAACTCGTGCGCGTTGGCGAGGCGCGCGGCCTCCTCGAGCTCGGCCTGCGTCGCGTCCGGCCGGCCGAAGCGCAGGTTGTCCTCCACCGTGCCGTGGAACAGCCAGGTGTCCTGGGACACCACCGCGACGTTGCGGTACAGCGCGTCCGGCGTCAGCTCGCGGAGATCGCGCCCGCCGACGCGCACCACGCCCGCGTCCGGGTCGTGGAAGCGCAGCAGCAGCTTCACGATGGTGGACTTGCCGGCGCCGCTCGCGCCGACGAAGCCGACGCGCTCGCCGTCCGCGACGCGGAAGTCGAGCCCGACGTGGGCCGCGGCGCGCCCGCCGGGGTACGCGAAGCTCACGCCCTCGAAGGCCACGCTCGCGTCCGCGGTGCGCCGCACGTCGCCGCGCCACTCGATGGCCGGGCGCGCCTCGAGCAGCTCGAAGATCCCCTGCGCGGCCGACAGCCCCACCAGCCCGTCGTGCAGCAGGGTGCGCAGATCGCGCTGCGGGCGGAACGCCTCGGTGCCCGCCATCAGCACCATCAGCAGCACCTCGATGGGCATCTGCCCGTCCTGCACCCGCCACGCCCCCACCGCGAGCACCGCCGCCGCGCCCACCGCGATGCCGGTGTCGGTGATGCCGCGGGTCAACGAGTTCGTCGCGAGCACCCACATCGTGCTGCGGAACACCTCGTGCGCCTTCTCCGCGAGCAGCCGGCCGCGCGCGCGGCTCTGGCCGAAGGCCTTCAGCGTCGCGAGCCCCTGGATCGCGTCGAGGAACTCGGCCGCGAACGCCTTGTACGCGTCGCGGCGGCGAAGCGACGACGCGCTGTCCCACTTCTGGAACAGCGACGGCGCGAGCCACGTGAGCCACGCGAAGGCCAGCAGCAGCGCGGCCAGCGGCACGTCGAACAAGGCCAGCATCGCGCACACCACCAGCGGCGTGATCGCGGCGACGAACAGCTGCGGCAGGTAGCGACCGAAGTAGGTCTCGAGCTGCTCGACGCCCTCCACCATCGCGAGCAGCGCCTCGCCGGTGCGGCTCGCACCGAAGTGCGCCGGCCCGAGGCGGGCGACGTGATCGAACAGCCGCTCGCGCAGCGCGAGCTGCACTCGCGCCGCGGTCTCGTGCGCGGTGACCGCGCGCAGGTGCTCGAGCAGGCCGCGCAGCACCATCACCGCGGCGACGGCCGCGGCGGGCCCGATCAGCTCATCGACGCCCGCGCCGGCGTACACCCGGCCCAGCAGCCACCCGAGCAGCGCGAGCCGCGCGACGCCCACCGTGGACGCGACCACGCCGACCAGCACCGCGAACGCGATGCGCGCGCGCACGCCGCGCGTGAGCTGCCACAGGCGGGGGTCGAGGAACATGGGCGGGGACGATACCCCGCCGCCGGGAGCGCGGCGCGCGCGCCCGGATCAGTCGCCGCGCACGAAGCGGGTCGCGGCCATCCGTTCGGGAGACGACCGCCGCACCACGGTCACCTGCTCGCCGTCGTCGGGAATCGCGTCCGGCGCGCACGGCGCGGACGCCGGCCTGCACGGCCCGGTGACCGGGCCGTCCGCGAGCGCGTCCACGTCCACGAAGGTGCCGCGCGACGAGCGGTCGGTGATCGCGACGTGGGAGTCGCCGCGCCAGTCCAGCTCGAGGTGGGCGCGCGACACGTCGCCGAAGTCCGGCCAGGTGACCAGCTCGCAGGCCGGGTGCCGGCCGACGAGCTGGCTGCCGCGCTCGAGCTTCTGCCAGCCGCCCTCCGGGTCCACCAGACGCGGCGGGTAGCCGTCGGCGAGGGTGAACGCGTGGCGGCCCAGGTACAGCGTGAGCTGGCCGCGATAGGGCAGCTTGACGATCACCGTCTCGCCCTTCGGAAGGCGCACGAGACCGCTCGCGAGCGGCTGCGGGTCGAGTTCCAGCGCCGGATGCTCGTCGGTGCACTCCAGCGCCCGGCGCTGCTCCAGCACCTGCTCGATCAGGTCGCGGCGACTGCACAGGTACGCGAGGTAGTTCCACAGCGCGACCCGCATGTGCTGGCTGTCGCCGCCCGCCTGCTCGCGCAGCGCGCCGAAGATCGCGCGCCAGTCGTGGTCGCGGGTCACGATGCGCAGGTCCAGCGTCTCCAGGAAGCTCGTCGCGCGCTCCGGCTCGCGCATCGCGGCCGACACCGCGTCGCCGAGGCGCTTGATGATCTCGGCGCCCGCGCGCGACTCGCGATCGAGGTCGCCGAGGGGCAGCGCGCGCAGCCGCTCGGCCTGGCCGTCGGACACCTGGGTGCGCGTCGAGAGCGCCGCCTCGAACTCGTGCAGCGCGCAGACCGGCTCGGCCGGCAGGCCGTATTGGAAATTCGTGTCCATGGCGTCGATTTATACGCACCCCGTGGCGTTCGCGCCACGGACTTGGGGCGAAAACGGGTTAAGACCTTGGTCCGAGGATCGAGGCGTGTCGTTCCTGGGCACCCGATTCCCCGGCGACGGGACGTCCCGGACACGGTGCCGCCCGCATCTCATGCGCCGTCCCCCGGGGGCGGCACGCGGCGCAGCAGCAGCGCGTCGTCCGGGCCGGCCAGCACCTCGAAGCCGCGCGGCACCACGGTCGTGGTCTGCTCCTCGAGCACGACCGCGGGACCCGGCCGCGGCGACGCGGTGATCGCTTCGCGCGGGTACACCGGAGCCGGCTCGAACGCCGCCCGCGACACGTCGAACAGCGCCCGCTCGGCGACCGGCGCCGCGGGCGCCCCGTCGCGCGCCGGCGCGCCGGCCACGGCCCCGGGCGGCGCCGCGGCCAGCGACAGCGCGAACGTCAGCACCTCGACGTCCATGCCCGGGATGGTGCGCCCGTAGCGCGCGGCGTAGGTGCGGTCGAACGCGTCGCGCAGCGCCGCGGCATCGGCATCCCCCAGCGCGCGCACCGGCAGCTCGACCTCGACCTCGTGGCCCTGCCCCACGTAGCGCATGTACGCGATGCGGCGCTCGGCGAGGTCCGCGCGCGGCGCGCCCAGGCGCACCACGGCCTCGGCCTCCGCGCGCATCGCGTCGAGCAGCGCGTTCAGCGACGGCGCGTCGAGCTGCGACAGCCGCAGGTAGCGGCTGCGCACCACCTCGTACGACACCGGCGCCGCGAGGAAGCCGATCGCCGAGCCCACCCCGGCGTCGCGCGGCACCACGACGCGCTCGATGCCCAGCTTCTCGGCGATGCGCGCCGCGTGCACCGGCGCCGCGCCGCCGAACGCGATCAGGGTGCGACCGGCGAGATCCTTGCCGCGCTCGATCGCGTGCACGCGCGCCGCGTTGGCCATGTTCTCGTCCACCACCTCGGCGAGGCCCATCGCCGCCAGCGGGCCCTCCAGCGACAGCGGAGCGCCGACGCCGGCGGCGACCGCCGCGGCCGCCGCGTCCGCGTCGAGCGGCATGCGCCCACCGGCGAAGTCCGCGGCGCCGATGCGCCCCAGCACCACGTCGGCGTCAGTGACCGTCGGCGCGTCGCCGCCGCGCCCGTAGCACGCGGGGCCGGGCTCAGAGCCCGCGCTCTCGGGGCCGACCTGGATGCGCCCCAGCGCGTCCACCATCGCGATGGAGCCGCCGCCGGCGCCGATCTCCACCATCTCGATCACCGGGATGCGCAGCGGCAGCCCGCTGCCGCGGGTGAAGCGGTGCGCGCGGTCCACCTCGAAGGTGCGCGCGCTCTGCGGCTCGAAGTCGTCGATCAGGCAGATCTTCGCGGTGGTGCCGCCCATGTCGAAGGACAGCACGCGCGGAAGATCGAGGCGGCGCGCGATCGCGCTCGCGAGGATCGCGCCCCCCGCGGGACCGGACTCCACCAGCCGGATCGGCTGGCGCACGGCCGTGTCCACCGTGGTGAGCCCGCCGCCGGACGTCATCAGCAGCAGCGGGCACGCGAGGCCGGCGCCGTCGAGCGCGGCCGACAGGCGCCCCAGGTAGCCGGCCATCAGCGGCTGCACGTACGCGTTCGCGCACGCCGTGGACATGCGCTCGTACTCGCGGATCTCCGGGCACACCTCGCTCGCCAGCGTCACGGCGACGTGCGGCAGGCGCGCGGCCAGGCGCTCGCCCACGCGGCGCTCGTGCGCCGGGTTCGCGTAGCCGTGGATGAATGCGACGGCCACGCTCTGCACGCCCGCGCTCTCGACCCGGTCCAGCGCGTGCTCGACCGACGCGTCGTCCAGCGCCAGCAGCACCTCGCCGTCGGCCGCGACGCGCTCGCGCACCGGGATGCGCAGCCGCCGCGGCACCAGCGGCGCCGGGCGCTGCACGTTGATGTCGTACTGCTCGAAGCGGTTCTCGTAGGCCATCTCCACCGAGTCGCGGAAGCCCTCGGTGACCAGCAGCGCGGTGCGCGCGCCCTTGCGCTCGATGATCGCGTTGGTCGCGAGCGTCGTGCCGTGGATCACGACCTCGACGCGCGCCGGGTCGGCGCCGGATCCGGCGAGCACCCGCTCGATGCCCTGCATCACGCCCTCCTCGGGCGCGCGCGGCGTCGTCAGCACCTTCGCCGTCCACGCGCGCGCGCCGCCGGCGAGGGCGACGTCGGTGAAGGTGCCGCCGATGTCGACGGCCAGCCGCAGGGGCTGCTCGGCCATGGGGATTCTCCGGAGCGTGCGCGCGAAAGCGGCGGAATATAGCCGCATCGGGCATCCTGCCGGTGCCGGGAACCGCGCGCGCGGCGCCCGGTCTGATGCTGCGGGCCGCGCGCGGCCGCATTCCATGCCCCCGTCACGCCTGGCCAGGAGACGACGCCGATGCGACGCAAGCCTCGCACCACCGCCGCCCTCGCGCGCGCTGCCGCGTGCCTGATGCTGCTGGCCGGCGCGCTCGCGCCGGCCGCGGCCGCGCCGCGGGCCGAGCTCTGGGAGCGCTGGACCGCGCACGATCCGCGGTCGCAGGCGACGGTCGACCACGCCGCGTGGGATCGCGTGCTCGCGGCGCACGTGCGCCCGGGCGCGGACGGCGTGAACCGCTTCGCGTACGCGGCGGTGACGGCCGACGAGCGCGCGGCGCTGGACGGCTACCTCGAGCGCCTGTCGGCCACGCCCGTGTCGACGCTGTCGCGCGCCGAGCAGCTCGCGTTCTGGATCAACCTCTACAACGCGCTCACCGTGCGCGTGGTGCTGGACCACTACCCGGTCGCGAGCATCCGCGACATCGACATCTCGCCAGGCCTGTTCTCCGACGGCCCGTGGGGCCGCAAGCTGATCGCGGTGGAGGGCGAACCGCTCAGCCTGGACGACGTCGAGCACCGCATCCTGCGCCCGATCTGGCGCGACCCGCGCATCCACTACGCGGTGAACTGCGCGTCCATCGGCTGCCCGGATCTGCGCCGCGACGCGTTCACCGCCGCGACCGCGGACGCATCGCTGGACGCCGCGGCGCGCGCGTACGTGAACCACCCGCGGGGCGCGCGCGTCGAGGACGGGCGGCTGATCGTGTCCAGCATCTACGAGTGGTTCCAGGAGGACTTCGGCGGCGACGACGCGGGCGTGATCGCGCACCTGCGCCGCCACGCGGCGCCGGCGCTCGCGGCCGCGCTCGAACGCGTCGAGCGCATCGACGACGACGAGTACGACTGGTCGCTGAACGACGCCGGGCGCTGAGCGCGGCGCGGCCGGCGGCACCCGGGGAAGCCGCAGTGCGCGCCGCCGGACGACCGGCGGCGCGAGGCGGTCCGTGCCGCGGTCGACGTCCCGGTCCCCACGGCGTTCCGCGCCGCGGCTCCCACCGCGCCGTCCGCGGGAGTAGCGTTGCCGCCCACCGCCGCGCCACGGCGCCACGGAGCCCGTTCCCATGCACCGCCCCCTCGCCGGTTTCCGCGTCCTGGACCTGACCAACGTGCTGGCCGGCCCGTTCTGCTGCCACCAGCTCGCGCACCTCGGCGCGGACGTGATCAAGGTCGAGGTGCCGGGCAGCGGCGACCTCGCGCGCCAGCTCGGCGCGTCGCCGGATCTGAACCGCGCGCGCATGGGGATCTCGTTCATGGCGCAGAACGCGGGCAAGCGCTCGATCACCGTGAACCTGAAGTCCGCCGCCGGGCGCGAGGTGCTGGAGCGCCTCGCCGCCGGCGCGGACGCGCTGGTCGAGAACTTCCGCCCGGGGGTCATGGATCGCCTGGGCGTCGGCCACGCGCGGCTGAAGGAGGTGAACCCGCGGCTCGTGTACTGCGCGATCTCCGGCTTCGGCCAGGACGGCCCGCTGAAGGATCAGCCCGCGTACGACCAGATCGTGCAGGGCATGTCGGGCCTGATGAGCATCACCGGCGACCCCGACACCGCGCCGTACCGCGTCGGCTACCCGGTGGCGGACACCATCGGCGGCATGACCGCAGCATTTGCGGTGGCCGCGGCGCTCGCCGCGCGGGCGCACGACCCGCAGGCGCCCGGTGCGTTCATCGACGTGTCGATGCTCGAGGCGGTGATCGCGACGATGGGCTGGGTGGTGAGCAACTACCTCGTCGCCGGCAAGGTCCCGGAGCCGCTCGGCAACGAGAACTTCACCGCGAGCCCGTCCGGCACCTTCGCGACCGGCGACGGCCTGCTCAACATCGCCGCGAACAAGCAGGAGCAGTTCGAGGCGCTGTGCCGCGTGGTGGGCTGCCAGGAGCTCGCGGCGGACGAGCGCTTCGCCGAGCGCCACGCGCGCCTCGAGCACCGCGCGGCGCTGAAGGCGGCGCTCGAGGACGCGCTGGCCGCGCGCTCCGCGCGCGAGTGGTCGCAGGCGCTGAACCGCGCCGGCGTGCCCTCCGGCCCCGTGGTCACGGTGCCCGAGGCGCTGGCCCAGCCCCAGGTCCGCGACCGCGGCCTGGTCGCCGAGTTCCCGCAGGTGCCCGGCATCGGCCGCGGCATCCACGTCGTGCGCACCGGCATCAAGCTCGACGGCGAGCCCCCCGCGGTGGACGCACCGCCGCCCGTGCTCGGCGAGCACACCGACGCGCTGCTGCGCGAGCTCGGCTACGGCGCCGACGAGATCGCGGCGCTCCACGACAACGGCGCCGTCTGAGCGCGCCGCGAGGTCCGGGCGCGGGTGCCTCGCGCCGGCGGCCCGCCGCGCCCCCCGGCAGCAGCCGCTACACTTCCGCGCAGGCCACACGCCGCAGGAGCCCCGAGATGAGCCGTCCCGCCGAGACGCTGAGCGAGCCCGTCACCGACCCGCGCGAGGCGCGGCGGCTGATCCGCGCGGAGCGCATCACCGGCCACACCGCCGGTCTCGCGTCGGAGTACGTGCAGGGCAACCTGTGCATCCTGCCGGCGGAGTACGCGGCCGAGTTCGCCGCGTTCTGCCAGCGCAACCCGAAGCCGTGCCCGCTGATCGGCATGAGCGCACCGGGCGACCCGCGCATTCCGGACCTCGGCGAGGACCTGGACATCCGCACCGACCTGCCGCGCTACCGGGTGTTCCGCGACGGCGAGTGCGTGGACGAGCCGACGAGCCTGATGGATCTGTGGCGCGACGACCTCGTGAGCTTCGTGCTCGGGTGCTCGTTCTCGTTCGAGCTGCCGATGGTCGAGGCGGGGATCCCGCTGCGCCACTGGGAGAACGGCAGCAACGTGTCGATGTACACCACGTCGATCGAGTGCACGCCGGCCGGGCGCTTCCACGGGCCCATGGTGGTCTCGATGCGCCCGATGACGCCGGCCAACGCGATCCGCGCGGTGCAGGTCACGTCGCGCTTTCCGAACGTGCACGGCGCCCCGGTGCACCTGGGCTTCCCGGATCAGATCGGCATCGTCGACCTGATGCGCCCGGACTACGGCCCGGCGCCCGACATCCGCGACGGCGAGCTGCCGGTGTTCTGGGCCTGCGGCGTCACGCCGCAGGAGATCGTGCGCCGTGCGAAGCCGGCGTTGTGCATCACCCACAAGCCGGGATCGATGCTGATCACGGATCGGCTGAACCGCGACATGGAGCCCCACTGACGCGCACGCATCGGTTGCAGCGCGCGGAGCCCGTCCACGCGACCGCCGCGGGGCCCGGGCGGACGGCGACCGCGCGACGCCGCGGCGCCCGGACCTAGGACCGGCACGGGGGCATTTGATCCAGGTCAAGCGTGACCGCGCCCGCGCTGTTAAACAGGGCGACAAAACCTTCAGGCAGGGAAACGGCGATGGACATGGAACTCATCCGCGACGACTGGAACGCGCTGGCAGGCCAGCGTGCGGCCTTCACGCGGCGCTTCTACAAGCGCCTGTTCGAGCGCCACCCGGAGTACGAGGCAAAGTTCCCGGCCTCGATGGACGCGCAGAGCGAGCGCATGGTCGAGATGCTGAGCAGCGTCGTGCGCTTCGCCGATCACGCCGACATGGTGCGCCCGTACCTCGAGGACGTGGGCCACGCGCACCGGCGCGTCGGCATCGGACACGAAGACGTGCAGAACTTCGTCAAGGTGTTCATCGAGACCATGGCCGAGATCTGCGGCGACGGCTGGAACGAGCGCCACGCCGAGGCCTGGCGGCTCGCGTTCGACGATCTCATCGTGCCGCTGTTCGAGGACGGCCTCGGGGCCGGGCGCAGCGCACCCGCGAGCACCGAGGGAGCGCGGCAGCCCACGGGCTGAGTGCGGTGACGCGCGCGCCGGCGTTCGCCGCGCGAAGCTGCGCGAGCGCGCACGCTCCATCGCCGGTCGGCGCCCGGCCGTTCAGCGCCCGGCGCTG
>CBDUCN010000060.1:0-19357 GCA_965365655.1 uncultured Gammaproteobacteria bacterium | reverse complement strand
CTCCGAGTACACCACCTCGTGGTGGAAGACGATCTTGCGGATGTCCACGTGCTGCTCCTCCCGGTTGTGGTCGCGCCCAGGCTAAAGAGCCGGCCCGGGATCCGCCACAGCCGGCGGCGGCATCAGGCGCCGGTCGCGTCGCGGATCGCGGCCGCCGTCGCGGCGTCCAGCACCGGCACCTCGAAGCACGCCCCGTAGTCCAGGCCCGCCAGGCGCGCCGTGATCGCGAGCTCCCACGCGACGCCGTCCCCCGATCCCAGCGACGACGGCGGCTGCCCGGACGGCAGGTCGAAGGCCACCGGCACCTCCAGCGTGGCCACGCGCTTCGCCGACGGCCGGCCGGCGGCGGTGTGCTCCGCCTCCCATAGCACGTCGGTGCTGTGCCGGGTGCGCGGCTCCCAGGTCTCGCCGCCGGGCACGCGCTCGCTGCGCGCGTGCCGGTGCACGCAGCGAAGCCGGACGCGGAAGCCGTCCGGCACGGGCTCGCGCTGGGGCACCCCGGTGAGCACCGTGCCCGCGAGCGGGCCGTCGAGCACCGCGGGGCAGGGCGCCATCAGGAAGCGCGTCTCGCCGTACTTGCGGCGGCGGGCGCCGCCGCGCAGCCACTGGAATCCGAGCACGCCGGTGCTGACGGCGAGGGCGAAGGCCAGCATGCCCGCGACCTCGCCCCACAGCACGCCGCCGACCCCGGCGGCCAGCGTCAGCACGGCCAGCACCGCGACCGCGGCGCCGTGCGGCCCCGAGCGCCGCGCGTCCCGGTCCTCGACGGCGCCGCGGGCCCAGTCCGCGCGCGCCTGCCACTGCTCGCGCAGCCAGTCGCGGCGCACCGCGTCCTCGTCCGCATCCTGGTCCACGTGCACGAAGCGCACGCTGCGTCGCGAGCCGCCGCGCGTCGCGGCCCGCTCGTCGGCGAGCACCACGGTCTTCTTGCCGGCGGGGGTCGCGAACATCACGCGCGCGAAGAAGCCCGCGCCGGCGAACAGCAGGCCGAACAGCGACAGGAACAGGCCTGCCGGGTCGTCGATGGCGAGCAGCAGGCCGCCCGCGATCATCAGCACGCCGGCGCCGATGAACACGATGCCGGCGATCTTGACGAGGCGATCGGCGCGTGCAATCGCGGGGTGGGTCATCGAGTGTCCGCCCGCGTCAGAGCCCGGGCATCCGTTGCGTGCCGTCGCGCGGGCGTCGCAGCGGGCAGGGTGAACGGCCGGCGCACGCTCAGCCCGCCTCGCGCAGATGCAGCGCCGGCATCAGCTCGAAGTACGGCGCGATGGCCGGGTGGCGGGCGCTCGCGAAGCCGTCGTAGTCGCCGTCGAACAGCACCCGTCCGTCGTGCAGCATCACGACCCGCGGCTCGAGCCGCGCCAGCAGGTCCTTGTCGTGGGTGATGATCAGCGCGGTGCGTGCGCGGCCGTCCGAGGCCGTGGGCTGGGCCTGCGTCGCCTGGATCAGGTCGTGGATCTGCGCCGCGCTGGCCGGGTCCAGGCCGGTGGTGGGCTCGTCGTAGAACAGCATCGCCGGGTCCATCGCGAGCGCGCGCGCGACGGCCAGGCGCTTCGCCATGCCGCCGGACAGCCGCTCGCTGGCCTGCGCGAGGAAGGCCGGATCGCTGGGCAGGCCCACCGCGTCCAGCACGTTCACCGCGATCGCGTGCACCTCGGCCTCGCCGAGGTTGCGAGTCTCGCGCAGCCACAGCCCGATGTTGTCCAGCACGCTGCCGGAGAACAGCGCGTTGCGCTGGAACACCACGCCCCAGTGACCGTGCAGGCGCTCCAGCGCGCGCGTGCCCAGCGACGCGGTGTCGCGCAGCGGCGATCCGCGGCGGGCGTGGTCGGCGACCCGGATGACTCCGGCGTCGGGGGTCAGCAGGCCCAGCACCAGGTTCATCAGCACGGTCTTGCCGCAGCCCGAGCCGCCGACCACCGCGACCGTCTCGCCGCGCCGGATGGTGAGGTCCACGCCGGTGAGCACGTGCTGACGTCCGAAGGCCTTGCGCAGGCCTTGCACGACGATCTCCTCGGGCGGAGTGGACGGGGAGGGCACTGGAACGATCCCGGCGGTCGCGCACCTGTGGTGCATGGTGCGGCGCGTGGGCTGGATTGTCAGCCCACGGCATGGCCGCGACGCGCGGGCTGCGCGCCCGGCCTCAGGAGCCGTGCCCGCCCTCGCGCCTGAGCAGCAGGCGCTCGGCGCTGTCGTTCCACACGTCCATCTTCACGATCCGGCCGTCGCGCACGACGAAGCGGTCCACGTAGCGGTTGCCCTCGAAGGCCTCGCCGTCCGGCCACTCGCCGAACAGCGTGCCGATGTTGTAGACCACGGTCTCCCCGTCGCCGGGAACCACGTCGGTGCGCCCGAAGCGCTTCTTGACCCACTTGTAGCGGCTCGCGTTGAAGGCGGCCACCTCGCTCGGGTGGTGGAACTCCCGCCCGCCGGTGAAGGTGATCACGGTGCCGTCGGCGACGTAGCGGGCGGCGGTCTGCGGGTCTGGGATCATCGAGGCTTCGAGGTAGCGCTCCACGACCTCGGCGGGGCTGAGCGAGGCAGGGTCGTCCGCCGGCCTCGGGACGGCGCTGGGGCTCGACTGCGGCATGTGCGTGTCCGTGACGGGGGGTGGCGGCGAAGCATAGCGCCTGCGCTCACGGACTCCCAGGCAGCCGGCGCGCACGCTCCTGGTGCATCTGCGGGCGTGGACGCGCTATCGTGGTGCGGGCGGGGCCGCGGCGCACCGGCGCCGCGTACTGCGCCCGTGCCCCGGGCACGGCACGGCGCTTGCTACCGCTTCCCGCCGAGCCGCTCGTCGCGGGCGGCGATCCACGCAACGCACACTGGGAGAGCACCGATGGGCACGATTCGCACGGGCGCCGGCATCGCGCGCCGCACCTTCCTCGCAACGGGCCTCGCCGCCGCCGCGGCGCTTGGCGGGGCGAGCGCCGGCCATGCCGCCGAGCCGATCAAGATCGGGTTCATCGGCAGCCTCTCGGGGCCCTCGGCGAAGTCCGGCGAGGCCATCACCCGCGGCCTGACCATCGCGATCGAGGAGATCAACGAATCCGGCGGGCTGCTCGGGCGCCCGGTCGAGCTGCTGCGCCGCGACGACGAGGTCAATCCCGGCAAGGGCCTGATCGCGGCGCGCGAGCTGGTGCAGCGCGAGAAGGTCGCGGTGCTGTTCGGCGGGCTGCAGACGCCGGTGTCGCTGGCCATCGTGCCGTTCGTCAACAAGATGAAGGTGCCGTTCATGGGGCCGTGGGCGGCGGGCACGCCGATCACGAAGAACGGCGCCGACCCGAACTTCGTGTTCCGCGTCTCGGCGGTGGACGAGATGGTGGACGTGGCCCTGGTGGAGCGCGCGATCGAGGTCCACGGGGCGAAGAAGCCCGGCATGATCCTCATCAACAACCCGTGGGGCGAGTCGAACGAGAAGGGCCTGAAGGCGGCGCTCGCGGCGAAGGGGATGGCCTACGCCGGCATCGAGAAGATCGAGAACTCCGACGTCGACGTGGTGCCGCAGCTCACCCGGCTCAAGGAGGCCGGCAGCGACACGCTGTTCATGGTCGCGAACGTCGGGCCGTCGTCGCAGGTCATGAAGTCGCTCGAGCGCATGGGCTGGGACGTGCCGGTGGTGTCGCACTGGGGCCCGGCCGGCGGGCGCTTCTCGGAGCTCGCGGGCCCGCGCGCGAGCACGGTGGAGATGATCCAGACCTTCACGTTCTCCGGCAACGACTCGCCGAAGGCCGCCGCGATGATGGCGAAGCTCAAGGCGCGCTTCCCGGAGATCAAGTCCGCGGCCGACGTCACGCCCGCGGTGGGCATCGCGAACGCCTACGACGCGATGCACCTCACCGCGCTCGCGATCGCGAACGCGGGCTCCACCGACGGGCCGGCGATCCGGCAGGGGTTCTACGACATCGAGCGCTACGAGGGGCTGATCAAGACCTACGTCAAGCCGTTCGCCCCCGACCGGCACGACGCGCTCGGGTCCTCGGACTACCTGTTCACGCGCTTCGTGGACGGGGAGATCGTCCCCATCAAGTGACGGCGCAGCGACGTCGGCACGCGCCACGCGGCCACCTGCCATGCTGATCGAATCGGCCATCATCACCGGGCTCGGGCTCGGCGCGATGTACGGGCTGCTGGCGCTCGGCTTCCACGTGACCTACGCGGTGTCGAGCACCGTGAACTTCTCGCAGGGCAGCTCGATGATGCTCGGGGCGGTGCTGGGCTACACCTTCGCGGTGACGCTCGGCTGGCCCATGTGGCTGGCCGCCGCCGCCGCCCTCGCGCTGTGTGCGATGTTCGGTCTGCTGGTGGAGCGGGTGCTGGTGCGCCCGTTCGCCGATCGCGGCAGCAACGGCTGGCTGATGGCGACCATCGCCGGCGGCATCGTGCTCGACAACGTGGCGCTGTTCACGTTCGGCAAGGAGCCGCGCAGCCTGCCGTCGCCGCTCGCGAGCGAGGCGGTGACCGTGCTCGGGGTCGGGGCCTACCCGCTGCAGCTCGTGATCCCGGCCGTCGCGATCGCGATCGCCGCGGGGCTGAGCTACACGATGTGGCGCACGCGGCTCGGCAAGTCGGTGCAGGCCGTGGTGCAGAACCCGGAGGCCGCGCGGCTGATGGGCATCGACACCCGCCGCGTCATCGCCGCGTCGTTCGCGCTGTCCACGGTCTTCGCCGGCCTCGCGGGTCTGCTGATCGCGCCGCTGTACAACGTGTCGGCCGGCATGGGCACGGTATTCGGCATCAAGGCCTTCGCGGCGGCCATCCTCGGCGGCATCACCAGCGCGTGGGGCGTGGTCCTCGCCGGCATGCTGTACGGGCTGATCGAGGCCCTGACCACGGCCTTCCTGGGCTCCACCTACACGCACATCGTCGCGTTCAGCACGATCATCCTCGTGCTGTTCGTGATGCCGGACGGGCTGTTCGGGCGCGCCGCGGTGAGCAAGGTCTGACACCCGTGATCCCGGCGGCGCGCGCCCTGCCATGCCCCGCGGGCGATCCCCGCGGCGGCGCGCGACCGGCGCGCGAGCCCTGAGCCCCGTGGCGCCCGGCGCAGTCTTCCTTCAGGCATCGGGGCGCTGGCCGCCGCGCGTCGCGCTGGTGCTGCTCATGCTGGGCGCGCTTGCGCTGTCACGCTCCGCCGAGGGCTACACGTCCTTCGTGCTCGCGACCGTCGCCATCAACGTCGCGGTGGGGGTCGGCCTCAACATCCTGCTGGGTCTGTCGGGGCAGGTGTCCTTCGGGCACGTGGGCTTCTTCGCGATCGGCGCCTACGTCGCCGGGATCTCGATGCAGGCGGGTCTGCCGTTCTGGTTGGTGTTCCCCGCCGCCGGCGCGGTCACCGCCGCGGTCGGCGCGGCGCTCGCGATCCCCAGCCTGCGGGTCGCCGGCCCGTACCTCGCGATGATGACCATCGCCTTCGCGTTCATCGTCGAGCACGGCACCATCGAGTGGCGCGAGGTCACGGGGGGCGCGAACGGCCTGATGGTCTTCGAGAGCCCGGTCCTGTTCGGGCGCACGCTGGACGAGCGCGATCTGGCCACCGTCGCGGTGCTGCTCGCCGGTCTCGCGCTGGCGCTGTTCCTGCGCCTGTCGCGCGGCGCCTGGGGCCTCGCGATGCGGGCCGTGCGCGACAGCGAGATCGCGTCGCGCTCGCTGGGCCTCAACCCGCTGACCGTGAAGGCCATGTCCTTCGTCCTCTCCGCGGTGCTCACCGGGCTCGCCGGCGCGATGTTCACGCCGCTGAACGGCTTCATCAGCCCCGGCTCCTTCCCGTTCTTCCAGTCGATCCTGTTCATCCTCGCGGTCGTGGTCGGCGGTGCCGGCACGCTGCTGGGCCCGGTGGTCGGGGCGTGCATCGTGGTGCTGCTGCCGGAGGTGCTCTCGGGCATGGCCGAGTACCGGCTGCTGGTGTTCGGCGGCCTGCTGCTGGGCGTGCTGTGGCTCGCGCCGCGCGGCGTCACCGGCTCGCTGGCGCGCCTCGCGCTGCGCGAGGACCCGCGCCCGGCGCGCGCGTCCGGGCGCGACCTGGCCGCGGTGCTGGGCTACCGCGCGGCGCGAGGCGAGCCGCTGACGGTGACCGGCCTCGGGCGCGCCTTCGGCGGCGTGCGCGCCGCCGAGGACGTCGCGTTCACCGCCGAGCCCGGCCACGTCACCAGCCTCATCGGGCCGAACGGCGCCGGGAAGACCACGGTGCTGAACCTGATCGGCGGCTTCTACCGGCCGGACACGGGGACGATCGCGCTGGGCGCGCGGCTGAGCGGGCTGCCCGCGCACCGGGTCGCCCGCGCCGGGGTCTCGCGCACGTACCAGACGACCCGGCTGTTCGATCAGCTCAGCGTGCTGGAGAACGTGCTCGTCGGCGCCCGCCGCGGCCGGCTCGGCCTGCTGCTGGCGCCGGCCGCGACGCGCGCGGAGGTGCAGGTGGCCGAGGACCTGCTGGACTTCGTCGGCTACCGCGGGCCGCTGGCGCGCCCGGCGGGACAGCTCGCGCACGTCGACAGGCGCCTGGTGGAGATCGCCCGCGCGCTGGCGTCGCGCCCGCGCGTGCTGCTGCTGGACGAGCCGGCCGCCGGGCTGTCCCGCGACGACAAGGCGCGCCTCGCCGCGCTGGTGCGCGAGATCGCGGGTCTGGGCGTCGTCGTGGTGCTGGTGGAGCACGACATGGCGCTGGTGATGGAGATCTCCGACCACGTCGTCGTGCTGGACGCCGGGCGGCTGCTGCTGGACGGCACGCCGCAGGCGGTGCGCGCGAGCGACGCGGTGCGCCGCGCGTACCTGGGCGGCACCGAGTTCGCCGGCCGCCCGCGCGCGGCCGCCCGCGCCGGGCACGGCGAGCCGGTGCTCGCGACCGACGGGCTCACCGCCGGCTACGGCGCCGCGCCGGCGCTGGCCGACGCGCACGTGCGCGTGCTGCCGGGCGAGACGGTGACCGTGCTCGGCGCGAACGGCGCCGGGAAGTCCACGTTCCTGCGCGCGGTCAGCGGGCTGCACCGGCCGGTGGACGGCGCGGTGGTGCTCGACGGCGACGACGTCGCGGCGCGCCCGGCGCACGCGATCGTGCGCGCCGGCCTGTCGCTGGTGCCGGAGGGGCGCCAGGTGTTTCCGGAGCTGACGGCGCTGGACAACATCCTGCTCGGCGCGCACGGGCGCGGGGGGCAGGTCGACCGCGCGGCGCTGGACCGCCTGCTGGATCGCTTCCCGCGCCTGAAGGAGCGCCTGGCCGCGAAGGCCGGCGTGCTCTCCGGCGGCGAGCAGCAGATGCTCGCGCTCGCGCGCGGGCTGGTCGCGGAGCCGAAGATCCTGCTGCTGGACGAGCCGTCGCTGGGCCTCGCGCCGTCGATGATCGGCGAGCTGTACGACGTGCTCGCGGATCTCCGCGACGAGGGCACCACCATCCTCATCGTCGACCAGATGGCGAACCTCGCGCTGACCGTCGCCGATCGCGGCTACGTGCTGGCCGGCGGGCGGGTGGTGCACGACGGCCCCTGCGCGGAGCTTCGCGACGACCCGGCGATCGAGCGCGCGTACCTGGGCGAGTCGGGCTGAGCCGGGACACGGCGCCGGCGCGCCGGCGGACGCGCTTCTCGCGCGCTGCTTGATCGTCCTGCGAGTGTGCCGTCCCGCAAGCAGCTTGCGAATTCTCGGCGAGCCATCCGTGCCGTGTGGCAAGGCGCGGCGAGGAGTAATAGCCGTCGCTATTGCGACGAGTCGCAACGCCGCCACGGGGTGCGGGGGCCGGCGAGAAACGCAATGTGTTTGTGGGACGGGACACTATGGCCGGTGCAGCACCGCGGGCTCGCGCGTGAAGGTCCGCCGCCCGCGCTTGAAGCCCATCAGCGGCGCCGCGAGCTCCTGCACCGCCGCGGCGGCGGTGTCGCAGTCGAGCACCACGAGGTCGGCGGGGTTGCCGGGCGCGATGCCGTAGTCCGCGGCGCGCATCAGCCGCGCCGGGCGCTCGGTGACCATCTCCAGGCACTGCCGGATGCCGGCCCGGGTGCCGAGCTGCGCGACGTTGGCGTACAGGTTCGCCATGCGCACCATCGAGCAGTCGCCGAACGGCGTGAACGGGTTCAGCACGTTGTTGGTGGACAGCGCGCAGTTCACGCCGCGCTCGACGAGCCGGTGCGCGGGCGCGACGCCGCGCACGACGTCGTGGTCCCGGTCGGCGCCCATCAGGTAGAGGTCGGTGGACGGCAGCACCGTGACGGCGACGCCCGCGTCCGCGAGCATCGACGCGACGCGGGCGAGCTCGTCCGCGGGCAGCGCCGACAGCTTGCTGACGTGGCCGATCGCGACGCGCCCGCCCCAGCCGTGACGCGCGGTGAGCTCGCACACGTCGCCGACCGTCATGCCGTTCGGATCGGTGTCGAAGTCGAGGTGGAAGTCCACGTCCACGTCGAACTCGCGGGCCAGCTCGAAGACGCGCTCGATCTGCCCGCGCGGGTCGCTGTCGGTGTACGGGCAGCCGCCCACGACGCGCGCGCCCATCTCCAGCGCCCTGACCATCAGCGCGTCGGTGCCGGGGTTGTTCAGCAGGCCTTCCTGCGGGAACACGCAGATCTCGACGTCGATGGCCCACGCGTACTCCGCGGCCAGCGGCAGCACGGCCTCGATGCTCTTCACGCCGATCACCGGGTCGACCTCGAGGTGGGTGCGCATGCGGGTGGTGCCCTGCACGATGCAGCGCTCCAGCGTGCGCACGGCGCGCTCGCGGATGTCGTCCACGGTGAACGCGCGCTTGGCCGCGGAGACCTCGCGGATCGCCTCGGCCAGCGTCCCCTCGTCGGCGCGACAGCGCTCGAGGATGCACGCCTTGTCCAGGTGGATGTGGGATTCCACGAAGCCCGGCACCGCGAGACGCCCGCCCAGGTCCACGGCCGGCGCATCCGTGTCCAGGGCCTCGCCCACCGCGACGACCATCCCGCCGGCGATGCCGACGTCGGCGGCCACCTCCGCGTCGCCGCGCACCAGGCGCAGGTTGCGCAGGACCTGCTCGATGCCGTTCGCGTCGCTCATTCGTCGATCCGCCGGCGCGCCGGATACTCCTCGCGGCACAGGCCCACGCAGTGGCGGGACACGAATTCGGCCATCGCCTGGGCGCGCTCGAAGGACTCCGCGTTGGCCTCGCGCAGGCGTGCCACCGTGTCGGCGACGCGCGCGCGCAGCGCGTCGAAGTCGAACGCGGTGAAGCGGCGCCCCGACAGCACCATGCGCCCGCCGATCATCACGCTGTGGACGGCGCTGCCGTCCTCGCAGTTCACGACCTGGTTCGCGGCGTCGTTGAACGGCACGAAGTTCACGTTGCCGAGATCGACGAACACCAGGTCCGCCTTGAAGCCCGGCTCCACGCGGCCCACGCGGTCGCCGAGGCCGAGCACGCGGGCGCTGCCGGCGGTGCCCATCTCCAGCACCTCCCAGCTGCCCAGCCACTGCTCCGGCTCGGGCGTCATCACGCGCGACACGAACGCGGCCATGCGCATCGCCTCGAACATGTTCTGGTGATCCGCCGACGCGCCGCCGTCGGTGCCGATGCCGACGCCCACGCCGTGCTCCAGCATCCTGCGC
Organism: uncultured Gammaproteobacteria bacterium; assembly: GCA_965365655.1. Taxonomy (GTDB): domain Bacteria; phylum Pseudomonadota; class Gammaproteobacteria; order HK1; family HK1; genus JBFHNV01. Next base: position 9,793 of record CBDUCN010000060.1, on the reverse strand, counting down.
GCGGGCGCGACGCCGGAGCCCAGGCGCAGGTTGCTGCCCGGGTTGTGGGCGACGGTGGCGCCGCGGTCGTGCATGCGCTTCAGGTCGTCGTCGGTCAGCCACACGCAGTGGGCGCCGGTGAAGCGGGGGCCGAGCAGGCCCAGCGCGTCGATGTGCGCCGCGAGGGTCGTGCCGTAGCGCTTCAGGCCCGACACGGCCTGCACCTTGGACTCCGCGAGGTGCATCTGCACCCGGCAGTCGTAGTCGCGGGCGAGGTCGCGGCAGCCGCGCACGAAGTCGTCGGAGCAGTGCAGCGGGATCGTGGGGCCGAGCGCGGGGCTCACCCGGTCGCGCTCGAACGGCCAGTCCTCCAGCAGCTTCGCGCACACCGCGAGATGCGCCTCGTGGCCCGCCGCGCTCATCCGGCTCGCGTGCTCGCGGTGCGGCTCGGGCAGCGCGTCCAGCAGCCCGGGTATCGCGCGGTACAGCGTCGTGTCGGCCATCATCGGCGCCAGCACCACGCGCACGCCCACCTCCGCGTAGGCCTCGCCGATGGCGGCGATCCCGTCGAGCGACGGCGTCGGCGCCTCGAAGTACATGTCGTACGCGGCGGTGCACCCCTTGAGCACCATCTCCGCGGCGTTCAGCAGCGCCGCCGTGCGCTTGTCCTCCAGCGTGTACCCGCCGCTGACCCACGGGCTCGCGCTGAGCAGCAGCTCCAGCGACCACCTGTCGCCCAGACCCTTGCCGAGGCTGCCGTGGCCGTGCGTGTGCGCGTTCACCAGCCCCGGCATGATCAGCCTGTCCGCGGCGTCCACGAGCGCGGCGTCGGCCGGCGCCGGCATGCCCGGAGCGCCGATCTCGGCGATCGCGTCGCCGTCGATCAGGATGTCGGCGAGGCCTCCCGTGCGCCGGGCGACGTCGAGCACGTACCCGCCTCGGATGACCTGGTGCCGTCTCGAATCGCTTTGCATGTGCTTGCCTCCCGGGTCAGGCATGACTCGCCGTGGGGCGGCCGATCAGCGTGCCTGGCCGGCGGGGCCGGAGCTTACCCCGCGCCGCGCGCGACGCCATCGACGAAGCCCGCGGCCGCGCAGCGCAAGCCCACCAGCGCGTCCCAGCCCGAGCTGTGGCCGATCGCGGTGAGCGTCGCGGCGGCGCTGCGGATGGCTTCGGGCCGTCCGTCCGCGAGCGCGGTGAGCAGGCCGTGCAGCGCGGCGGCGCCCTCGCCGGCCGCCGCCGCGTCGAGGAAGGCCGCGCTGATCGGGCTCGTGCGCCGCGCCGCGACGGCCGCGAGCGTGCCGGCGAGCCGCGTCGCGCCGCGCGTCTCGCCGAGCGCGTGCAGCGTCACCAGGGCGCCGGCGAGCGCATCGTCGCCGGACGGCGTGAGCCCGGGGCCCAGGCCCACCAGCGCGCGGATCGCGGCGGCGTCGCGGTGCGCCGGATCGGGGACGTGTGCGAGGGCCGCGATGCCCGCGCGCGCGGCGTCGAGCAGCGGGTCCGGTGCGCAGGGTGCGCGCCCTGCGAGCTCCGCGAGCAGCGGCGCGAGCCCGGCGCGCGGCACCGCGTCGCGGGCCCACGCGTCGATCACCGCGAGGCCCTGACCGAGGCGCGCGGCCAGCGCGCGCGGGTCCGGCGCAGGCGGGCGCCAGATCGCCGCGTCGCCCCACTCGACGCGGGCGTCGCCGATCGCGATCGCGGTGCCGTGCGCGCTCGCCGTCAGCCCGGGTGCGACCCCGAGACCGCTCCACAGCCGCTCCGGCGGCCTGTCCGCGGGCGCGGCGCAGGCCACGTTCAGCGGGCCCTCGCCGATGCCGGCGCAGCCGATGCACACGATGCCCCCGCCGGGCGCGCGCAGGTAGACGCTGCGCGGGAACGCGGCCAGCACCCGCAGCGGGCCGTCCGCCAGCAGCGTGTCGCGCGCGCGCGCGCCGGCACTATGCGCGTGCAGGCGCATCGTGGGATCCTCGCGCACCGGGCGCGTGCCGCCGCCCGCCGCCGAACCATGCCCCGGAGGTCTCGCCGATGAGTCGAACGTCGCTGCTCGATGCCCCGCCCGCGGTGATCAACGTGGGGCTGGAAGCGTTCGCCGGCGACCTGTCCCGGCAGGGCGCGGCCGCGGTGCACGTGGACTGGAGTCCTCCGGCACGCGGCGACGCGGCCACCGGCGCGCTGCTCGCGCGCCTCGAGGCGGCGCACGGCGAGACGATCGCGGCCGCCAACGCGCAGGCGCTGGAGCGCATGCTGCAGGCCGAGCCGGTGCTGGTGGACGTGCGTCCGGCCGGCGAGATGATCGACGCGCTGGGCGAGCACGTGATCGGCCACGCCGGGCCGCCGGTGGACTGGGCGCGGATGTGCGGCCCGATGCGCGGCGCGGTCGCCGGGGCGGCGGTGTTCGAGGGCTGGGCCGGCGACCTGGACGAGGCGGCCCGCATGGCCGGCGAGGGCGCCTTCACCTTCGTGCCCAACCACCACCTGGGCGCCGTGGGGCCGATGACCGGGATGACCACCTGCCACATGCCGGTGATGGTGGTCGAGAACCGCCGCTTCGGCAACCGGGCGTACTGCACGCTGAACGAGGGGCTGGGCAAGGTGATGCGCTTCGGCGGCAACGACGCCGAGGTCATCGCGCGGCTGCACTGGCTGGCCGACACGCTGGCGCCGCTGCTCGCGCGGGCGCTGGACGCCGCGGGCGGCGTCGCGCTGAAGGGCATCGTCGCGCGCGGCCTCGCGATGGGCGACGAGATGCACCAGCGAAACGCGGCGTGCACCAGCCTGCTGGTCCGCGCGCTGGCGCCCGCCATCGTGCGCAGCGGCGCCGACGCCGAAGCCGCCGCGGCCGCGCTCGAGTTCATGGGCGGTAACGACCAGCTGTTCCTCAACGTCGCGATGGTCATGGGCAAGGCGATCATGGACCCGGTGCACGGCATCGACGCGTCCAGCGTGGTCACCGCGATGGCGCGCAACGGCACCGACTTCGGCATCCGCGTCAGCGGCGCCGGCGACGCGTGGTACACGGCTCCGGTCGAGATGCCGCGCGGGCTCTACTTCCCGGGCTTCACCGAGGCCGACGCGAACCCCGACATGGGCGATTCCACGATCGTCGAGACCATCGGCCTCGGCGGCTTCGCGATGGCGGCCTCGCCCGCGGTCGCCGGCTTCGTCGGCGCCGGCTCGGCCAGCGCGGCGCTCGGCTACACGCGCGCGATGTTCGACATCACCACCGGCGCCAACGGCGAGTGGACCATCCCGGCGCTCGACTTCGCCGGCGTGCCGAGCGGCATCGACGTGCTGAAGGTGGTCGCGAGCGGCACCGTGCCCACGATCAACACCGGCATCGCGCACCGCGAGCCCGGCATCGGGCAGGTCGGCGCCGGCGTCGTGAACGCGCCGTACGAGTGCTTCCGGCTCGCGCTGGAAGGCCTCGCGCGCCGGATGGGCTGCGCATGAGCGCGCCGGTGGTCGTGAACGCGGTGCGCCGCGGCTTCTATCTCGACTCGGTCGCGCTGATGCGCGTGTCGGCGGCGGTGTCCGCTGCCGACGGGGTCGAAGAGGCGTCGCTGATGATCGGCACGCCGGCGAACCTGGCGCTGCTCGAGCAGGCCGGGCTGCTCTCGCCCGAGGGCCGCGACGCGGGTCCGTCGGACCTCGTGATCGCGGTGCGCGCGGTGGATGCGGGCGCCGCCGAGGCCGCCGTGGCCGCGGCCCGCGACGCGCTGCTCGCGGCCGCGCCCGCGGCGGACGCGGACGCCGCGACGGTGCGCCCGCGCACCCAGGGCGGCGCGCTGCGCAGCCTTCCCGGCGCGACGCTGGCGCTGATCTCGGTGCCGGGCGAGTACGCCGCGGCCGAGGCGCACCGGGCGCTCGGCCTCGGGCTGGACGTGATGATCTTCAGCGACAACGTGCCGCTGGACGAGGAGGTGGCGCTGAAGCGCCGCGCGCACGCGCTCGGGCGCCTGGTGATGGGGCCGGACTGCGGCACCGCGCTGCTGTCGGGCGTCGCGGTCGCATTCGCGAACGCGATCCCGCGCGGCAACGTCGGGGTCGTGTCGGCCTCGGGCACCGGGCTGCAGGAGCTGTCCGTGCTGCTGGCGCGCGAGGGCGTGGGCGTCAGCCACGGCATCGGCGTCGGCGGGCGCGACCTCGGCGATGCGGTCGGCGGCATCAGCACGCTGGACGCGATCGACCTGCTCGCCTCGGATCCCGCGACCGCCGCGATCGCGCTGGTGTCCAAGCCGCCCGCTGCCGCGGTCGCCGAGCGCGTGCTCGCGCGCCTGGCCGCGAGCGCGAAGCCCGCGGTCGCGTGCTTCATCGGCGGCGCGCGGGACGCGGGGAGCGGCTCCGGCGTCGTGCTCGCGGCGACGCTGCACGAGGCTGCCGAGCGCCTGCTCGGGCGCAGCATCGGCGACGACTTCGACGTGACGGCGCTGGCGCGCGGCCTGCAGCCGCGATCCGGGGGGACCCTGCGGGGCCTCTACTCGGGCGGGACCCTGTGCGGCGAGGCGCAGGCGGTGCTGCTCGCGGCCGGCCTCGCGGTGTCCTCCAACGCGCCGGTTCCGGGCGCCGGCGCGATGGCGCCCGGCGGCGCGGACGCGCCCGGGCACCTGCTGATCGACCTCGGCGCGGACGAGTACACCCGCGGGCGGCCGCACCCGATGCTGGACCCCGAGGTGCGCGTCGCGCCGCTAGGCCGCGCGCTCGCCGACCCGTCGGTGGGCGTGGTGCTGCTCGACGTGGTGCTGGGCTTCGGCGCGCATCCGGACCCCGCGGGGCCGCTGGCGGCGGCGGTGCGCGAGCGCGGCGCCGGCGGGCCGGTGGTGGTCGCGAGCGTGTGCGGGGTCGACGGCGACCCGCAGGGGCTCGACGCGCAGCGGCGCGCTCTCGAGGAGGCTGGCGTCGTGGTCGCGCCGTCGAACGCGCGCGCGGCGGCGCTCGCGGGAGCGCTGATCGCCGCCGGCGGGTGACCCGCCGGCCCGGCGCACGGGCCGCGGAGCGCCGCGGCCGCTAGAATCGCGGCCTCCGCGGCAACCAGGGGGCGGCATTCATGGCGAGATGGGCGCGTTACCGGCACGACGGCGCGGTGCACTTCGGGGCCGTCGAGGACGACGGCGGCATCCGCGAGCACGAGGGGGACCTGTTCGCAGGGCCGCGGCCCACCGGGCGCACGGTCGCGCTCGCCGACGTCGAGCTGCTCACGCCGGTGGTGCCGGGCAAGATGGTCGCGCTGTGGAACAACTTCCACGCGCTGATCGAGAAGACCGGCGCCGACGTGCCGCCCGAGCCGCTGTACTTCTTCAAGGCCAACAGCTCCTTCCACCCGACCGGCAAGCCGATCCGCCGCCCGCGGGCGTACGCCGGGCGCATCATCTTCGAGGGCGAGCTGGGGCTGGTGATCGGCCGCGAGTGCCGCGACGTGGAGCCCGGCGACGCGATGGACTTCCTGTTCGGCGTCACCTGCGTCAACGACGTGACGTCCATCGAGATCCTCGGCCGGCAGGAAGGCGTGCAGCAGTGGACGCGCTGCAAGGCCGCCGACACCTTCGGGGTGCTGGGCCCGTTCGTGGCCACCGGCCTCGACCCGTCGGCGCTGACCGTGCGCGCGGTGCTGAACGGGCAGGAGCGGCAGAACTACCCCGTGTCGGACATGGTGTTCACGCCGGCCGAGCTCATCAGCGCGATCTCGAAGGACATGACGCTGCTGCCCGGCGACGTGATCTCGTGCGGCACCAACGTCGGCGTCGGCGCGCTGCGCGACGGTGACACCATCGAGATCGCGATCGACGGTGTCGGCACGCTGGTCAACACCTTCCAGGAATGATGCGCGGCGTCACGCAGCGCCGCGCGCGTGCCGCGGCGGCGACGGGAACACTTCGAAATCGTCCGGGGCGGGCACGCGCGCCGCGCACCCTGGACGCTCTGCGCAGGACAGCACCATGAGCCGGACCGGACCTCGTGCACCGTCGCGCCGACGCGTCGCAGGCCGCGCGCCGGTCGCGCTGCTGCTCGCGCTGCTCGCGGGGCCGGGAGTTGCGGACACGGACACCTCCCGCGCGCGTCCCGCGCCGCCGCCCGAGGACGCGCCGCGTGCGAGCGCGCTCGCGGTGCAGGCGCGGGTGATGGGGATGGCCGACGAGTACGGCGCCGCGCTGGGCGAGGCGATGTATCTGCTCGTGCGCAGCCCCGAGATCGACGCGCGGGGGCGCTGGCTCGCGCAGTCCTTCCTGCGCAACGGCATGGGCGCCGCGATCGACATCGCGGTCGGGTCCAACCCGAACGTCGCGGTGCTCGACCTGCTGGTGCTCGCCGCGCTGCAGAGCTGGGCGCTGGAGAGGCACTGGATCCCGGCCGGGATCGCCGAGACGCCCGGACGTGCGGCGCTCGAGCGGCTGCGGCGCGCCGAGACGGAGCTGTGGCGCTCCGGCGCGCGATTCCTGGACGCGGGTCAGCTCGCGACCCTGCGCAGCCTCGTGCAGCAGTGGATCGAGGCGCACCCGGACCGCACCGTCGTGTCGCTGGTGCGGTTCGCCGAGTTCACCGATCAGCGGCGGCTGCCCACCGTCGCTCGCGACGCGGCGTCCGGCCTGCTCGCCGACGTCGAGAGCGCGAGCGCGGCGGTGGAGGACGTGACCCTGCTCGGCGAGCGCCTGCTGTGGTTCGCGGGCCGCCTGCCCTACGTGCTGGGCCAGCAGGCCGAGCTGACCGCGTACCGCATGGCGGATCAGCCCGAGGCGGCGCTGGCGCGCGCGTCGATGGAGTCTGTGGCGTCGCTCGCCGCCGCGCTCACGCAGCGCCTGGACAGCCTCGATGACGACCTGGCGGTGCAGCAGAGGCTGTTCTTCGAGCAGCTGCGCGCCGAGCGCGCCGCGGCGCTGGAGGATCTCGCCGGGCGGGTCAATGCGGAGCGCAAGTCGACGGTGGACTACGCGATGGACCGCCTCGCGCGGGAGCGCGCCGAGCTGCTCGACGACATCGGCGAGCGCCAGACGCAGATGATCCCGGTGATGACGTCGCTGCGCGACGTGATCCGGTCGACGAACGATCTCGCGAGCGAGCTCACCGGCACCGTGCAGGCGCTGGACCCGCTCGTCGCCCGCTTCGAGCGCACGTCGGACGATGACGGGCCGGGGCTCGACTTCGACCAGCTGCGCGAAGCCGCGAATGCGGTCGGCGGCGCGGCGGAACGCCTCACCGGCATGTTCGCGCGCGCCGACGAGGCGCTCGGCGCGACGGTCTGGGACACACGCATCGAGCGCCTGGAGGCGCTGAGCGACGACTTCGCGGACAAGCTGTTCTGGCGCGCCGCGGCGCTGCTCGGCATCCTCCTCGCCGGGCTCGCGCTGCTGCGGCTCGTTCCGGCACGGGTGCGCACGTCGTGAGCGCGAGGCGGCACTCGCGCGGTGACGGGAGCGCCGGCCCTGACCCGACGGGGCAACGCGGCGTGGGGCTGAGCGCCGCGCGCGGCGGCGCCGGCCCCGCTCGCACGCTCGGCGCGGCGCTGCTGCTCGCGTGGCTCGCGTCGGGGTGCGCCGGCCCGGGTGAGATCTACGAGGACGAGCGGGGCTTTCGCGAGCGTGCGCAGCGCAAGGAGGCGAACGGGCTGATCGTCGAGACCGCGGCGCTCAGCCGCAACGAGAGCGAAGCGGAGTTCGGCGTCGCGCTCAACGATCTCGGCGTGCAGCCGGTGTGGCTGAAGATCACGAACCGCCGCGCCGAGCCGCACTGGCTGTATCCGATCGAGATCGATCGCGACTACTTCCCGCCGTTCGAGGTCGCGTCGCGCAGCGCGGACGCCGGGAAGGAGACCGTCGACGACCTCTACTACCAGCTGCTGGTCAAGCACGTGGCGCTGTTCATTCCGCCGCACGGCTTCGCGCAGGGCTTCGTCTACGCGCACGCCGACGAGGGGCTGAAGGCGTTCAACGTCGAGCTGCACGGTCCGCGGTCGGTTCAGCAGTTCAGCTTCGTGGTGCCCGTGCCCGGGCTGCCCACGCAATACTTCGCGCTGTCCGATGACGTGTCCGAACGCACGCCGGCCCACCCCGCGCTGGACGAGCAGGCGCTGTGGGGCTGGCTCGAGCAGGCCGAGTGCTGCACGCGCAACGGCGAGGGGCGCCAGGGCGACCCGCTCAACATCGTGCTCGTCGGCAGCCTGGACCAGGTGCGCGCCGCGCTGGTGTCGCGGGACTGGGACGTGACGGCGCCGGTCAACCGCGCGTCGCTGCTGCGCACGGTCTCCGCGTTCCTGTTCGGCTCCCGCTACCGCTACGCGCCGATCTCCAGCCTCTACGTGTTCGGGCGCGAGCAGGACCTCGCGTTCCAGAAGGCGCGCGCGGTGATCGACGAGCGCAATCACCTGCGCCTGTGGCTCGCGCCGGTGACCTTCGAGGGCCGGCCCGTGTGGATCGGGCAGATCAGCCGCGACGTGGGCGTGAAGCTGTCCGGCAGGCTGTGGCCGCCGACCACCCACGTCATCGACCCGGACGTCGACGACGCCCGCTTCTACCTGCTTCAGGACCTGTCCGGCGCTCGCGCGATCGCGCGCCTCGGCTTCGCGCGCGGGCACGAGGAGGCCGACCTGATCGCGCCGCACGTCAACGCCGAGGACGATCCGTACTTCACCGACGGCCTGCGCGCGGTGTTCTTCCTGGCCGACCCCGACCGGCCCGTTCCGACGTCCGAGATCCAGCTGCTCGACTGGCGGCTGCCGCCGGTCATGGAGACCTTCCGCAGGACGTACATGCCGCCGCGCTGACACCGCCGCGCGTCGCGACTCCCGGTGCTGTGCCGGCGCTCGGCGGGATGCCGGAGGCCTCCGCCAGGACCGGGCGTGAGACACGGGCCGGCGTGCCCAAGTCTCGCGATCACGAGCCGTCGTTCAGCGCCAGCAGCCGATCTGCGCGACGAACTCGCGCGCCCGCGCGAGGCGCGCCGCCTGCTCCAGGGGCTGCGCGTCGCCGCCGGCTTTCACCGCCACCGGCTGGCCGCGCAGGAAGTCGCGAACGACGGGCAGGCGGATCGCGAAGCCCACGTCGCGGACGAGCTTGCCGGTGTTCTCGTACATGGACGGCGTGTCCACCTTCGCGAACACCACCCCGATCACGCGGCCGGCCTCGTCGAGCACGGGGCCGCCCGAGTTGCCGCGGCGGATGTCGATCGCCATCGCGAACACGTTCGGATTGCGAGGGTTCGCGTCCGGCTTCACGTGGCCGGTCACCAGAACGGGCTTGATCACCACCTTGCCGTGCAGCGGATAGCCGACGACGGTGACCGGCTCGTTCTCGATCTGCTCGTCGAAGCTGCGGAACACCGCCGCGTTACGCGTCGTGGAGCGGGTCTCGAGCAGCGCGAGGTCGCGCCCGGCGTCCGCGGCGCGGATCTCCGCGACGCCCTCCGTGCCGCCGGCGGGGGTGACCGTGACCGCCTTGCAGTCGTCGACCACGTGATTGTTGGTGAGCACGTGGCCGTCGGCGGAGATGAAGAAGCCGGTGCCGGTGCCGCCGAGGCGCCGGCCGGGCAGCAGCGGGTTCCGCTCGCGCTCGAGCACCCGCTTGATGCGCTCCACGCGCTGCTGCTGGACGCGCCGTGCCTCGCGCTCGTCGACCTCGCGCCCGTCGCAGCGCCATCGCGCGACGCGCCTGACGATGGAGCGGGCCTCGTCGAGGCACCACACCGTCGCGGTCGCGTCCCGCGTCGGCGCGTCGTCGCGGTCCTGCGGCGACGGGGCGGCGAACGGCGCGAGCAGGATGCCCAGCGCCACGGCGCGTGCGACGCGGCGCGCGCGGCGTCCGCTCACCGGGGGACGGACGCGTGCACG
>CBDUCN010000059.1:0-19361 GCA_965365655.1 uncultured Gammaproteobacteria bacterium | reverse complement strand
ACGGCAAAGGTCTCAAGCGCGCGGTCCGGTTCCGCGTGTACACGTCATCGGCCGCTGCGTGCAAGGGTTTAGCGCCGTCGGGGCGGAATTCACCTGGTGCTCGTCGCGGCGGCTCGTGCAGACGATCCTCACGAAGCCCGTTCCGGTGCCGGCCGCGCGCGTGGACCCGTCTCCCGGCTTCGGAAAAAGGGGACATGCTGAATTACGATCGGAAATTCAGCATGTCCCCATAGCCCGCCCATAGCCACCGCCGCCGACCGCCGGCGTCAGCCCGCCACGTCAACGCTGCGCGCGACGTAAGGCGCCAGCGCCGCGGCGTCGATGCGCACGCCGAGGCCCGCCCCGTGCGGGGGCGCGGGCGGCCGTCCGCCACGGCCGAACTGCAGCGCCGGCACGCCGGGGTCCTCGCGCAGCAGGAACCGCCCGAAGCAGCCCTCGGCGTACGTGACCTGCTGCACACCCTGCACCAGCGCGAGGTGCGCCGCCGACAGCAGTGACGACTCGCCGACCTGGCAGCCGAGCTGCACCGTGAGGCCCGCGGCCAGCGACTCGCGCGCACGCGCGAGCGCTGCGACCAGGCCGCCGCACTTGGAGACGCGTACGTTCACCGCGGTGCACGCGCGCGCGGCGATCAACCGTTGCAGCGACTCGCGATCCCACAGGCTCTCGTCGGCCATCACGCCGAGACCCGTCTCCGCGACCAGCCGCGCGGCGCCGGCCAGGTCGTCCGCCGGCAGCGGCTGCTCGAAGGAGCGCACGCCGTGGCGCGATATCGCGCGCATCGATGCGATCGCCTCGTCCACGGTCCACGCCATGTTCGCGTCGGCGCGCAGATCCACGCCCGCACCCAGCACGCGGCGCGCGGTGCGGGCGGTGGCCTCGCCGCCCTCGCGCTCCACCTTCAGCTTGATCGCGCGGATGCCGTACAGGCGCTGCTTGAGCGCGGACTTCACCAGCGCCCAGCCGCCCGTCGAGGACAGCGCGCCGCTGTAGCGAAACTCCGGCGGCAGCGGCCTGCGTTCCGCCGCCAGCGCGGGCACGGCAAACGCACGGCCGTACGCGTCCAGCAGCGCGAGGTCGACGGCACTCCAGGCCGCGGTCTGCGGCGTCCCGGCGGGCAGCCAGCCGTGCGGCGCCTTGCCGTCGCACCCGCGCAGGAAGTCCTCCACGTCGCGCATGGACTCGAAGCGGCGGCCGACGAGGTGCGGCAGCACCTGCTGCTCGAGCATCGCGAACGCGCCGTCGCGGCTCTCGCCGGTCACGTACTCCCGGGGCAGGCACTCGCCCCAGCCGCTCGTGCCGTCGGCGAGGCGGCACTGCAGGAAGAGGCTGTACGACGACGAGCGCTCGGCGGCCGAGTGCTTGAACGGATCCTTGAACGGCAACTCGGCGGCGTGCAGCGTGAAGCCGGCGATCGCGGACATCGTCGTGATCCTCCTCAGCCGCCGGCGGCCGGCCGCGGCCGCGGGCAGCACGCCTTCGCGGCGAGCACGCGACGCACGGCCCACGGCATCACCGCGTCGAAGCCCGCCGTCACCACGGACGGGCGCTCACGACAGCGGCTCCCCGCACCCGCCGGGCGCGTCCGTGCCGTACACCGAGTCCGGGAGCCCTTCCACGACCTCCCAGCGCTGTCGCCCGAGGCCCACGACGCGCGTGTCCACCCGCTCGCCCGGCTCGAGGTAGCCGAGGCCCGAAACCGCGCCGCGGTTCTCCTCCACGAAGCGCGCGCGAGCACCGTCGACGGAGAAGCCGCCCATCACGAACAGGCGCGCGCGCTCGAGCAGCCCGGGCGCCTGCACGGCGGTGCCGCCCGGCGTGCCGGTGAGCACGATGCTTCCCGCGGGCACCACGCCGCGCGCGTCGTGCAGGTAGCGCGGCACCCCGGAGGCATCGCGCATGCACGGCGCCTCGCCGCGCCGCCAGCGCGACGCCAGCGCGGCGAGGATCGCCCGCGGCCCGTGGATCATCGACGCCGTGCGCTCCGCCTGGCGCACCGTGTCGGTGCCGTCGCTCTCGCGCACCGTCACCGTGAGCGTGAGGTCGCGCGTTCCCCTGCCGCCCGCCTCGGGGTCCAGCGCGTCGCCGCGCACCACCCACGGGCCGATGGGCAGGTAGCCGGGCCGGGCCTTGCCGCGCGCGTAGCCCGTCTCGGAGTCGTACATGATCGGCTCGCGATCGGAGACGTCGTTCGCGGTGAAGAACGCGACCGTGCGCAGGAACGCGTCTCGCGGCGGCAGCGGCGCGGCGAGGTCGAGGTCCTCGAGCAGCACGAAGGCCAGCTCCACCTCGTAGTCCAGCAGCACCACCGGCTGCGCCGGCCAGGTTCCGGGGCGCGCGCCGCGCGGCACGGGCGCGTACGCGCCGGTGGGCGGCACCGGCTTCGGGAACAGCAGCAGCTCGTCCGGCGCGAGGTCCACCTCGTCGCGGTGCAGGCGGTAGTTCAGGCCGGCGCCGATCACGACCCGCGTGCGCGCGTCCAGCTGCGCGCGCGTGATCACCACCGGCGGCAGCACCCGCTGCGCGAGCTCGTCCGCCGCGAGGGGTTCCGTCGCGGCGTCCGCCGGCGCACCGGTCGGCCGCACCGTCGGGGCCAGCTCCAGCGCGCGCCGCAGCCGCGCGACGGACTGCGAGCCGTCGCCCGCGTCCGCGCACAGCGACGCGTCCAGCGTGCCGAGATTGAGCACGGTCTGCGGGATGCCGTCACGCTCGCCGAGCACCAGCCCGTGGCAGGCCTGGCCGACGTGAGCGTCGAGACGCGACAGGTAGCGCACCACGCGAGCCGGTGCATCGCCGGCGCCGGGCGCGGCGGCGCTCGCCGCAGCGCCCGAGAGCGCCGCGACCAGACCCGCGAGCAGTGCCGCTGCGACGGCGTACGCCGTGCTCTCGCGCGCGACGACTCCAGCTTGCCGTTCAGGCCCGGCGTCCAGGCGAAGGTCCTGCTGCTGCGCCGGGGTCGCGCCGTCCGGCCGGCGCCGTCGAACGGGCACACGCCCGGTGCGCTCGACGGGGAGGCATCCCGGCACCGGGCGCGCTGCTAGAGGCGGGCGTTTCAACAGCCGCCTAGCGCTCCAGCTCCACCACGTCGGCGATCTCCGGGCCGGCGATCGACGTGGCCTCCTTCACCGGCGACAGCACCTCGGTCTTGGCCTGGAACGCGCGCTTGCCGCCGGCGACCTGCTTGCGGCGGGCGCGCTCGTACCAGCCTTCGCGCATCACCTGCAGCACCGGCGGATTCAGGCGCGCGGAGTCGCGCTTCGCCGCGTACTCGATGTTGATGCCCTTCAGGAACGTGTCGAAGCCGGCCAGGAAGCCGTGGCTCGCCCGGGTCTCGGGCGGGCGGTCGAACTCCACCTTGAGCACGTAGCGCGACGCGTCGGTGTCCGCCTCGGCCTTGAAGTGCCCGACGACCAGCCCCGTGTCCCTGGACACCGCCTCCACCGCCGCGATGACCTGGTTCACCGACAGCTTCTCGCCGGTGATGTTGGTCATGCCGCGCCCCTTGCGCAGGAACACGATCTCCGGCGTGTCCTGGTAGCGGCTCTCGACCCGGATCACGTCGTTGATGTCGTAGCGGTACAGGCCGCTGGTGGTGGTGACGAAGATGTAGTACTCGCGCCCCACCTCGAGGTCGGGCGCGATCAGGTAGCTCCACTTCTCCGGGCTGTCGGGCTGCGACTCGACGTCCTCCACGGCCGCGAACTCGAAGAAGTTCGCCGCCACCGTGAGCGCGCCCTTGCTGCCGTCGTCGGACAGCGGGATCGAGCCGCGGCACTCGCTCGACAGGTAGCCCCAGTCGCGCACCGGCACCGGGGCGCCGCCGTCGGGTCGGAACCACGCGTCGAACTTCGACAGGTAGTGCCCCACGGTGCCGCCCTTCCAGCAGCCGATCAGCGCGAGCCGCGGCCAGTAGTCCCCCGGAAGCAGGCGGCCGCCGCGGCGCGAGCGCATCTCGTCGAGGCGCCGCGCCAGGGCCGGGTCGGGCCGCAGGCCCTTCTCCACGTGCGCACGGATCGCAGGGTCGATCGGCATCGCGCGATCCAGCGTGCCGTCGCGCACGTCGCGGATGATGTCCTCGGCGAACTCCTGCGCCTTCTCCGCGAGCTTGAGGATGGACGACGGGTTCGCGGTCGCGAGCATGCGCACGTCCTGGGTCACCGCGATGCGCATGATCGCGTAGTACTTGGCCTGGTAGTCCTCGATCTCGAACACCTCGTACGGGATGCCGTAGACGCGCTTCACCACCGGCGACATGTGCCGGTAGATGTGCCCGGAGGTGGAGCCGAACGGCAGGCCCGACGGCGTGTGTCCCTCGACGGCCGGCGACACCAGGCTCACGACCTTGCCGTCGAAGATCGTCGGGTGATCGCGGTGCGCCGTGTAGAGCCAGGTGCGCATCTGGTCGCTGTGCGCCTGGCCCTGGTCGCTCGGGGTCACCGGGATGAACTTCGGATCGCCGGTGGTGCCGCTGGTCTGCGCGAACATCACCGGGTCCTCGGCGGTGAGCACGTTGCGCGCGCCCTCGGTGATTCGCTTCACGTCCTCCTTGATGTCCTCGTAGTTGATGAGCGGCACCTGGCGCTGGTAGTCCTCGACGCTGCCGACGCTCGCGAAGCCGTGGCGCTTCCCGTACTCGGTGCCCGCGTTGCGCCGCACGATGTCCATCAGCAGCTCGGTCTGGGTCGCGCGGGCGTCGCGCGTCGCGGCGTCGAAGCGGCGTGCCGAGCGCCGTGTCGCGAAGGAGATGACGGAGCCGAGAAGGGACATGACGTGACCTCGAGAGCGTGGGCGGCAGCGGGGGTGGGCGGCGGCACGCGCGATGCCGGCGCGGCAAGGTTACCTCGACGGGCGCAGGCTGCCCGCCGGCTCGCGGCGCGCTCCCGCCGCGCAGTCGCCGGCGGCGCCCGGGTCCGCGCCGTCCGGGCACGCGGGCGCACCGGACGCCGCGTGCGCGCGCATCCAGCGGTCCATGTCGGCCACCAGGCGGTCCGGGTCGTCGAACTGCACCGAGTGGGTCTGGTCCGGGTAGTCGACGACCTCGATGTCGGCGCCCGCCGCGCGCGCGAGCAGCGCGCGGGTCGCGGCGTTGTCGATGATGCGGTCCCGCCCCGCGAGCAGCAGCAGCGCCGGCAGCCGCAGCGCGGCGACGTTCGCGTCGATGTGACGGTCGAGGCGCCGCGTCTCCCAGAAGAAGCCCGCCGTCGCCGACGTCAACCGCAGCGGGTCGTTCTCGATGTAGTCGAGGTAGCGCGGCGTGGTCGTGAACATCGGCGGCTCGATCGGCGTCGGCACCCGGGCGGTCGGGCGCAGGGCGGCGCCGGCGACGATCTTCACCTTGTCGGCGAGCGGCGGGTCCACCTTCGCGACGAGCCCCGGCGTGATCAGCACCAGCCCGTCCACCGCCCCGGGGTGCTCGAGCGCGTACGCGACGGCCAGCTTGCCGCCCCACGACAGACCGGCGAGGAACACGCCGACGTAGCGTGCGCGCAGCGGCTCGACGAACGCGTGCACGTCCTCGACCAGCATCCGCCAGTCGTCGGCGTGACCCGGCACGAAGCCGCGCGACGCCTGGTTGACCCCGCTGCCGCGGCGGTCGAGCGCGAACACGTCGTAGCCGCGCGCGCGCAGGCGCTCCGCGGCGAGGCCGAACCAGCCGGCGTGGCTCTCGATGCCGTGCAGGTACACGACGGCGACGCCGTTGCCCGGCTCGGCGCGATACTCGAAGTAGCCGAGCTCGGCGCCGCCGGCGCCGGCGTAGAGCGCGAGCTGGCCCGACTCGCGGAACGGCTGGCCCGGCTCCGCGCCGGCACCCGCGACGGTGAGCAGCAGCGCGGCGAGCGCGAGCGTCCTCACGGCGCGGATCCCGCGGGCGTGCCACCCCGTGCGCGTGCGCGGTAGGCCGCGCCGTGCTCGCGCCACCACGCGTCGGCCTGCACACGGGTCCACGGATGCGCGTGCGCGACCTCGCGCAGCACCTCGACCATCTCGCTCACCGACGCCGGCCGCCCGTCCGGATCCTTGCTCAGGCAGCGCGCGACCAGCTCGTCGAGCGCCGCCGGCACCGGCGCCGGCGCGCGCTCGGCGACGCGCGGCGCGGGCGTGCTGATCGCGTGGTAGACGATCTGCGTGCTGCTGTCGCCGCCGAACAGCTCGCGGCCGGTCAGCATGCCGAACGCGACGACGCCCAGCGAGTAGATGTCGGTGCGCGGATCCGCGGAGGACGGGTCGCGCAGGCGCTCCGGCGCGATGTAGAGCGGCGTGCCGGGCACCTCCTGGTGGCGCGTGAGGCGCACGTCCTCGCCCGAGATCTCGCGCACCAGCCCGAAGTCGAGGACCTTGACCACGTCGGCGTCCAGCCCGCGCACGCACAGCATGATGTTCGCGGGCTTGATGTCGCGGTGCACCAGCCCGATGCTGTGGGCCTCTTCAAGCGACAGGCACGCGTGCAGCAGCACGTGCACCGCACGTCCCACCGGCAGCGCGCCGTGGTCCTCGAGCAGATCCGCCAGGGTCACGCCGTCGAGAAACTCCATCGCGTAGTAGAAGAGGCCTTCGGGACTGCGCCCGAAGTCGTAGACCTCGATGGTGTTCGGGTGCTCGAGGCGGCTGGTCAGGCGCACCTCGCGCTCGAAGCGCGCGATCATCTCCTCCGTCATCACCTCGCGCTTGAGCAGCTTCACCGCGGTGGGCCGCTGCAGCAGCGCGTGGCGGGCGCGGTACACCTCGCCCATGCCGCCCTCGCCGATCTTCTCCTCGAGCTGGTACTGGCCGAGGCGCTCGAGCCGATCGAGGCGCGCGCTCAGGCGCAGCGATCGGTAGTAGCCGAGCACGGCCAGGACGCAGGCCGCGATCACCAGCGCGAACAGCCCGGCGAACGCGAGCAGCGCCGGGCGCATCGGCCGGTAGGCCTCGCGCTGATCCACCTGCGTCGCGACGCCGATGTCCATCTCCGGGAGCCAGCGCCAGGCTCCCAGCACGGTGACCCCTCGGTAGTCGCGGTGGCCGCGCACGTCCACGCCGGACTCGCCGCCGATCGCCGACGCGACCATGCGCATCAGCGGAAGCGCGGCGCGCGCCCGCTCGGGGCGATGCCCCTCGAGCAGGTTGCCGCCCGGGTCGCGTAGCTCCATCTGCAGCACCGCGCTCGGATTCGCGGCCGCCGGGATCAGACCCAGGCGCGCGAGATCCGCCTCGAAGCGGCTGCCGGACAGCATCAGGCCGTCGCGGTCGAACGCATAGGTCTCCCAGGTCTCGCCGGCCTGGGCGACGGACAGGATCCGCGTGAACGCGTCGTCCGGATCGATGAGGGCCGCGAGCAGCGCGACCACCTGCCCGTCGCCGCCGCGGATCGGCGCCGCGCTGAACATCCGCGGCACGACGCGCCCGTCCTCGACGCGCGCGAGGTCGTTCGGGAACGGCGGCACCACCATCGCCGCCCCGGCGAGCACCGGCGCGACGCGGGCCATCTGCCGCGGCGACGCGTCGTTGCCGACCCAGGACGGGTCGGTGGCCCCGAGCACCCGCCCCGAGGCGTCCACCACCACAGCGCCGGTGTACCCGCCGATGCGCGCGAGATCCGAGAGCGTGGCCTGCAGCGACGCGAACTCCGACGCGTCCGCCGGCTCGCCGCCGGCGCGCACCCGCGCGGCGACCGCCAGCGCGTCGTCGCGCGCGTGCAGCGCCCACGACTGCGCCATCGCCCGCTCCTTGCGCGTCCACGTCGCGAGGCTGTGCACGCTGGCCTCGAGCACCGTCTGCAGGCTCGCGGCCACCTCGCCGTCCAGCGACTCGCGCATCGCGTCACCGGCCCACAGGCCCGCGCCGACGAGCGCGGCGAGGGACGCTGCCGCGACCTGGAGCACGCGACGCAGCGATTGTGCGCGAGCGCCGGCCGCCGTGTCCGCCGGCCCGGGCTGCCGCTGCCGGGCGTCGCCGCGCGGCTCACGCATCTACCGCGCGCCGTCCCGCGGACCGCCGGACTCCGCCGCGTGCGACGAGCGGCGCGTCCTGGCCGCACCGTCGAGCCGCCCCGGCAATCGATCTCCACCGTCCGGCGGTGCACCGCCCCCCGGGCGAGCCGTCACCGAGCGCGCGTTGCTCGCGAGCTTGCCCGCGAGGTCGCGCGCGCGCTCGCCGGCGCGGCGCGTTCCGGCATCGTCGTCAGGCTCCGGCGGCAGATAGACGGTCGCGTGCATGTCGCCGAGGTCGTCGTAGTGCTCGACGTGGCCGTGGCCCAGCGTCGGCCAGTCGAGCACCACGTCGCGCGCGGCCTCGGTCACCAGCACGTAGCGGCGGCGGCCCAGGCTGTTCTTGAGCAGCCGGTGCGCCTCGATCACGGCGAGGCCACTCAGGTCCTGCATGCCCCCGAGGCGATAGCGCAGCACGTCACCGCGGTGCACGATCACCTTGAGCTCGAGCTCGGCGATCACGTGACAGGCGTCGCACGGACACGCGTTGCTCGACGCGAGCGCCGCGCGCTCGCGGTAGAACGCTTCGACGATGCGGCGCACGGCGCCGGCGGCCGAGCCGGCCGTCACGTCACCGCGCGCGTCGCCGGACGCGGCGCAGAAGACCACGGAATCGCCCTCGACACGGGTCGCGCTGAGCGGCGGCTGCCCGGCGCCGAGCACGGCCTCGAGCAGGCGCGAGATCACGAACTGCGCGTGCCCTGCGGCGAAGCGCGTCATCCGCATGTAGCGGGTGTAGCCGGAGATGTCGGGGATCACGACGAAGGTGTCGCGCGCCGCGTCCTGCGAGACTGGGGCAGGTGCCGGGTCGGGCGCCGCGCCTCGGCCTTCCGGCGGCGCGGGCACACCGAGGCCACTCACGTCGACGGGGCGGCTGAAGAACCAGCCGAGTGCGAGCGCGACGACGGCAATCAGCGCGATCACGATCGCGATCATCGGCCACGGGCCGTGCAGCATGCCCGCGCCGCCCATGCCGGCGCCGGGCGTCATCTGCGCGGAGGCCGCGTGCGCCGCGACGGCCGCGGCGAGGGTCGCCATGACACACGCGCGGACGGGTTTCCCGTGCCGCATCCGTGGCCGACTCACCGTGGCTTCCCATGGCGCATGGGACGACAGTATAGGGCGCCAGCCGTCGCTCCCGCGGCGCGCGCCGCGCAAGCGACGCCTCGACGGCGAGGCCCGATCACCGAAGGCGATCGGGAGCCCCGCGGCCGCCTTCGCGGCGCGGCTCAGTCGAACTCGAGCTTCGCGCCGCGGATCACCGAGTCCGGCAGGCGCTCCGGCGCCGGGTGCACCTGCATGTACTTGATGTTCGCCGTCGGAATCACGATCAGCTCGCCTTCGGCCTCCAGCGCGAGCGTGGGCGATTCCAGCGATTTCTGGATCCGTGACGCCATCAGGGCGAGGTTGTCCACCTGTACCGGCGCGGACAGCGCGAGCTTCGTGCCGTCGATGAAGTGGATCGTTGCGAAGCGTCTGGCCATGTTTGTCTCCCGTGATGCATCAGGTCACGCACCGGCACCCGGTGCGCGGATCACTTCCGGTCCTCTGCGTCCTCGCCGTCGTCCGGCTTCTCGTCGCGAAGATACAGCCAGACCAGCAGGCCGACGATCGCGAACGTGTAGAGATTGAGCAGCGTATCGAGCCAGTCCACCGCTCAAGCCTCCGCGCGCCGCTCGCGGCGCAGCGCCTTCAGCAGGCACACCATCAGCAGCAGCACGATGTACACGAACGGCAGCGCGCCGAGGGCGATGATGGACTTCACGGCATCGATGCTTCCGGAGAGGATCATGACCAGCCCCAGCGCACCGAGAATCACGCCCCAGATCAGCTTGATGCGCACCGGCGGGTCCAGCGAGCCCGAGGTGGAGAACATCGACAGCACGTAGGCGGCGCTGACCACGCTGGTGACCAGGAACAGGAAGGCCGCGGCGACGGTGGCCGCCTGGGTCACGAGCGGCAGCGGCAGCCGGCCGAGCACGTAGAAGGTCGTGGCGCTCACCTCGTTCGCGACCACGTCGAGGATGTTCGCGTCGCCGCGCAGCACCTCGTGGAATCCGATGCTCCCGAACACACCGAACCACACGATCGAGAACAGCGTGGGCACCAGCATCACGCCGACGACGAACTCCCGGATCGTGCGCCCGCGGGAGATGCGGGCGATGAACACGCCCACGAAGGGCGCCCACGCGAGCCACCAGACCATGTAGTTCAGCGTCCAGTTGCCGAACCAGGCGCCGACCTTCTCGTCGAAGAAGGTGTAGGTCTTGAAGCCGTGCGGGATCGCGCCGCTCAGGTAGGCGCCGAAGGTCTCCACCACGCCGCTCATGATGTAGTGCGTCGGCCCGGCGACGATCAGGTAGATCAGGAGCGCGCCGGCGATCAGCATCGCCGCGTTCGACAGCCGCGCCATGCCGCTGCTCAGATCCATCATCAGCGGCAGCGTGAAGCTCACGCACAGCACCGCGAACACCGCCATCGTGATGCCCTGACCGGCCTCCATCCCGAGCATGATGCCCACGCCGTCGGTGACCTGGAACACGCCCATGGCCACCGAGCCGCCGAGGCCGATCGCGATGGCGACGATCGCGAGCAGATCGCTCGCGGCCCCGACCACGCGGGTCCAGCGGCGAACGCCGAAGACGCTCTTGATCGGCGCGCTGATGAGCTGGGGCGTGCCGCGCCGGAAGCCGAAGTACGCGATCACCAGCGCCGTCATCGCGTAGATACCCCACGCGTGCAGGCCCCAGTGGAAGTTGGTCACGAACAGCGCCGAGGCCGCGGCCTGCTGATCGCTCTGGTACTCCCTGGCGAGCAGGAAGTGCGTCACCGGCTCGGCGGCGCCCCAGTAGAGCAGGCCGACGCCCATGCCGGCGGCGAACAGCATCGTGAGCCAGCTGATGGTCGAGAACTCCGGACGATCGTCGTCGTGCCCCAGGCGGACGTCCCCGTAGCGCGAGACGGCGAGCCAGATGCAGACCAGGGTCTGCAAGCTGGCGACGACCATGATGAACCAGCCGCGTGCCGCGAACGTGGTGCCCACCAGCGCGCTCGCGAGGCGGGCGAGGCCCTGCGCATCGAGGATGCCGGCGACGGCCACGGCGCCGGTGATCGCGAGCGCCGCGAGCAGCAGTGGATTGCGCATCATCGACGCAGTCGCGCCGGCTGGAGCTGGCATCGATGCTGGCCTCCCCTGGTCAGACGGCGCCGTCGCCGGGCATGCGGACGAAGCGATCGGGGGCGGCCGCGTTCATCGTGAAGTCCCCCACCATCGCCGGACTGTCGCGTGCCGGAGACCCCATGCACGGCCCGGCGCATGATAAGAAGCCTGGGCGCCGCGCGCCAATCGGGCACGCGCGACCGCGCGACGCGAGACGTTCCCACGCCGGTATGGAAGGTCCGCGAATGGATCCGTGTCCGGCTGCGAGCCGTTCAGCGGTCGAGTTCCACCGTGTTCACGGGTAGACTCCCGCGCCATCCCGGCGAGTGGATCGACTCCTCCGCGACAGGTGTCGCGCGCGCTGGCACGCGTATCGCCAGAGCGGCGGGAGCCGGGTGACGCACGCGCTACCCGGGTGGCGCCGTCGCCCCTCGCGGTGCGCTTCGCCATCACGGTGTCGCGGCGCTCCGGGGATGCGGGACATCAAGACCGGAGCCCACGCCGGGTTTTCCGACCACAGGAGCTACAGATGAACGACGCGATGAGGGTTGTGGCCGCGCTTGCACTGGGAGCCGCCGCGAGTGGGGCCGGCGCCGCGGGCCTGGACGGCGAGAGCCGCATGATCTGCGCCGCCACGCAGGCTGTGGTGTGCCAGTCCGCCGGCGACTGCGTGACGGGTGCGCCGGACGCGGTGAACCTGCCGGTCTTCTGGCACGTGGATCCGAAGGCCAAGGTGGTGAAGAGCCGCACCGCGGAGCGTGGCGAGCGGACGTCGGACGTCACCACCGTCGAGACCGAGGGCGGCTTCCTGGTGCTGCAGGGATCGGACGAGGGCTTCGGCTGGAGTCTCACCGTGAACTCCGCGAGCGGCGCGATGCTGATGTCCGGCGGGCAGGACGTGGGCTACCTGGTGTTCGGCGAGTGCACGACGCCGTGACGGCCGGCGGATACGGGAGACAGGCCATGCGCAGAAGCATCCGACCGGGCGTGCTGGCGCTCGGCATCGTGCTGGCGGCGAGCGCCGGCGCACAGCAGCGAAGCGCCGTCGGCAACGCGGCCAGCGGTGCGCTGAAGGGCGCGATCGTCGGCGGCATCGCCGGCGACGCCGGCAAGGGCGCGGCAGCCGGCGCCGTGGGCGGCGCGCTGTTCGGCAACGTTCAGCGTCCGAGAGAACTCGACAACACCGGCGGCGACATCGTCACCGGCGCGGCGAAGGGCGCGATCATCGGCGGCATCGCGGGCGACGCCGGAAAGGGCGCGGCAGCCGGCGCGATCGGCGGCGCGCTGTTCGGAGGCGCGCGCAGGCGCCGCTGACGGCGCCCGCGACGGACGTGCGGTGCGGGGCTCACCTCGAGTCCCGCACCGCCCGCACCCCGCCGCTGGCGCGAGGAGATGGCGGCGGACCTCACACATCGAGACCCGTGCCGCCGGCGATAGCCCGGGCGCGACGCCGCGCCGGGGCTTGAACACTCCGGCTCGCGAGAGCGCGCTCAGTAGAACAGGTTCATCGTCCCGATCAGCACCACCAGGAACAGCACCGTCATCACGCCGCCGGCGCGGATGAAGTCGGGCACGTTGTAGCCGCCGGGGCCCATGATGAGAGCGTTCACCTGGTGGGTGGGGATCAGGAAGGAGTTCGAGGTGGCGAGCGCGACGGTGAGCGCGTAGACGGCAGGGTCCGCGCCGACACCGAGCGCGATGTTCACCGCCAGCGGCACCAGCAGCACGGTCGCGCCCACGTTGGACATCACCAGCGTGAACCCGGTCGCGAGCACTGCGAGCGCCGCCTGGATCACCCACGCCGGCATTCCGCCCATCAGCACCAGCACGCCCTCGGCGATCCAGTGCGCGGTGCCGCTGGTCTCCACCGCGAGACCCAGCGGGATCAGCGACGCGAGCAGGAACACGGTCTTCCAGCTCACTGCGCGGTACGCCTCCTCCATGCGCAGCACGCCCGAGAGCACCATGCCCATCGCGCCGGTCAGCAACGCCACCGACAGGCGCAGATCCGTGAACAGCACCAGACCCAGGGCGATGGCGAAGAACAGCGCCGCGAAGTGCACCTTCTTCGGACGCATCTCCTCGTGGGGGTACTCGGTGGTGACGACCACGAAATTGCGGTCGCGGGAGAGCTGGTGCACCGCGTCCCAGGTGCCGTGCACCACCAGGGTGTCGCCTGGGGCGAAAGGCATGCGGCGCACGCCGTCGCCCTCGCGGAAGGTCTCGCCGCCGCGGTGCAGGGCAATGAGCGCGATGCCGTAGCGCTTGCGCAGCCACACGTCGCGCGCCGACTTGCCGATCAGCGAGGAGTTCGGCGGGACCACGATCTCGGCGATGCCCGAGCGCGTGGAGGACAACTCCTCGAAAAAGGTGCGGATGTGGCTACGGCGCACCAGGCCGAACTCCTCGCGGAAGCGCTCCAGTGCCTCCTCGCTCGCCAGGATCCCCAGCACCGTGCCGGCCTCGAACGCGACATCGCGGGCCAGCGCGCCGGGGCCGATGCGCGCCTCCTTGCCGATCTTCGCCGCGATCACGCGGATGCGGTAGGGCCGCTCGACGTCCTCCAGGCACTTGCCGATCAGGGCGGAGTCCCTGGGCACCACGACCTCGAACAGGCCGTAGTCCAGGCCGTACACATCCTGGAAGTACTTCATGGTGTCGGCCTTGCCGGCCGCCGGGTCCTTCACCGCGGGCAGCACCAGGTGCCCGGCGAAGACGAAGTACACGATGCCTGTGGCAAGGAGCGCGAGCCCGACAGGCGTTACCGAGAACAGCGACCAGCCGTGCATGGCGTGCTCGGGCGGCAGCGCCCGGTTCGAGGCGGCGATGAGATCGTTCAGCAGGATGAGCGGCGACGAGCCCACCAGGGTCACCGTGCCGCCCAGGATCGCGCAGAAGCCCATCGGCATCAGCAGTCGCGACATCGGCAATCCCGAGCGCGCCGAGATGCGGCCCACCACCGGCAGGAACAGCGCCGCCGCGCCCACGTTCTGCATGAACGAGGAGATGATCCCGACGGTGACGGAGATCATCGGGACGATGCGCTTCTCGCTGGAGCCGCCGATGAGCAGCAGCTTGCCCGCCACGCGGTTCA
Source organism: uncultured Gammaproteobacteria bacterium (assembly GCA_965365655.1). Taxonomy (GTDB): domain Bacteria; phylum Pseudomonadota; class Gammaproteobacteria; order HK1; family HK1; genus JBFHNV01. Next base: position 5,140 of record CBDUCN010000059.1, on the reverse strand, counting down.
TGATGCCCGTGCGGTCGAGACCCGCACCGATGATCATGACCGCGACGATCGAGATCACGGCGTTCGAACCGAAGCCGTCGAACAGCAGCCCGTTCTCCACGAGCCCCTTCTCGAGCCCCATGGCCGGCGCGAGCAGGGAGGTGAGCCCGAGCAGCGCCATGATCGAGATGGCTGCCACGTCCACGCTCACCACCTCGAACACGAACAGGTAGACGGTGAGCAGCAGGATGGCGCACACCCACGCGATCTCGAGGGTGGGCGCGGCGCGGAACAGCACGCCGCCTGCCACCACGAACAGCGCCGCGGCGAGGAAGCGCCACGTCATCACCCGCTGGCCGAGGGCCTGCAGCGGCGACGCGTCCGAAGATTCGGGGGCTACGGTAGGCTCGTCGCCTGGGATGGCCATCGTCGCGGTTTCACCGGCGTCCACGCACAGATCCCGCGCACGGCGGGAGCCGGCCAGGGCCGGAATTCCGGGCGCGTCGGCAGGGCGTGGCAGCACTTCGCCACGGCCGCGACGCGAGGCCGCGGGGGGAAGCCCGTTCGGGCGTCCCCTGCCACCTTCGCGACACGGTGCGGAGGGTCCGTCTTCCGTCACCACGCCCGCATCGGAACCGGGCAGGCTTTCGAAGTCGAAACTACCCCCGCGGGAGACGCAAACTCAAGCGATAACAGGCCGTTCGCGGCGAAACCACCTCTAAAGGCATAGCTTGCGAGCGTTCTGCGCGGCCAGCACGAGCGACCGCCTTCGTCGGGCGGGTCGAGCGGAGCGGCCCCACGCCGGCGGATCTTGCGCACCGAATCACGGAATTCTTCACATATTTGATTATCTTCGCGCCCAGACATCAATTTTCGTGAAGATGTGCCGACCCATGGCTCAACTTCCATGAGCGGCCGTACTTCCGGTTCCAGATGACGCAAAGCCGATGCCCCAGCTGCACGGGCGCCCTGAGCGTCACCCGCCTGACCTGCGAGGAATGCAGGCTCGGGTTGGAGGGGGAGTTCGTGACGCCCCGGCTGTCGCGCCTGGACGCAGAGGAACGCCGGTTCGTCGAGCTGTTCGTGCGCTCGAGCGGCAGCCTCAAGCAGACCGCGGAGCTGCTGGGGGTGTCGTACCCCACGGTGCGCAGCCGCCTGGACAGGCTGATCGCCCGTCTCGAGGAGGAGCAGGCCCGGGACGAGGCGCGCAAGGGACGCATCCTGGAGGACATCGAGGCCGGCCGCATCTCGCCGAAGCACGGAATGCGGATGATCGAGGACCTGTGACCATGACCGAGACCGGCGAAGACTCCCGCATCGAGCGCATGGTCGCCGCGGGCACCCTGAGCGCGGAGGAGGCCGCCCGGCTGCGAGACTCGCTGGCGGCGCATTCCGAGCGCGAGGCTCCGGTGCGCGCCGCCGGCGCGCCCCGCGAGCGCCGCCGCCTGTGGCTGCTGCTCTGCGCCCTGGCGACATGCTTCCTGCTGGGCGCGGCCACCCACTGGCTGCTCGGCGGGCCTGCGGGCGGCGGCGTGGCGCCCACGGCCGGCACCGGGCCCGCCACCTCGGCGCTGCCGGACGGCCGCCTGATCGATCTCTCGGGCCTGTCCGAGGAGAGGAGTGTCACCATGAACCGTTCCCTTCCCGTGTCCTTCGCCATCGTCACCGTGGGCGTGCTCGCGGTGCTCGGCGCCCTGCTGGCGTTCTTCTACAACGGCCTGGTCGGTGCCCGCGAGCGGGTGAACGCCGGCTGGGCACAGGTCGAGAACGTGTACCAGCGGCGCCTGGATCTGGTGCCGCTGCTGGTCGATGCGGTGCAGACCTATACCGAGCACGAGCGTGAGACGCTGGCGGAGCTCACCCGGGCGCGGGCCAACGCGTTGCAGGTCAAGGGCGCCATCGGAAGTGCGCCGCAGACGACCGACCAGCTGCGGGCCATCGACGCCGCGCAGGGCGAGGTGGAGTCGGCGCTGTCGCGCCTGCTCGCGATCGTGGAGAACTACCCGGATCTGAAGGCCAGCCGCAACTTCCTGTCGCTGCAGGATCAGATCGAGGGAACGGAGAACCGGGTGGCCATGGAGCGCCGCCAGTACAACGAGTTCTCGCGCCAGTACAACACCCGCCTGCAGACCTTCCCGGGCAACATCGTCGCCGACATGATGGGCTTCGAGGCCAAGCCCTACTTCGAAGCGGAGCCGAAGGCATTGAAGAGGCTCGAGGATCCGTTCGGGCGCCGGGGCGAGAGCTGACCGCGGCCGCGAGTCGTGGGCCGCTGCGGCCCCGCGCAGGCAACGAGGCGTTACCGCAACGGCGGCGGACGAGCGCTGTGAGGGCGAACCCATGCGCACGCTCGTTGCGTCCCTGATCATCGCGACCGTCGCGGCGCTCGGCGGGGCGCTCGCGTGGTCCCTGCTCCCGCGCGACGGGCAGGACCTGCCAGACGACCTCGCGCCGTTCTCGCTGGATGCGCGGCCGCAGCCCGAGCGCTACCTGTTCGATTACGCCGGGGCGCTGCCGCACTACGAGGAGGGGGCAAACCGCTACCTCGAGCGCCTGGCCTCGCGCTTTCACATCGAGGCGCTGATCGTGAGCGTTCCGGCCCTGCCGGCGGGACACACAATCGAGACCCTGGCCGTGGACCTGGTCAACCGCTGGCGCGTCGGTGCGCGGCACGAGGGCCGCGGCCTGCTGTTGCTTCTGGTCGATGCGTCGAAGCAGGTCAAGCTCGAGGTCGGCTATGCGCTGGAGGACGTGTTCACGGACACCTTCGCCGGCTATGTGGGGGATCTGCAGCTCGGGCCCTACTACCACGCAGGCGATCTCGGCACCGGACTCGTCGCGGTGATGGAGATGCTGGAGGAGCGGGCCCGGATGAAGGCGCAGGGCCGATACACGCCCGAGCTCGTCGCGCAGGCGGACGCCGCGCTGCTCGCCGGCGGTGCCGGGGCCACGCGGGATCTCACGCCCGGCGAGCCCGTCCGGACCACCGGCACGCGCACGCGCGCCGGGCGCGGGGCCCGCAGCCCGCAGGAGGCCTGGGAGATCATGCTCGCCAAGTGGGCGGGCGAGGGCTCCGGGATCGACGTCGACATCTACACCGAGATGACGCGCCTGGCCATGGGCGACGCCGACAGACCCGATCCCCGCACCCTCGAGTGGCTGGACCACTGGCGCAACGCCGAGTACCAGGTGCTGAGTGACGGCGACCACGCGGTGATCTGGTTCGGGGCCATCGACGGCTGGGAGAACTCGCCGTTCCTGTTCTGCAACACCGGTGACGGCTGGAAGTTCGACATCGTGTGGCAGCGCCGCCTGGTGGTGATGGCGGAGAGCCCCAGGTGGCAGGTGATGCAGGGCCCGTACCCCTACGTGGCACTGATGAGCGGAGCAAGGCAGTCGACCGGCAAGGACCTGCCGCTGGCGCCGGAGGACCTGTATCGCTGTGCCGACGACGCGGCGATCGCGGCACGCATGGCCACCCTGGGCGCCGCGATCGAGCGCGATCCCGACGACGCCGCGGCGACCATCGAGCTCATGCGACTGAGCGCGAACGCCAACCGCCGGCCGAACGTGGTGATCCCGCTGATCCGGCGCGCCAAGCAGCTGGCACCGGACAACCCCGAGCCCTGGAAGTACTCCGCCCTCTACAACGTCACCGCATTCTTCCAGTACCGGACGGCCCTCCAGGACATCGAGCGCTACCTCCAGCTCCTCCCGCAGGACACCTTCGGACACGACATGAAGGGGTTCGTCCTGTACCGGCTCGGCAGCTACGCGGAGTCCATCGACGCGCTGCGTCGCGCGGTCGCGCTGGACCCGGACGACGGCTACGCGTACGCGCTGATGGCGCGCGACTACGCGCTGCTTGCCCGCAAGGCGAGCGGCGCCGAGCGGGAGCGTTACCGGGAACTGGCGCTGGCCATGCAACGCAAGGCCGAAGCGGTGCCGGCGGCGGATGGTCAGCGCCTCGCATGGCTGCAGCGCTGGATGGCGCGGCGCCTGTAGCGCACCGCGATCGCGAGGCAGGCGCCCGTGGTAGCGAGCTCAATCGCGCCCCGCACCGGCTGGCCCTTCACCTGCGCGGATAATCGTCGCCGATCTCCCAGAAGATCCCCTTCTCGTGATGCAGCGGGCGGCCGTTGCGTGCCCCCGGATCGCGGCCGTAACGCACCGTGAGCACGAGGTCCGACGACACGGCCGGATTGGTGCGGAAGTAGTTGTGGCCGAATTCCCCGCCGCCCTCGCCGACGTACTCGATGATGGCCGTGTTGGTGACGACCTCCCGCTTGGCAAGCTCGTTGAGCAGGCTGTCCTCTCGCCCACGGTGTGCCCCGAACTCGAGCCTGCCCAGGCGCAGCCCGCCGCCGAACAGGAACTCTGCGATGCCGAGGGCCTTGTCGCGGGACGAGGTGTAGACCGTCAGGCGCTCCATCGCGATACCGAAATACTCGGTGGCGGTGCGCATCATGGTCACGTCCAGGCTGAGGTCGGGCGCTGCGAGCACGACGTTTCGCAGCTTCAACGCCTCGCGGGGGCGCTCGCCGCGCGCCAGGACCTCGAGGAGCAGCTCACGGATCCCCGTGGTGACGATGTCGGTTCCGCGGCTGTGCGCGATCACGTGGATGCCTTCCACCTCGGGAATGCTCGCGAGCAACTCGAGAAAGCGCTTGAAGTGGAACATCGCGAACTCGCTGGACTCGCGGTCGTAGGTGTACCCGCGCAGCCATCCGCCCCTGCCCGCCGGCCACGTGAAGGCCACCGGCACGAACTCCCGCCCCGTGTAGTGCCAGAGCTCCGCGGTCGTGTTCACCGCGTCGTCGAAGGTGTTCGCGACGCCGTGGACGTAGAGCAGCACCTCGCGACGCGGAGAGCGGGCCAGCCTGTCGAGCACGGCCTGGCTGAGCTGGTCGACGACCACGTCCAGCTCGGCACGTGCCTCCGGCACGAGCTCGGGAAAGCCGTCGGCGAGGCGGTACCGGAGCGGGAACGGGGGGGTGCGGGCATGCTCCTCGACCTTGGACACCTCGAGGGCCAGCACGCGTTCGCGGTCGCCGCTGCGGGCGTCGTCGAGCAGCGCCTGCCAGGAGGCCCCCTCCCCGATCTCCACCTCGGCCACGCCGACCGCGAACGAGGGCGAGCGGCCGATGCCGTAGTCCAGGCG
>CBDUCN010000058.1:0-19393 GCA_965365655.1 uncultured Gammaproteobacteria bacterium | reverse complement strand
GTCGACGAGCACCTGGACATGCTGATGGTGTGCCACCACCTCGACAAGCGCATCGCCGAGGACGTCGCGTTCGCCGAGTCGCGCATCCGCCGCGAGACCATCGCCGCGGAGGACATCCTGCACGACCTCGGCGCGTTCTCGATGATCGCGTCGGACTCGCAGGCGATGGGCCGTGTCGGCGAGGTGATCTGCCGCACCTGGCAGACCGCGCACAAGATGAAGGTGCAGTTCGGCGCACTGGACGGCGACCCGGCGGACAGCGACAACCTGCGCGCGCGCCGCTACATCGCGAAGTACACGATCAACCCCGCGATCGCCCACGGCATCGCGCACGAGGTCGGCTCGGTGGAGGCGGGCAAGCTCGCGGACCTGTGCCTGTGGAAGCCCGCGTTCTTCGGCGTCAAGCCGGCGCTGGTGATCAAGGGCGGCTTCATCGCGGCCGCGCCGATGGGCGACGCCAACGCGTCCATCCCGACCCCGCAGCCGGTGCACTACCGGCCGATGTTCGCGAGCTTCGGACGCGCGACGGCCAGCACCGCGGTGACCTTCGTCTCCGCCGCTGCCGCGCAGGCAGGCATCGGCGATCGACTCCGGCTCGCGAAGCGCTGCATCGCGGTGAGCGGCACCCGCGAGGTGAAGAAGACCGACATGAAGCTCAACGACTACCAGCCGGCGATGGAGGTGGATCCGCAGACGTACGAGGTGCGCGCGGACGGGCGGCTGCTGACGTGCGAGCCGGCCGAGGTGCTGCCGCTCGCGCAGCGCTACTTCCTGTTCTGACGGCCGGCATGACCGTGACGACGGGGCTGCTGCAGCTGGTCGAGCGCGCGCCGCGAGACGCGGCGGCGGATGCCACGGTGACGCTGCCATTCGAGCGCCGCCAGCGCACGCGCCTGCGCGTCACGCTGGATGACGGCACCGAGGCGGCACTGATGCTGCCGCGCGGCGAGGTGCTGCGCGGCGGCGACGTGCTGCGATCGCCGTGCGGTCGCACGGTCGCCGTGCGCGCGGCGGACGAGCCCGTGTCGCACGTCGCCTGCGACGACCCGCGCGGCCTCGCGCGCGCGGCCTACCACCTCGGCAACCGCCACGTTCCGGTGCAGGTGGGCGACGGCTGGCTGCGCTACCTGCACGATCACGTGCTGGACGCGATGGTCGAGGGGCTGGGGCTCGCGGTGCGCGCGATGGACGCGCCGTTCGAGCCCGAGGCCGGCGCGTACGCCGGCCATCACCACCACGGCGATCATCACCACCACGGCAATCATCACGGCCACGGCGACAGCCACGGCCACGGGCACGGTGATGCCGCGCGCCACGCGCACGACGACGATGGCCGCGGTACGAGCTGACGCGGCCGCGGCGCCCGTCGCGGCCGCGGGCGGTGTGAGCGGACTCGCGCTCGCGCGGCTGCTGCAGCTCGCGAGCCCGTCGCTGCCCGTCGGCGCCTACGCGTACTCCGAGGGGCTGGAGCAGGCGGTGGACTGGGGCTGGGTTCACGACGAGGACTCCGCCGGGCGCTGGGTGGGTGGGCTCCTGGAGCACGGGCTCGCGCGGTTGGACGTGCCGCTGCTCGGCCGGCTGCACGCGGCGTGGTCGGCAGGCGATACGGCGCGCGTGCGCGACCTGAGCGCGTGGCTGATCGCATGCCGCGAGACCTCCGAGCTGCGGCTCACCGATCGCCAGCTCGGGCAGTCCCTCGCGCGCGTGCTCGCCGGGCTCGGCGTGGACGACGCCGAGGCGTGGCGGCGCGACGACGACGCGAGCTTCGCCGCGCTGTTCGCGCTTGCCGCGGTGCGCTTCGGCGTGCCGCTGCACGACGCCGCCGCGGCGCTGATGTGGTGCTGGTGCGAGCACGTGGTCGCGGCGGCGGTGAAGCTGGTGCCGCTCGGGCAGAGCGCGGGGCAGCGCCTGCTGTTCGACGCCGGCGCGCGCATCCCGGCGCTGGCCGTGCGCGGGCTGACGCTGGACGACGACGACATCGACGGCGCGGCGCCGGGGCTCGCCGTCGCGAGCGCGGCGCACGAGGTGCTGCACACGCGTCTTTTCCGCTCCTGAGCGCGCGAAGGCGCCGCGTTCCGCAACGATCCGAGGAGGCTTCGACATGACGACCCGCAACGTGCTGCGCGTGGGCATCGGCGGCCCGGTGGGCTCCGGCAAGACCGCGCTGCTGCTGAACCTGTGCCGCCGCATGCGCGAGCGCTACGGCATCGCGGTGGTCACCAACGACATCTACACCCGCGAGGACGCCGAGTTCCTGACCCGCCACGAGGCGCTGGAGGCGGCGCGCATCGTCGGCGTCGAGACCGGCGGGTGCCCGCACACCGCGATTCGCGAGGACGCGTCGATGAACCTCGCCGCGGTGGAGGATCTGTGCCGCGATTTCGACGATCTGGACGTGGTGTTCGTCGAGAGCGGGGGCGACAACCTCAGTGCGACCTTCAGTCCGGAACTGTCGGACCTGACGCTCTACGTGATCGACGTCTGCGCGGGCGACAAGATCCCGCGCAAGGGTGGCCCCGGCATCACGCGTTCGGACCTGCTGATCATCAACAAGATCGACCTCGCCGAGCATGTCGGCGCGTCGCTCGAGGTGATGGAGCGCGACGCGCGCGCGCAGCGCGGCGAGCGCCCGTTCGTGTTCACGAACCTGCGCAGCGGCGAGGGGCTGGACGACGTGATCGCGTTCATCGAGCACCACGGGATGCTGTCGCGCGCGGCGTGACGCGCGACGTGGGCCGCGGACCGCGTGGGCGCGAGTCGGGCGGCAGCCGCCGCTCCGACGCGGTGCTGGTCGTGCTGGTCGTGCTGCTCGTGCTCACGCTGGGCGCGTACGCGGCCGGCTGGACCGCCTATCCGTTCGGCGTGATCGTCCTGCTCGCGCTGATCGCGATGCGCGTCAGCCGCAGTCGGCGGCGATGAGCGCGACCGCGGGAGGCCGCATCGACACGGGCGTGCGAATCGACCGGCACACGCCCGGCGCCATCGCCGTCGAGGAGCCTTCAGGCGCGCGTCGCTGCACCTCCGGCACCGTGGCACGCGGCGCCGCTCAGGGCGTCGAAGGTGGCAGCAGGTCGCGCGCGTGCGCACGCCCGCGACGACTGGCACGCGAGCCGTGGTCGACGCTATCGGCGCGCCCGCCGGCCGGCGGCGCGGCGCGTCGGATTTCCTTACAGTGCGGCGTCTTCTCCGGATGCGCGGCTAACCGACTGAAGGGCGGGGGAAACGGTTTCCCGGCGACACGGATTGCAACGCGCTGAAAACGCAACGTTTCTATTTCGACCACAGGCGCTGTCGGAATCCCTTACACGCCGGCGGGGCCCGGATCGAATGACCCCCGTGAAACGGGGGGCGCGGCGCCCCTGGCACGAACCTTGCGAAGCTGATTCGCGACAAGGTCGAGCGCTCGCCGCCCTCGCTGCGAGTTCGTTGCCGCCCGTTGGCGAGGCGGCCGCACTCTCGCGCGACGAGGGGTGCCCTCGGCTGCAACACCACCGCCTGGAGACGAACGATGAGCGAATACGAGAGCGGAGTGCGGCGGCAGGCCGCGCGAACCTGCGCGCTGCTGTCCCTGCTGGCCGGCCTGTGCATGACCGTCGATGCGCGCGCCGTGGTGCTGTTCGACAACGGCAGCTCCTCGGGCCCGCAGACGAACTTCGCGAACGAGGCGGGGGGTCAGGAGCTGTTCGAGGACTTCGTGCTGATCGGCCCGTCGATCATCACGCGCATCGACTGGCAGCAGCACGATCACAACCAGGCGACCTACAACTTCACCCGGGTGACCATCTTCGACGGCCTGCCGTTCGACGCCGCCCCCGTGTTCTCGGCGGACCTGGTCGCGAGCAGCACGCCGAACGCGACCGGAACCCTGTTCAACGAATGGGACGGCTTCGACTACTCGATCGACGGCCTGTCGATCGCGCTCGGTGCCGGCACGTACTGGCTGGGGCTGAACAGCGACTTCACGGGCATCCGCTCCGGCTGGGACAACACCACGGGAACGGCGCAGACCATCCCGGGATTCCGGCTCATCAACGGAGCCAACCCCGCACCCGGAACGGTCATCGACCGGAACCTCGCGTTCCAGATCCACTCGGAGGTTCCCGAGCCGGCGACCGCGCTCATCCTGGGGCTGGGCTTCGGTCTGGCGGGGCTGGGCGGCACCCGTCGACGCGCGCGGCGCGCGCTCAGGCGACCCAGGTGAACGCGAGCCCGAACGCGAATGCGCCGGCGAACGCGAAGCCCAGGTAGGCCAGGAACACCGGCCAGCGCGCGAGGGCCCACACGGCGAGCGCCGCCGGGACGGAGCTGACGCCGCCCGCGATCAGGAAGGCCATGCCGGCGCCGGGCGCCATGCCCTGCTCGATGAGCCCGCCGACCAGCGGCAGCGCGGCGTAGCCGTTCAGGTACGCGGGGACGCCGACCAGGGTCGCACCCAGCACGGTCAGCCAGCCGTCGCCGCCGATCGCGGCGCTGACCGTCTCGGCCGGGACGTACGCGAGCATCAGGCTCTCGAGGAAGAACGCGAGGGTGAGCCACTTGCCGAGGAACAGCGTGTTGTCCAGCGCGTTCCTCGCGAACGCGGCGCGCCGCTGCTCGTCTTTCCAGAACCGCCATTCGACGGCGCCGGGATTGCGGACCACGGCGCCGCCGCAGCCGCCGTTGCCGACGCCGTCGCGCAGCGGCTGCGCGAACGCTCCGCGGCGCATCAGCGCCAGCGTGCCCATCCCGCCGAGCAGGCCGACGCCGACCGCGGCCATCGTCTTGTACAGCGCGAAGGTCGTGCCGAGGGTGCCGACGGTCAGCACGAACATCGACGGGTCCATCAGCGGTGACGCGAGCCAGAACGCCATCACCGGCGCGAGCGGCACGCCCATCGCGAGCAGCGCCGCGATCAGCGGGATGACGCCGCAGGAGCAGAACGGCGACAGCGCGCCCATCAGCGCGGCGGCGACGACCATGCGGCCCATGTGGCCGGAGAACGCGCGCGCGATCAGGCGGTCGGCGCCGCTCGCCTTCGCGTACGCCGCGATGCCGATGGACAGCGCGAGAAACAGGCTGACGCCGAGCAGCGCGTCGCCGGTGAAGCGCAGGCTCTCGAGCGCCTGGGTCGCGTCGGCGGCCGCCAGCGCGAGGAGCGACACGGCCATGAACAGCCAGACGCGGTCGAGGCGGGCGGTGTACTGGCGGGTCGCGAGGATCAGCTGCGTCACGGCGGGGTCCGCTCCGGGTGTGCAGGCGCCAGCTCAGGCCGCGTCGACGCCGCGCCGCCCGGCATCCGCGCAGCACTCGGCGCGCAGGAAGCCCAGCGTCTCGTCCATCGCGGCGTACTCGGCCCGGCAGTACAACGTGGTGCCCTCGCGGCGCTGGCAGACCAGGCCGACCGCGATGAGCTTGTGCAGGTGGTGGGACAGCGTGGAGCGCGGCACGCCGGTGCGCTGCTGCACCGTGCCCACCGGCAGGCCTTCGCGCCCGGCGCGGACCAGCGTGCGGTAGATGGCCAGGCGTGTCCCGTTTCCGAGCGCTTCGAGGCGGGCGGCGAGCTGCGGCAGGTCCATGGCGCGAACGGTAGGCCTGCGGGCGGCGGCTGTCAACGGTATTCCTGGAAATATGGGAATAAGGTCCGCGAGCGCAACAGGCGGTGCGAGGCGGCACGCGCCGGGGCATGCGGTCCCCGGGGGCGGCTGCCGGGCGTGACCGGCGGCGCGGCAGGCTGGTCGGCGCGGTCGCGGGCCGTCAGACGGACAGGTGGCGCTTCACGAGCCCGTCGTCGAGCTCCCCGATGCTGCCGGCCGCGACCTTGCGCCCCTTGTCGAGGATCGTGAAGCAGTCGGCCACCCGGCGCGCGAACGCGAGCTTCTGCTCGACCAGCAGCACCGTGAGCCCCAGAGTCTCGTTCAGACGCACGATGATGTCGCCGATCTCGCGCACGATGTTGGGCTGGATCCCCTCGGTGGGCTCGTCGAGCAGCAGCAGGCTGGGCTCGAGCACCAGCGCGCGGCCGATCGCGAGCTGCTGCTGCTGGCCGCCCGAGAGGTCGCCGCCGCGCCGGTGCAGCATCTCGCCGAGCACCGGGAACAGCTCGAACACGAGGTCCGGTACCTTGTCGAGGCCGCGCCGCACGCCGAGGCCCACGTGCAGGTTCTCCTCCACGGTCAGGCGCGGAAAGATCTCGCGGCCCTGGGGCACGTACGCGATGCCCGCGCGCGCGCGCGCCTGTGGACCGGCCTGCTCCAGCGCCTCGCCGCGGAAGCGGATGCTGCCGCCCCTCACGCGCTCCAGGCCCATCACGCACTTCAGCAGCGTCGTCTTGCCGACGCCGTTGCGCCCCATCAGGCAGGTGCGCGAGCCTTCCTCGACGTCGAAGTCGAGATCCCACAGGGTGTGGCTCTCGCCGTAGTAGTGGTCCAGTCCGCGCAGCTCCAGCACGTCACTCTCCCAGGTAGACCTCGTTGACGCGCGGGTCGTCCTGCACCTGCGCCATCGGCCCCTCGGCCAGCACCTTGCCCTGGTGCAGCACCGTCACGCGGCGCGCGATCGAGCGCACGAACTCCATGTCGTGCTCCACGACGACCACGCTGTGGTCCTCGGCGAGGCGGTTCAGAAGCTCGGCGGTGCGCTCGGTCTCGCGCCCGGTCATGCCCGCCACCGGCTCGTCGACCAGCAGCAGGCGCGGCGACTGCGCGAGCAGCATGCCGATCTCCAGCCACTGCTTCTGGCCGTGCGACAGCTCGCCGGCGAGGCGATCGCGCTCCGTGCCCAGGCCGATGGTGTCCAGCACCTCGTCGATGCGTTCGCGGTCCGCCGGGCGCAGGCGGAACCACAGGTTCTCGAACACCCCGCGGCGCCCGGCCAGCGCGAGCTCCACGTTCTCGAACACCGTGTGGTTCACGAACACGGTGGGCTTCTGGAACTTGCGCCCGATGCCGAGGTTCGCGATGGCCGCCTCGTCGAGACGCGTGAGGTCGACGCCGTCGCCGAACTGCACGGTGCCGGCGTCGGGGCGGGTGCGGCCGGTGATGATGTCCATCATCGTGGTCTTGCCGGCGCCGTTCGGACCGATCACGCAGCGCAGCTCACGCTCGGCGACGACCAGGCTCAGGCCGTCCACCGCGCGAAAGCCGTCGAAGGACACGCTGACGTCGTCGAGGTAGAGGAGGGTGTCGCTCGCGACGTGCCGGGGCTCGGCGGCGCTCATGCGCGCTGCCCCGCGCCGAGCGGCGGGTCGCGCTCGGGGCCGTCTCCCGCATCCGTGTCCGGCGAGCCCGCCGAGGCCTCGCCGGCGCGCTTCGCCGCCGTGGGTGCGCCTCCAGCACCGCCGTCGTCCGCGCCGGCCGCCGGCGCTCCCGCCGCCGGCGGCCCGGACGGCTCGCGGTCCCGCCCGGACGCCGCGCGCGCGCGGCGGCGCGACGGCACCAGCCCGACGACTCCGCGCGGCAGCAGGATCGTCACCAGCACGAACAGTGCGCCGAGGAAGAACAGCCAGATCTCGGGGTAGGCGAGGGTGAACCAGGTCTTCGCGTAGTTCACCAGCACCGCGCCGAACGCGGCCCCGAACAGCGTGCCGCGCCCGCCGACCGCGACCCAGATCACGACCTCGATGGAGTTGATCGGCGCGAACTCGCCGGGGTTGATGATGCCCACCTGCGGCACGTACAGCGCGCCCGCGACGCCCGCCATCATCGCCGACACGGTGAACACGAACAGCTTCACCCGCTCGTCGCGGTAGCCGAGCGAGCGCACCCGGCCCTCGGAGTCGCGCACCGCCATCGCGATGCGCCCGAGTCGCGAGCGCACCAGCGTGCGGCACAGCAGGTAGCACGCGGCGAGCAGGCCGGCCGAGATCAGGAACAGCGCGATGCGCGTCTCGTCCGCCTGCAGGTCGAAGCCCAGGATGTCCTTGAAGTCGGTGAGGCCGTTGTTGCCGCCGAAGCCCATGTCGTTGCGGAAGAAGGCCAGCATCAGGGCGTACGTCAGCGCCTGGGTGATGATCGACAGGTACACGCCGGTCACGCGCGAGCGGAACGCCAGGTATCCGAACACGAACGCCAGCAGGCCCGGCACCGCGAGCGCCATCAGCATCGCGAAGCCGAAATTGTCGAAGCCGTACCAGTACCAGGGCAGCTCCTTCCAGTTCAGGAACACCATGAAGTCCGGCAGCTCCGGATGCCCGTAGACCCCGCGCTCGCCGATCTGGCGCATCAGGTACATGCCCATCGCGTATCCGCCGAGCCCGAAGAACGCGGCGTGGCCCAGGCTCAGGATCCCGAGATACCCCCACACCAGGTCCAGCGCGAGTGCGAGCAGCGCGTAGCACAGGTACTTGCCGATCAGCGTGACCGCGTAGGTGGGCACGTGCAGCGGCGACGACTCCGGCACGTACAGGTTCAGGACCGGCACGCAGACGGCGACCAGCGCGAGCAGCGCGAGGAACAGCGCGCCGCCGCGGTCGTTCAGCAGCAGCCGGGTCACGGGCCCGGTTCCGGCGCGCGCGCTCATGCGTCCGCGGCCCGGCCGGACAGCGCGAACAGGCCGCGCGGGCGGCGCTGGATGAACAGGATGATGAACACCAGCACCAGGATCTTCGCGAGCACGGTGCCGGTGACGGGTTCCAGGAACTTGTTCGCGACGCCCAGCGTCATCGCGCCGAAGAACGTCCCCATCAGGTTGCCCACTCCGCCGAACACGACGACCATGAACGAGTCCACGATGTACGCCTGCCCCATGTTGGGGCCGACGTTCGTGAGCTGGCTGAGCGCGACGCCGGCGAGGCCCGCGATGCCCGAGCCGAGGCCGAACGTCAGCGCGTCCACGCGCGCGGTGCGGATCCCCATCGCGCTGGCCATCGCGCGGTTCTGCGTCACCGCGCGCACCTGGAGCCCGAAGCGCGATCGCCTCAGCAGCAGGACCAGGCCCCCGAGCACCAGCAGCGCGAACACGATGATGTACAGCCGGTTGTAGGTCAGCGTCAGCGCCGGATTGATGACCAGCGAGCCGCTCATCCACTCCGGCGTCGCGACCGAGCGGTTCAGCGGGGAGAAGATGCTGCGCACCGTCTGCTGCAGGATCAGGCTGATGCCGAAGGTGGCGAGCAGCGTCTCCAGCGGGCGGCCGTACAGGAAACGGATCACGCCGCGCTCGATCGCCACGCCCACGCTGCCGGCGACCAGGAACGCGGCAGGCAGCGCCACCAGCAGCGACCACTCCAGGTGCGCGGGCATCAGCTGCTGGACCACGTAGGTCGTGTACGCGCCCAGCATCACCATCTCGCCGTGCGCCATGTTGATCACGCCCATGACGCCGAAGGTGATCGCGAGGCCCACCGCGGCCAGCAGCAGCACCGAGCCGAGGCTCAGGCCGAAGAACAGGTTGTTGACCTGGTTGTAGACCGCGAGCCTGCGTTCCATGTCGGCGAGCGCGCTGGCAGCGGCCGCCTTGACCTCCGCGTCCGTCTCCGCGTCGTTCTCGGCGACGCCCGCGAGCAGCGCGCGCACCTCCTGGCGCAGCGAGCCGTCCAGGGCCGCGATCGCCTGCAGGCGTGCGTGGCGGTCGGGGCTCGCGATGTCGATGGTCGCGAGCCCGATGCGCATCGCGTCGCGCACGTCGGGGTCGGATTCGCGGGCGAGGGCCTCGCGAAGCAGCCCCGCCGAGGTCTCCGAAGGCGTGCCCAGCAGCTCCTGCGCGGCGGCGAGGCGCACCGCGGCGTCCGCGCTCACCAGCCGCAGGCCCGCGATCGCGCCGCGCAGCGTCTTGCGCAGGCGGTTGTTGGTGCGGATGCGCTCGAGCTCGCCGCGGGTCGCGCTCCCCAGGGCCTCGCCGCTTCGCGCGTCGACGATGTCGTAGCGTCCCCCGTCCGTCTCGGTCGCGATCACCACCCGGCGGTCGCTCTTGCGCCGCCGCAGGTTGTCTTCCAGCGCCGCTTCCAGCGTCGCCAGCGCCTGCGGGTGACCGCTCGCCTGGATCGTGCCGATGGCGGCGAGGCGGGCCGCGAAGTCGCGCCCCGCGAAGTCCGCCAGTGCGCTGTCGAAGTCGGCGCGCGCGCCCGGCGCGGCGAGCGTCAGCGCGGCGAGCAGCAGGCTCACGAGCGCGCGACGGAACGGGAACGGCTTGCCCATCATGGACGGTATGGCTCGTGTTGCAGCGGACCGCCGGCGCCCGCACGCTGCGCGCGGGCGCTACGGACGGCGGGCCTGACGCGCCCCCCGTCGCCGGCGGCGTGGGGACGCCCGGCGCGTGGTGCGCCGGGCGTGACGAAGGCCGGGCCGGCGCGAAGGCCGGCCCGGCATGTGGCTGCCGAGGTCAGTAGTTCTGGCCGGAGCAGGTGGCGGTCTTGACGTTGAAGTTGCCGCAGCTCACCGGCGGCATCCAGTCGGCGACGATGACCTTGCTCTCGGGCAGGAAGTCGGTCCATGCATCGCCGATCACGGTGCCGGGGGTCTGCCACACCACGTCGAACTGTCCGTCGTCGCGGATCTCGCCGATCAGGACCGGCTTGGACAGGTGGTGGTTGGTGAACATGGTGGCCATGCCGCCCGTGAGGTTCGGCACCGTGATGCCGTACATCGCGCTGCGCACCGCGTCCACGTCGGTGGTGCCCGCCTTCTCGACCGCCTTCACCCACATGTTGAATCCGATGTAGTGCGCCTCCATCGGGTCGTTGGTGACGCGCTTGGGGTCCTTGATGAAGCCCTTCCACGACTCGATGAACTCGGCGTTGACCGGGTTGTCCACGCTCATGAAGTAGTTCCACGCCGCGAGATGGCCGACCAGCGGGCCGGTGTCGATGCCGGACAGCTCCTCCTCGCCGACCGAGAACGCGACCACCGGGATGTCCTCAGCGGACACCCCCTGGTTGCCCAGCTCCTTGTAGAACGGCACGTTGGCGTCGCCGTTGATGGTGGACACCACGGCCGTCTTCTTGCCCTGGCTGCCGAACTTCTTGATGTCCGACACGATCGTCTGCCAGTCGGAATGACCGAAAGGCGTGTAGTTGATCATGATGTCCGAAGCGGCCACGCCCTTGGCCTTCAGGTAGTTCTCGAGGATCTTGTTGGTGGTGCGCGGGTACACGTAGTCGGTGCCCGCGAGCACCCAGCGCTTCACGTTGCCGCCCTCGGGGCTCATCAGGTAGTCCACCGCGGGGATGGCCTGCTGGTTGGGCGCGGCACCGGTGTAGAACACGTTCTTCGAGGATTCCTCGCCCTCGTACTGAACGGGATAGAACAGCAGGCCGTTCAGCTCCTCGAACACCGGCAGCACGGACTTGCGCGACACCGAGGTCCAGCAGCCGAACACCACCGAGACCTTCTCGACCTCGATCAGCTCGCGGGCCTTCTCGGCGAACAGCGGCCAGTTGGATGCCGGGTCCACGACCACGGGCTCGAGCTTCTTGCCGAGCACTCCGCCCTTCTTGTTCTGCTCCTCGATGAGCATCAGCACCGTGTCCTTCAGCGTCGTCTCGCTGATGGCCATCGTGCCGCTCAGACTGTGCAGGACGCCGACCTTGATCGTGTCCTGCGCGTGGGCGGGAACGCTCACCGCGGCTGCGGAAAGCGTGACGGCGGCAGCCACGCCGCGCGCGGCGCGCGCCGGCGTGCGGGCGCGATTCATCAGTTCATGCCAGCGAAGCTTCATTACCTCGGATCTCCCTGTTCGAATGTGAACGGCCCGCACGTGCGGACACGCGATCGCGATTCCGGGGCCGCCGGTCGTCGGCGAGCCGCTCAGGATCGTCCGCTCGTGGCACTGCAACATGGGTGCCAAAGCTGGCGACCCGTGGCAGTTCAGGGAGTTAGCGAATGATCCCGGTGCATTGCCCGCAGCGCGCGCACCAGACTGATGCGCGCGGGGGCTGAAGGGGAGGGCGCCGTGCGCCGAGGTGGTGCGCGCAGCGGCGCGTCAGACGCTTCGCGGCAGGCCCTGAAGCGGTGCGGACGTACCGCCGGCGAGCGCCCACACGGTGTGCACGAAGTCCTCGAGATCCATCGGCCGCACCAGACAGGCGCGTGCACCGGCGAGGCGCGCGCGCAGACGCCCGGTGAGCGTCGCCGTCGCACACGCGGCGACGACCGGTACGCGCGCATCGCGGGCCAGCTCCCGGCACAGCGCGAGACCGTCGGGTCGCGCGAGGTCGACGTCGAGCACCGCGGCCGCGTAGCGCGCGCCGTGCGCGCGGGCGCGCGCCTCGGCGTCGTCGGCGGCGAAGTCCACGTCGAGCCCCGCGCGGCGCAGCGCGAGCCCCATCTGGCTGCGCAGCGCGTGACGTGATTCGACGATCAGCACCCGCGGGCGCGTGTCGCAGCCACCGTGCCCGTATGCGGGCAGGGCGGAATCCCAGAGCAGTGCCGGCAGGTGCAGCATGATCCTCTTCCGAGGGGGCCTGCAAGGGATGTCGGCGGCCGGCGGCGCGGCTGAATGGGAATTCCACCCATGCGCGGCGGGAGCGCCCTGGCGGCGGGGCACGTCGGCTGCAGGCGTGCCCGCGGGGGAGGCGGGGCGGCTCAGGCGGCCAGCAGTCCGCTGCGGATGGCGAACAGCGTCAGCTCCGCAGTATTGCGCAGCCCCAGCTTGCGCAGCACGCTCGTGCGCTGGTTGTTGATGGTCTTCGGGCTGCGCTGGAAGCGGAAGGCGACCTCCTGCACCGAGCGCCCGGACGCGAGCGCGATCAGCACCTCGCGCTCGCGCGCGCTGAGCACCGACAGCCGCGGCTCCGCTGCGCCGGCGTCCTCGCGTTCCAGCAGCTCCGCGGCCAGGCGTTCGATCTCGGCGGCGGTGCGCCGCGCCTGCACCGGGTCCAGCGTGCCGGCGGCGAGCGCACGGGCGCCGCGCCGGATGTGCTGCAGGCGCGCTTCGCGTCCGGGGTCGGCGGGCGCGGGCCGGCCGCAGGGATCAGTCTGCATCGCGGCCCCCGTCGTCGCTGCCGCCGACCAGGCCGGCGGCCATCGACAGTCGCTGCACCAGGCCCTGCAGCAGCACCCGGTTGAAGCGCAGCTGGCAGGCGTCGGACGTGCGCTCCAGCCGTGCCGGCGACACGACCAGCAGGGTCGTGTCGTTGCGCGCCCGCAGCCGTACCGTCTCGCCGCTGCCGCGCCCGGCGCCGAACGCGTCCCCCGGCGCGAGGGTCGCCAGCACGCGGTCGCCGCCGACGATCTCGGCGTCGCCGCTGACCACCACGACGTACGAATGCTCGCGGGCCGGCAGCTCGCAGCGGTGGCCGGCGGTGACCCCGGTCCAGCGCGCGGCGTGGATCACCTCCACCAGCTCGCTGTCCGCGAACTCGTTGAAGAAGCTGAGCTCGCGCAGGATGTCGAAGCGCCGCTCCTCGGTGATGCCCTCGCCGGTGTCCGCGCGCAGGTCGGTGAACACGGCGGCCAGGTCCGCGGCCAGCTCCGCGCCGCTCTGGTACCGGTACGGCAGCTCCTTCTCGAGCGCGCACTGCACGATGCTGTCCAGCGCGGGCGGGAGCCCCGGGCGCACGTCCTCGAGCGGCGGCACGGGGTCGGTGGTGATCTGCTTGAACAGCACCGGCAGGTTGGTGGAGGTGAACGGCGGGCGACCGGTGAGCAGCTCGTACATCACCACGCCCAGCGAGTAGATGTCGGTCTGCCCGCTGAGCGCGCGTTCCATGGTCTGCTCCGGCGACATGTAGCGCGGCGAGCCCATCATGCCCATCACGTGGGTGGTGTCGTCCAGGGTGCGCTGGGCGATGCCGAAGTCGCCGATCTTCACCTCCCCCGCGGGCGTGAGCATGATGTTGCTGGGCTTGATGTCGCGGTGGACCACGCCCCGGCGGTGGGCGTAGTCGAGCGCCGCGGCGCAGCGCGCGACGTACTCCGCCACCCGCTCCACCGGCAGCAGGCCCTCGGGCACGCAGTGCGGCGCGAGCGTCGCGCCCCCGTGCACGTACTCCATGACGATGTACGGCTGGCCCGCCTCCTCGCCGGCGTCGAGCACGCTCAGGATGTTGGGGTGCTCCAGCACCCCGGCGGTGTGCGCCTCGTTGAAGAACAGCTTGCGCGCGGTGCGCGCCGAGCTGTCGTCGCCCCGGGTCGGGATGGCGCAGATCTTGATCGCGACGTCGCGGTCGGTGAACGGGTCGTGACCGACGAACACCGTGCCCATGTTGCCGTGGCCCGCGAGGCCCACGACGTGGTACTTGCCGATCTTTTCCGGGAGGGGAATCAAGTGATTGGCGTGCCGCAGCGTATTCGACAAGCCCTATCGGCGAATCCGGGTGGCGGCTTTAAGCGCCCGGCCGGGCGGGAACCGGGGATGCCGCCTGCCGGGCACAGTTATAATGAGACCTCGCGGGGGATGCCAGTGCGAAAGTGGCGGAATTGGTAGACGCGCTGGCTTTAGGTGCCAGTGGGGGCTCCCCGTGCGGGTTCGAGTCCCGCCTTTCGCACCACCCGGCGGGCCGCCGCGGCCGTGGCCAGGACCGGCCCGGAGCGCGCCGCCGGGTCGGCGTGCGCCGCGTCGCCTGCCGCCCGCCCGCGCAGGCTGCGGGCATACGGGGCTGGACACGGCCGCCGCATCAGGGATGATCCGCGTTCCGCGGCCGCCTCCGGCGCCTCCGCGCCCCCACAGCAGCATAGAGAATCAGAGGTTTTCATGGACGTTTCCGTTGAGAGTGCCGCCGGGCTCGAGCGCCGCATGCGCGTGCAGGTGCCTGAGGATCGGGTCACGACGGAGGTGCAGCGGAGGCTCCAGGACCTGTCGCGCCAGGTGCGGATCCCGGGGTTCAGGCCGGGCAAGGTGCCGATGAAGGTGATCCAGCAGCGCTACGGGCGCCAGGTCCGCGACGAGGTGGTGGGCGAGCTGGTCCAGTCCAGCTTCTACGACGCGCTGGTGCAGGAGAAGCTGCGCCCGGCGGGGAGCCCCACGATCGAGCCGGACGCGGGCGGGTCGGGGGACGGGGTGGCCTACGTAGCCACCTTCGACGTGTACCCCGAGGTCGAGCTGCCGCCCCTGGAGTCGTTGACCATCCGTCGCCCCCGCGCCAGCGTGGCCGAGTCCGACATCGAGCGCATGATCGACACGCTGCGCCGCCAGCGCCGGACCTGGACCGAGGTCGAGCGCGCGGCCACGGCCAGCGACCGCGTGACCGTGGACTTCAAGGGCTTCATGGACGGTGCGCCCCTGGAGAACGCCAGCGGCGAGGACTTCCCGCTGGAGCTGGACGCCGGGCGGATGATCCCGGGGTTCGAGGACGGCCTGGTGGGCGCTGCTGCCGGAGAGACGCGCACGCTGGAGCTCGCGTTCCCCGACGCTTACCACGCCGAGGAGCTGGCCGGGAAGCCGGTGCGCTTCGAGGTCACGGTGAAGAAGGTGGAGGAGCCTTCGCTGCCCGAGGTGGACGACGCCTTCGCCGCCGGTTTCGGGATCACGGACGGCGGTGCCGACGCACTGCGCCGGGAGGTGCGGGCCAACATGCAGCGCGAGCTGGACCAGGTCCTGCGCAACGTCACCAAGCAGCGCACGATGGATGCGCTGCTCGAGGGGCAGGACATCCAGCTGCCGGCGGCGCTGGTGGAGGAAGAGGCCCGGCGCGCGCTGGAACGGCGCAAGCTGGAGCTGAGCCACTCGGGGGTGGACCCCGAGCAGGCCGGCCTGGAGACCGCGATGTTCGAGGAGGAGGCGCGCCTGCGCGTGAGCCTGGGACTGGTGCTCTCCGAGGTCATCCGGGAGCACGAGATCCGGCCCGATCCGCAGCGGGTGCGCCAGCGCATCGAGACCATCGCCTCGACCTACGAGCAGCCGGAAGAGGTCGTGAACTGGTACTACGGCAGCCGCGAGCGCCTCTCGGACGTGGAGACCACGGTGCTCGAGGAGCAGGTCGTGGACTGGGTGCTCGATCGGGCCCAGGTGGTCGACGAGGACACCACCTTCGAGGAACTGGTGTCCGGGGGCGGGGGTGCCTGAGGCCGGCGCGCGGGGCCAGCCGGGCGGCCGGCCACGGACGGAGTAGAATCAATAACTTGCGGTGCGACCCGCGAGCCCGGTCCGGTGCCGCGGCGGGCCGGCGTGCAGCCGCCCGCGGCCTGGGATAACCTCCTGGCCTGGACCGGCGCCGCCGCGGGCGCGCCGCGCAACGCCGGCTAAAGTCCGGCCCGACAAGACCGATATGGAAATGACATGACCGGTGCCCTCGACACCCACGCGCTGAACCTCGTTCCCATGGTGGTGGAGCAATCCTCCCGTGGCGAGCGCGCCTACGACATCTACTCGCGCCTGCTCAAGGAACGGGTGGTGTTCCTGTGCGGCCCGGTGGAGGACCAGGTGGCCAACGTCATCGTGGCCCAGCTGCTGTTCCTCGAGTCGGAGAACCCCGACAAGGACATCCACCTGTACGTGAACTCGCCCGGCGGGCTGGTGACCGCGGGACTCGCGATCTACGACACGATGCAGTTCATCAAGCCCGACATCAGCACGATGTGCGTCGGGCAGGCGGCGAGCATGGGGGCGCTCCTGCTCGCAGGGGGCACCAAGGGCAAACGCTACTGCCTCCCGAACTCCAGGATCATGATCCACCAGCCGCTCGGCGGCTTCCAGGGGCAGGCCAGCGACATCGACATCCACGCGAAGGAGATCCTGCGCACCCGGGAGCGCCTGAACGAGATCCTGGCGGCGCACACCGGCCAGCCGGTGGAGCGGGTGGCGGTGGACACCGACCGCGACCGTTTCATGGGTGGGCAGGAAGCCGTAGAGTACGGACTGATCGACCAGGTCCTGGACCGCCGGGTGCTGACCCCGGCCTGACCGGCCCATGACCGGCATCCCGTTCGAGTGGACGGGGCGGGTCCAGACACTGAACGCGCGCGAGGTAGGCATCAGATGACCGGCGACAAGCAGGGAAAGAGCGGCGACGGCGACCGGTTGCTCTACTGCTCCTTCTGCGGCAAGAGCCAGCACGAGGTCCGCAAGCTCATTGCGGGCCCGTCGGTGTTCATCTGCGACGAGTGCGTGGAGCTGTGCAACGACATCATCCGCGAGGAGATCCAGGAGAAGTCCGGCAGCGGGTCCGGCAGCAAGCTGCCGACGCCACAGGAGATCAAGCGCATCCTGGACGACTACGTGGTGGGCCAGCAGCATGCCAAGAAGGTGCTCGCGGTTGCCGTGTACAACCACTACAAGCGCCTCGAGTCGGGGCTCAAGGTCGATGAGGTCGAGCTCGCGAAGAGCAACGTGCTGCTCATCGGACCCACCGGCTGCGGCAAGACGCTGCTCGCCGAGACCCTGGCACGCCTCCTGAACGTGCCCTTCACGATCGCCGACGCGACCACCCTGACCGAGGCGGGTTACGTCGGCGAGGACGTCGAGAACATCATCCAGAAGCTGCTGCAGAAGTGCGACTACGACGTCGAGAAGGCGCAGACGGGCATCGTCTACATCGACGAGATCGACAAGATCTCGCGCAAGTCCGACAACCCGTCGATCACCCGGGACGTCTCGGGTGAGGGGGTGCAGCAGGCGCTGCTGAAGCTCATCGAGGGCACGGTGGCCTCGGTCCCCCCGCAGGGCGGGCGCAAGCATCCGCAGCAGGAGTTCCTGCAGGTGGATACTGCCAACGTGCTGTTCATCTGCGGCGGCGCGTTCGACGGTCTGGCCAAGATCATCGAGCGGCGCTCGTCGAAGCAGGGCGGCATCGGCTTCGGCGCGGAGGTCAAGAGCAAGGACAACGCGAAGCGCGTCGGCGAGGTGCTGCGCGACGTCGAGCCCGAGGACCTGGTGCAGTACGGCCTGATCCCCGAGTTCGTCGGCCGTCTCCCGATCCTGGCGACGCTGGACGAGCTGGACGAGACGCAGCTCGTGAAGATCCTCACCGAGCCCAAGAACGCCCTCGTGAAGCAGTACAAGCGGCTGTTCGAGATGGAAGGCTGCGACGTGGAGTTCCGTGAGGACGCCCTGCGGGCGGTCGCGCGCAAGGCCACCGAGCGCAAGACGGGTGCACGCGGCCTGCGCTCCATCGTCGAGGGGGTGCTCCTCGACACCATGTATGACCTGCCGTCCACCGAAGGTGTGACCAAGATCGTGGTTGACGAGTCGGTCATCAAGGGAGAATCGGAGCCGCTCGCGATCTACGAAGGCGACAAGCAGCAGCGGGTCGCCCCGGATTGAGGCCATCCGCGCCGCGACCTTGAAGCGCCGCGGTACGCCCCAACTTACGACAGGCGGGGTTCCTCGCGGATTCCTGCCCGCCCGGCGCATGCACGGGCCCGCCCTCATGCGCCACCCCTGGAATCCGCACCGAGTGGTGGACATTAAATGATGATCCCAGTACTTCCTCTGCGCGACGTGGTGGTCTATCCGCACATGGTCATTCCCCTGTTCGTGGGCAGGGAGAAGTCCATCGAGGCCCTGGAGCGTGCGATGGCCAGCGACAAGCGCGTGTTGCTCGTCGCGCAGAAGGACGCCGCGCAGGACGACCCGGGCCCGCAGGACATGTACGAGGTGGGAACCATCTCCAGCATCCTGCAGCTCCTGAAGCTCCCCGACGGCACCGTCAAGGTGCTGGTGGAGGGAGGCGAGCGCGCGCGCATCGAGCGCTTTGGCGAGGTCGGCTCGCTGTTCGAGGCCGAGGCGGCCGTGCTCGAGGGCGAGCCGCTGGACGAGCGCGAGGCCGACGTGATGACGCGCTCGTTGCTCACGCAGTTCGAGCAGTACGTGAAGCTGAACAAGAAGGTGCCGCCGGAGATCCTGGCGTCGCTGTCCAGCATCGACGATCCGGGCCGACTGGCCGACACCATCGCCGCGCACCTCGCGGTGAAGATCGACCAGAAGCAGGTGATCCTGGAGATCGCGGACGCACGCGAGCGGCTCGAGCACCTGGTGGGCAAGCTCGAGGAGGAGATCGACCTGCTGCAGGTCGAGAAGCGCATCCGCGGGCGCGTGAAGCGCCAGATGGAGAAGAGCCAGCGCGAGTACTACCTCAACGAGCAGATGAAGGCCATCCAGAAGGAGCTGGGTGACATGGACGAGGCTCCCAACGAGGTCGAGGAGCTCACCCGCAAGATCGAAGAGGCGGGCATGTCTGCCGAGGCCAAGGACAAGGCGCACGCCGAGCTCAACAAGCTGAAGATGATGTCACCGATGTCGGCCGAGGCCACGGTGGTGCGCAACTACGTGGACTGGCTGGTCAGCGTGCCGTGGAAGAAGCGCACGAAGATCCGCCACGACCTTCCGAAGGCGGAGAAGGTGCTGGAGGAGGACCACTACGGGCTGGAGAAGGTCAAGGAGCGCATCGTCGAGTATCTCGCGGTGCAGCAGCGCGTGCGCAAGCTGAAGGGGCCGATCCTCTGCCTCGTGGGTCCTCCGGGCGTCGGCAAGACCTCGCTAGGGCGCTCCATCGCGCGCGCGACCAACCGCAAGTTCGTGCGCATGTCGCTGGGCGGGGTGC
>CBDUCN010000057.1:0-19664 GCA_965365655.1 uncultured Gammaproteobacteria bacterium | reverse complement strand
GGAGCCCGGCCGCATGGCCGCAGCCAGCCTGCTCGCCCTCATCGACGACATCGCGACCGTGCTCGACGACGTCGCGGTGCTCACAAAGGTCGCCGCGCGCAAGACCGCGGGCGTGCTCGGCGACGACCTCGCGCTGAACGCACAGCAGGTCACCGGCGTGCGCGCCGAGCGCGAGCTGCCCGTGGTGTGGGCGGTCGCGAAGGGCTCGCTGAAGAACAAGGCGATCCTGGTGCCGGCGGCGCTGGTGATCAGCGCGCTCGCGCCGTGGGCGGTGCTGCCGCTGCTGATGCTGGGCGGCGCGTTCCTGTGCTACGAGGGCTTCGAGAAGATCGCGCACAAGCTGCTGCACGACCCGGCCGAGGACGACGCGCACCGCGCCGAGCTCGCGCGGGCGCTCGCCGACCCGGACGCGGACCTGAGGACGATCGAGCGCGACAAGATCCGCGGCGCGATCCGCACCGACTTCATCCTGTCCGCCGAGATCATCGTGATCACGCTCGGCACCGTGAGCGGCGCCGCGCTCGGCACGCGCATCGCGGTTCTGGTCGGCATCGCGATGCTGATGACGGTGGGCGTGTACGGGCTGGTCGCGGCGATCGTGAAGCTGGACGACCTCGGGCTGCACCTCAGCCGGCGCGACGGCGCGGCCGTGCGCGCGATCGGACGCGGGATCGTGCGCGCTGCACCGTGGCTGATGAAGACACTGTCGGTGGTCGGCACCGCGGCGATGTTCCTGGTCGGCGGCGGCATCCTGGTGCACGGCGTCGCGCCGCTGCACCACTGGGTGACCGCGCAGGCCGACGCGATCGGGGGGGTCGCGGGCACGCTCGCACAGATGGGCCTGAACGGCCTCGCCGGCGTCGTCGCCGGCGCGGTGCTGGTCGCCGCCGTCACGCCGCTGATGCGGCTGTGGCCGAAGCCGGCGCCGGCATCGCCGGGCGACGGCGGGCGGGCGGACTGAGCCGGGCCGGCGCCACGGACCGCCGCGCAGCGCCGCGGCGCTTTCAGAGCGCGTGGATCTCCGGCGCGCCGTCGCGAGACCCGGACCGTGCGCTGCCGGCAGGACGCGGGGAAGGATTCACCCGATCAGTCCATGCGCCGTGTGACCAGCTCGCGCAGCCGGTCGCGCAGCACGTCGAACGGCAGCCCGCCGGCCGCCGCGCCGAGCACGTCGCGCTTCGCCTCCTCCCACAGCGCGTCGTCGCGCACGTACTCCGCGAGCTCGTGCCCGAGCCACGTGAGCCCGCCCGCGGACCAGCGGAATATGCCGATCGCCGAGCGATCCATCGCGCGGATCAGGCCGGCGTCCTCCATCAGCATCACGTGATAGGAGAGCTCGAGATCGTTGTACCCGTCGACCGCCGGATCGATCAGCTCCGTCGGCGTCCCGCGGGCCTCGATGTCGAGGAGGATCGCGCGGATGAGATCGAGGTTGCGTTGCATCGGGTCGCCCGCCTGGCCGGTTCCGTCGTGGGACGCGAAGAGTAGAAGCCCGGGGTCCGTGCGTCGACGGGCGGGCGCCGCGATCGCCCGCTCCGGCGTTTCGCGGTGCTGAGGTCCGGAGCCAGCTCCGGCAGAGCCGCGTCGCCGGCAGCCACGAAGCGGGCGGCGCATCGCCGCGGGAGGACGCGCTCGCCATGCCGGCGAGCCGGCGCAGGCCCGGCGACGCGCCGACGGCCGGGCCCCCTCGGCGCAGCGGCACGCGCTCCGCGTCCCCGGTGACTGCCCGGGCCGGACGGGCGCCCGGGCCGCACGGCGCCACGCGCCGATGGCCGCGCGTCACGGCGCGCGGCGCGCGGCCCTCGCGACGATCTCCACGACCTCGCCGGGGCGCTCCTCGTGCGCGAGGTGGCCGAGCCCGTCGAGCCGCACGATCTCCGCGTCCGGCAGCAGCGCGCGTACGCGCTGCGCGTCGGCCGGCGGCACGGTGCGATCGCGCGCGCCGACGACCAGCGTCAGCGGCACGTCGAGCCGGGGCAGGTCGCGCGCGAGCGCGTCGAGGTCCCAGCGCGCCATCATCGTCAGCGTCGCGGCGACGTGGCCCGGGTTGCGCACCAGCACGCGGTAGAGGCGCACGCCCTCCGCGTCCAGCGTGGACCCGGTGTCGCGGATCAGCCGCTCCACCGCGCCCGGCGCCGCCGCCGCGCGCGCGACCAGCCGCGGCACCAGCGAGCCGCGCGACAGCAGCCGGGCGGCCGGTGCGAACAGGTGCCCGGCGATCCCGCGGAACGGCATCAGCGCGCCGTTCACGCTGACCAGCGCGTGCGGCGCGACGGCGCCGTCCAGGCACAGGCGCGCCGCGACCGCGGCGCCCGCGGAGTGCCCGACCAGCAGCGCCGGCGCGACGTCCAGCGCACCGAGCAGCGCGCGCACGCCGCCGGCCATCCCCGGCAGCGACAGCCGCGCGTCCGGCGCCGGCGTGCTGAAGCCGTGCCCCGGCAGGTCCGGCGCGATCACCGTGAAGCGCGCGGCGAGCAGCGGCGCGACGCCGCGCCAGGAGTGGCTCGCGGCGCCGGCGCCGTGCAGCAGCACCACCGCCGGGCCGTCGCCCATGATCTGCACGTGCCAGCGCAGGCCGCCCGCGTCGACGAAGCGGCTGTGCCCGCGGTGCGGCCAGTGCGCGCCGTCGCGCTCGAAGTCCAGGCGCGACGGGCGGGACACCGCTGCCGCGAGCGCGCTCACGCCGCGCCGCGCGCCGCCGCCGGCGCGACCGCGCGCACCGCGCCGGAGATCGTCGCCGCGTCGGCGTGCGGCAGCGGCACGTACAGCGCGCCCAGCGCGTCGGCGAGCGCGCGCGCGGCGTCCGACGGCCGGCGCGCGGTGTCCAGCAGCAGCGCGCGCACGCCCTCGGCGCGCAGCGACCGCGCCGCGTCCAGCGCCTCGGCCGCGGCGCGCTCGCGGCCCGGGCTGCCGTCGCGCGCGACGTTGCCGCGGCCGTCGGTGAGCAGCACCACGGTGGGCGTCTCGCCGCGCCGGCGCGCCGCGTCGGCGACCCGCAGCGCGGCGTCGATCCCGGCGGCCAGCGGCGTGCCGCCGCCGCCCGGCAGGCCGGCGAGGCTGCGCCGCGCGCGCGCGAGCGAGCGGGTCGGCGGCAGCAGCAGCTCCGCGCCGGCGCCGCGGAACGCGACCAGCGCGACGCGGTCGCGGCGCACGTAGCAGTCCGCGAGCAGCAGCTCCACCGCGCCCTTGGTCTCTGCGAGGCGGTGCATCGCCTGCGATCCGGACGCGTCCACCGCGAACACGGTGGTCGTCGCGGACCGCTGCTTGAAGCGCGTGACGCGGAAGTCCTCCGGGCGCACGACCACGCGGCGCGCGCCGGCGCCGGCCGGCGCCCCGGGACGGCGCAGCGCCTGCCACGGCGCGGCGGCGCGCAGCGTCTCCACGACGTCCAGGCGCGCACCGCGCGGCGCGCCCGCGCGCACGCCGGCGGGCCGGCCGTGCGCGGCGCCGCGTGCCGGCGCGCCGGCCCGGCCCCGCGACGCGGTGCGCGCGGCACGCTCGGCGGCGACCCGCAGGCGTGCGAGCAGCGCCGGCGGGATCGCCGCGCGGGCCGCGTCCAGCACGCGTTCCGACATCGGCCCCGACGGCGCCTGCTGCTCGCCGTCGCCGGACTCGCCGGCATCGCGCGCGTCGGCCTCCGGCGTGCGCTCGTGCGCCTCGGGCTCGTCCGCCGGCGCGTCCTCGTCGGCCGGCGGCGCCGGCAGCACCGTCGCGCGCGGCGCGAGCACCAGGCACGCGGCGAGCGCCACGTCCTCCTCGTCCACCTGCACGCGGCCGGCCAGCGCCGCCGCGATCCGGGCCGCGCGAAGCGCGAGCGACGACGCGCGCAGCGAATGCACGCCGAGCGCCATCGCGGTCGCGCACACCGCCTCCAGCACGCCGTCGGCGGCGCTCACGTGCGCGACGCGCTCGCGGGCCGCCGCGACGCCCGCGCTCGACGCGGCCGCCGGCCAGCAGCCGCCGGCCGCGGGCGCGGCACGCACGTCGGTGAGATCCAGGTGCAGCGCGAGCCGCTCGAGCAGCGCGCCCGGCGGCGCCTCGTCGTCGATCCCCTCGTCCAGCGCGACGACGCCCGCGCGCGCGGCGCTTCGCCGCGCGAGGCCGTCGCGCTCCAGGCGCACCTCGCCGCTGTCCAGCATCGCGGTCACGCGCGCCGCGGCCATCGGCGCGATGCGCTCCGCCATCGCGAGCACCAGCACGCCGCCGTCGGCCGCGGCCAGCAGGCCGCGCTCCTCGACCGGGCGACCGGCGCGCAGCGTCGCGGCGAGGTCCAGTCCGCCGAGCAGGCGCGCGTCGCCGGCACCCAGCGGCACGCGCCGCTGCGGCGTACCGGGCGGCAGCAGCTCGGCGAGCAGCGCGAGCCACGCGTCGCGCGCCGGGCCGGGCGCGGCGCGCAGCCGCACGCCACCGAGCGCGAACGGGTCCACCGCGAGCAGCGCCGCGGCCTGAACCGCGAGATGCACGGCGAGGTGCGCGGTCTCGCCGTCCCGCATCGGCGGATCGGACGGCTCGACGCCGACCGGGGACCCGGGGGGGCCGTTGGCGGTACCCGGTGCGTGCGGCCCGCTCATGGCGCGGCCGCCGCGAGATCGGCGCTGCGGGCACCCGGCGCCGGCCGGCTCGCGCGCAGCGGCCGTCGTCGCCCGCCGCCGTCCGCGGCGCTCACGCCGCGAAGGTCTCCTCGATCGCGCGCTCGACGCGCACGCCGGAGCCGGCGTCGTCCAGCGGGTTGCGGCGCAGCCGGTGGCGAAGCGCCGGCGGCGCGATGCGCCTGAGATGCGCGTCGTCCACCGCGGCGTCGCCGTCCAGGGCCGCGAGCGCGCGCGCTGCGCGCACCAGCGTGAGCTCGCCGCGCAGGCCGTCGGTGCCGAGGCGCATGCACAGCGCGGCCGCGCGCTCCACCGCGGCGTCCGGCAGCGACACCTCGGCGAGGCGCTCGCGCGCGTCGACGATCCGGCGCCGGATGCGCGCGTCGCGCCGCTTCCAGGTCGCCACGAAGCCCTCGCGGTCGCGCTCGAACGCGTCGCGGCGGCGCACGACCTCGACGCGCGTGGCCAGGTCCTCCGGGGTCTGCACGTCCACCGACAGGCCGAAGCGGTCGAGCAGCTGCGGGCGCAGCTCGCCCTCCTCCGGATTGCCGCTGCCGACGAGCACGAAGCGCGCCGGGTGGCGCACGCTCAGCCCCTCGCGCTCGACGACGTTCTCGCCGGACGCCGCGACGTCCAGCAGCGCGTCCACCAGGTGGTCCTCGAGCAGGTTCACCTCGTCGATGTACAGGAAGCCGCGGTGCGCGCGCGCGAGCAGGCCGGGCTCGAAGGCCTTCACGCCGTCGGCCAGCGCGCGCTCGAGATCCAGCGCACCGACGACGCGGTCCTCGGTCGCGCCCAGCGGCAGGTCCACCACCGGCACCGGCACCAGCCGGCTCGGCGGCTCGCCGTCGGCCGCGCGGCACGCGGCGCACAACCCCGCGGCCGCGTCCGGAGCGCAGGAGTACGGGCAGCCGGTCACCGCGCGCATCCGCGGCAGCAGCGCGGCCAGCGCGCGCACCGCGGTGGACTTGCCGGTGCCGCGATCGCCGAACACCAGCACGCCGCCGACGCTGGGATCCACCGCCGCGACGAGCAGCGCGAGCTTCATCTCGTCCTGGCCGACGATGGCCGAGAACGGGTAGTGCACGGGCATCGGGGGGCGTCGCCTGGGTCGCGGCCGCGGGGCCGGGGCAGCGGAGGTTACAGCGCCCGCCGGGGTGCACGCGCGCGGCGCCGGCGCCGCGCGCGTCGCGACGCACGGGCGGGCGCCGTCGTCGGCGTCCGCGGCCCTGTCACTCATGCGTGGGGGCTCGCCGGCGCGCGCCCGGCATCGCGGGGCTGGTGTGCCGCGCACGTGCGTCGCCGTCGCGATCGCAGGGTCGCACGCGCGGGCTCAGGCGGCGCTGCGCAGCCCGGACAGCGCCCACACCTCGGACAGCGCGCCGAGCAGGTGCGAGATGTCCTGGTCCGAGTGCAGCGGCGACGGCGTGATGCGCAGGCGCTCGGTGCCGCGCGGCACCGTCGGGTAGTTGATCGGCTGCACGTAGATGCCGTAGTCGCCGAGCAGGCGATCGCTCATCTGCTTGCACAGGCGCGCGTCGCCGACCATCACCGGCACGATGTGGCTCGGGTTGTCGAGGTGCGGGATGCCCAGCACGTCGAGGCCGCGGCGCACCTTCGCGACCTGCTCGCGCTGGCGCACGCGCTCGGCGTTGCTGGCCTTCAGGTGGCGCACCCCGGCGCGCGCGCCGGCGGCCACCGCCGGCGGCAGCGCGGTGGTGAAGATGAAGCCCGACGCGTGGCTGCGCACGAAGTCGCACAACGCCTCGCTGGCCGCGATGTAGCCGCCGAGCACCCCGAAGGCCTTGCCCAGCGTGCCCTCGATCACCGTCACGCGGTGCGCGACGCGCTCGCGCTCCGAGATGCCGCCGCCGCGCGGGCCGTACAGCCCCACCGCGTGCACCTCGTCGAGGTACGTCATCGCGCCGTGCGCGTCGGCGACGTCGCACAGCTCCGCGATCGGCGCGATGTCGCCGTCCATCGAGTACACGGACTCGAACGCGACCAGCTTCGGCAGCGACGGGTCCACCTCCGACAGCAGGCGATCGAGGTCCTCGGGGTCGTTGTGGCGGAAGATCACCTTGCGCGCCCGGCTGTGGCGGATGCCCTCGATCATCGACGCGTGGTTCAGGCTGTCGGAGAACACGACGCAGCCCGGCATCTGCGACGCGAGCGTGCCCAGCGCGGCCCAGTTCGACACGTAGCCGGACGTGAACAGCAGCGCAGCGGGCTTCGCGTGCAGGTCCGCGAGCTCGCGCTCGAGCAGCACGTGGTAGTGGTTGGTGCCGGAGATGTTGCGCGTGCCCCCGGCGCCGGCGCCGCACGCGTCCAGCGCCTCGTGCATCGCCGCGATCACCGACGGGTGCTGTCCCATCCCGAGGTAGTCGTTCGAGCACCACACCGTGACCTCGTTGCGCGCGTCGCCCGTGTGGTGGGTCGCGTGCGGGAAGTCGCCGCGGTGACGCTCCAGGTCCGCGAACACCCGGTAGCGGCCCTCCCGTGACAGCTCGGACAGGCGGTCGTGGAAGAATTTCTCGTAGTTCATCGCGTCCTCCTCCGGAAGATTCCGGGTGCGGCGCCGCGGCGCACCCTCAGTCGGAACGGCTCGTGCTCACCGGTGCGCCGATGCGCGCGCCGCCGGCCTCCAGCAGCGCGCCGGTGCCCGCGGGCGGCACCCGCCGCGGCTCCGAGCCCGAGCGGATCGCCCAGCGCCACAGCGCGTCGTCGGGCAGCGGCAGCACGAGGAACCAGTGCTCGACGACGGCCAGCACCAGCAGCGTCGCGACCAGCGCGTGGCCGGCGCGCTGGAACTCGCCCGCGTGCGGCGACAGCGCGCCGGCGACCAGCAGCGCGGCGAGCGCGGTCGCGGCGCTCACCGACACCGGGAACAGCAGGTTCATGCGCCGCTTCGGGATGTAGCTGACCACGTAGCGCAGGTGCGCCGGCAGCCACTCCTGGTGGAAGTTCGACACCCCGAGGAACAGGTTCAGCTTCGCGCTCCAGCGCATCAGCCAGAGCACGAGGTAGGTGTGCAGCCCCACCGCGTTCTCGCCCTGCGCGGTCGCCGCGAGCACCACGCACGCGCCGGCCACCAGCGACAGCTCGTGGTAGACGCTCGCACCCAGCGCCAGCGCGAAGCGCCGCCACGGCGAGCAGCCCGGCGGGCACGGCGTGCGGTGCACGCCGGTCACGAAGCCCAGGTAGTAGGCGAGCTCCAGCGCGCCGAAGATCGCGACCGCGCACGCGAAGGCCAGGTACGCGCCCGCGGGCGTCGCGCTCGCGCTGCTCGCGGCGAGGCCGTGCAGCGCCGCGAGCGCGACGCCCGCGGCGGCGAGCAGGGTCCAGCGGTGGGTGCGCCGCGCGAGCCCGTCGAGATACAGCACGAGGCCGGTGCCGGCCCACCACAGGAACAGCGCGAACAGCGCCGGCCACACCAGCTCGGCCATCGTGCGGCTCCTCGCGCCCGGCCCTGCGGCGCTACCAGGCCGGAACCGTGCGCACGGTTTCCGGGATCGCGTTCGAGCGCGTCGGCAGCACGTACAGCCGCGCGAACGTGGCCGCGCCCGCGATGCCGAGCACCGCGCGCTTCGCGAGGCCCGCGATCCCGCCGCGCCGCTTCGCGTCGGCGCTCGCGACGGCGATGCGGCGAAGCCGCTCGAGGCCGTTGCGGAACACCGGGTTGTCGATGTCCAGCGTGAACGGGAACACCTGGCGCGTGCACTCCGACGTGATCGAGAACACCTGGTAGTCGTACGCGGTGGGATCGAGGCCGAGCGCGTGGTGGAACGCCGGGCGCGCGTGGTCGCGCACGTACATGGTCGCGTACACCGCGAGCAGGAAGAACCGGATCCAGAGCCGGTTGTGGCCGCGCAGCAGGTGCGGGTTCGCGCGCATCAGCAGCGCGAACACCTCGCCGTGGCGGAACTCGTCGTTGCACCACTCCTGGAACCACTTGAAGATCGGGTGGAAGCGGTGCTCGGGGTGGCGCTCGAGCTGGCGGTAGATCGAGATGTAGCGCGCGTAGCCGATCTTCTCCGACAGGTAGGTCGCGTAGAAGATGTACTTGGGCTTGAAGAAGGTGTACTTCTTCTCGCGCTTCAGGAAGCCGAGGTCCACGCCGAGGCCGAAGTCCTTCAGCGCGTGGTTGATGAAGCCCGCGTGGCGCGACTCGTCGCGCGCCATCAGCCCCATGACCTCCTTCACGGCCGGGTTGCTGACCCGCTTCTTGATGTCCGCGTACAGCACGCAGCCGGAGAACTCGGCGGTCACCGAGCTCACCAGGAAATCCAGGAACTCCTTGCGCAGCGCCGGCGGCAGCGCGTTGATGTCCGCCTTGAAGGCCTCGGTGCGGGTGAAGTGATCCTTGTTCTCGTCGCGGCGCAGCTCCTCGATCAGCCCGTCCCACTCGGCCTGCACCGGGGACACGTCGATGCGGTCCATCGCGTCGAAGTCGGTGGTGTAGAAGCGCGGCGCGAGCAGCGTGTTCTCCTTCGCGGCGCTGGTGGTCTCGTTCAACGCCGCGGCGGCGGCCTGCTCCAGGCGGGGGTCAGCCGTTGTGGTGCTCATGATCTCCTCCACGGCCCGGGGCCGGTTCCTTGCGTGTCACGTGGCCGTTCGCGCGGCCACCCGTGTCGTGTGCGGCGTCCGCCGCGAGCGGCGGCATCAGGCGCGCGAAGGCGGCGGCGTTGTCGAGGCCGAACGCCTCGAGCGCGACCAGGTGCCCGGTCTGCGGGTCGTGCAGCGACAGCCGCCCGTCGGCCCAGCGGGTGAGCACGAACGGCGGCGCGTCATCGACGCCGGCGAGCCGGCGCGCGCGCGCGAAGCCGCGCAGCACGCCGCGCACGAAGCCCTGGTGGCCCGGCGCGATGCGCGCGACGGCCTCGCCGCTCGCGTGGTCGCGCACCGCGACGCCGCCGTCCGCGGTGTCGCGGAAGTCCAGCGCGCGGACCTGGATCGCGCGCCCGTCAGGCATCTCGGTCACGCCGGCGCCGGTCAGGCGGCCGAACGCGGCGGCGACGATCGTGAACGCGATCAGCACCCCGGCGCCGACCAGGGCGGCGCGCGGGAGCTGGGCGTGGTGATGATGGTGTGCCATGGCGCGCGCGTCAGGACGCTGCGGCGAGCGGACGCGCGGAGCGCGGCGCGGGCTCGCGCGCCGGCTTCGCCGCGGGGCGCATCGGGGCGACGTCGGCGCCCGGCGCGTGCGCCGGGTGCCGCGCGTCGGCGTGGAAGGCCGCGAGCGCGCCGGCGAGCCGCTCGGCGACCGCCGCGGCGTCCGGCACCGCGCGCAGGCTGGGCTCGACGCGGGCGAAGCGCCACGGACGCGCGTTCGGCCACAGCAGCAGGTACGACGGGCGCTGGGTGCGGTCCGGGCACAGCGCGACGTCGCCGCTGCCGTCGCGCAGCCGCTTCAGGCTCGCCGACTCGATCACGCTGAACGGCACGTTGACGGCCATCGGCAGCGCGACGCCGAAGCGCATGACCACGCGGCGGTCGGTGATCGTGTAGCGCGTCGCGCGCGCCATCAGCCACGCGATCAGGCACAGGATGCCGAGCGCCGGCACCGCCAGCGCGAGCGGCAGCGCGCCGGCCGTCGCGGCCGCCGCGAGGTCGCCGCCGTCGGCGTGCACCGACGCGACGCGCCACGCCGCGAGCAGCGCGAAGTACGCGCCCACCGCGCGCACGTGGAACGCGCCGCGCGCGAGCGGCCACCACGCGGGCGCGCCCTGCCACAGCATGCGCTCGCCGGCCGGCAGGCGCTCCGGCAGCCCGGGGACGGGCTCGGCGTCGTACTCGTCGCGGCTCACAGCCACGGCTCCGCGCGCGCCGGGGTCGCGTACAGCGTGCCGGCGCCGTAGTACGCCGTGACCTTCTCCTCCTCCAGCAGCGTGATGCGGTCCGGGTTCGCGAGCGCCGGCACGCCGCCGAACTGATCCGCCATCAGCGCGCGCACCTTCACCTGCCCGAGCTTGCGGTCGACCTTGCAGAAGGTGATCGGCAGCAGCACGGTGCGCGCCGCCGCGCCCTCGTCGGCGCCTGCGCCCACCTCGACCTCGAGGTAGCGCACCATGACCTCCATGCGGTCCACCCACACCTCGCGCACGGTGCCGGCCACCTTGCGGTCGGCGGCCACCACCGGCATGCCGCGGGGATCGGGGTCGCGCGACTCGAGCTCGAAGCCGTCGGCCGCGCGCAGCGGCACGATCTTGGGTTCGCCCTCGATCGTCAGGTCCGGCTCGTCGGCGCGCAGCGCGTACGCGCCGGGCCCGAGCTCGGCCTGCATCGGATCGCCCACCGGGCGCAGCGGCGCGCCGGGGAAGCCGGCGCAGGTCTCGGCCTTCAGCACGCGGGAATCGTTCTCCGGCCCCGGCACCGTCTTCTCGCTGCCGTCGTGCAGGCGGAAGGTCTTCGGCTCCGGCATGCGCAGCACGCCGCGCACCGGCCCGGGCCCCTCGAAGCGATCGGCCGGGTCGGCCTGCATCGGGAAGCCCTCGCGCTTGCTCTCGCGCTGCAGGTACAGGATCAGCCCGAAGAAGAAGATCCAGAACGCGTAGAGCACGAGCTGGGCCACGTCGATGTAGCCCGTGATGTCGCCGATTTGCATGGTCAGGACCCTCCTCTCTCGGGGTTTGGATGCGCGCGTCAGCCGGGGAACTCGGCAAGACCGAAGCGCGACGCTTGCCAGTGACGCGGCTCGCCGGCGGGACGCACCAGCGGGCCGATGGCTGCCAGGGTGGCGAACAGCAGCACGATCTCCAGGTGATAGACCGCGCCGTAGCCGGTCGCGGGGCCGGTCAGCGCCGGGCCCAGCGCGCCGTGCGCGGCGAGCGCGCCGACGCCGTCGCGGATCGCGCCGCCGAGCGCGATCGCGACGCCGGCGGCCGACGCCTGCACCGCGCCCCACGCGCCCAGCGCGAGGCCGCTGCGCCCGCCCTCGGCGAGCGCCATCGCGGCGGTCAGCGTGCCGACGGCGAACAGGCCGCCGCCGAAGCCGATCAGCGTGGTGCCGGCGCGGAACAGCGCCGCGGAGTCGGTGGGCGCGGCGAAGATCACCGCGGCGAACGCGCCGATGCCGACCACCGCGCCCGCGCCGGCGATGCGGTGCGGATCGCCGCCGCGCGACAGCCGGCGCGCGGCCACCGCGAACGCGGCGAGGGTGCCGGTCGCGAGCAGCGCGGTGAGCTCGGTGGTCGCGCTCACCGACAGGCGCAGGATCTCGCCGCCGTACGGCTCGAGCAGGATGTCCTGCATGCTGAAGCCGGCGGTGCCCAGCCCGACCGCGACCAGCAGCCGCGCGGAGCGGTTCTCGCGCATCAGCGCGCGCCACGACGCACGGAAGCCCGGGCGGTCCTGCTCGCGGCGCGTGTAGCGCGCGTCGCGCGGCTCCTGCTTCCACAGCGCCGCGATGTTCAGCGCGAAGGTCACGACCGCGGCGCCCTGCACCACCTGGATGAGCCGCACCTGGGAGAAGTCGTCGAGCAGCGCGCCGAACACCAGCGCGCTGCCGGCCATGCCGACGAGCAGCATCACGTAGAGCAGCGCCACCACCCGCGGGCGCGCCGCCGCGGGCGCGAGATCGGTCGCGAGCGCGAGGCCGGCGGTCTGCGTGGTGTGCAGGCCCGCGCCCACCATCAGGAACGCGAGCGCGGCGGCCGCGTGGCCGACCCAGACCGGGCCGTGGGTGTCGCCGGACAGGATGATCAGCGAGAACGGCATGATCGCGAGCCCGCCCCACTGCATCAGCGTGCCGAACCACAGGAACGGCACGCGCCGCCAGCCGAGCGCCGAGCGGTGCTCGTCGGAGCGGTGGCCGACCAGCGCGCGCAGCGGCGCGAACACCAGCGGCAGCGACACCATCAGCGACACCAGCCAGGTCGCGACGCCCAGCTCGACGATCATCACGCGGTTCAGCGTGCCGTTGAGCAGCACCACGGCCATGCCCACCGAGACCTGGAACAGCGACAGGCGCAGCAGCCGCGGCAGCGGCAGCTCGGGCGTCGCCGCGTCGGCGAACGGCAGCATCCGCGGGCCGAGCCGCGTCCACCCGTTGGCCAGGCTGTCGCCGATGCGGCTCACCGGTGCGTCAGCTCCAGCGCCTGCGAGGTGTAGAAGCCGCTCGCGACGCGGCGCGTGCGCACGGCCTGCCACGCGCGCAGGTCCTCCTGCGCGCCGAGCAGGCGTCTCAACGCGGTCTCCGCGACCGGCTCGATCGCGGGCGCGCGGTGCTCGCGGTGCGGGATCAGGCGCCCCACCGCGTGCATCACCGCGAGCGCGGGCGTGCGCGGCGCGAACGTGAACAGCAGCGAGCGGTGCGTGCGCGCCGCGAGCGCCCTCACCGCGCGCACCGCGTCGGCGGCGGTGTAGTGGATCAGCGAGTCCATCGCGACCACGTGGTCGAACTCGCCGAGGGCCGCGTCCAGCATGTCGCCGGCGCGGAAGCTCACGCGCCCGCCGCCGAGGTCGCGCGGCAGGCGCTCGGCCGCGTGCTCGAGCAGCGTCGGCGACAGATCGACGGCCAGCACGTCGGCGCCGCGTCGCGCCGCCTCCACCGCCAGCATGCCGGTGCCGCAGCCGGCGTCCAGCACCCGCGCGCCGCGCAGATCGCGCGGCAGCCAGTCGAGCAGGGTCGCGCGCATCGCGTCGCGCCCGGCGCGCACGGTCGCGCGGATGCGGCTCACCGGCGCGTCGGACGTGAGCCGCGCCCACGCGTCGGCCGCGGTGCGGTCGAAGTAGGCCTCGATCTGGCCGCGGCGGCGCTCGTAACGGGTGTCGATGACGGATGCCATGGCGATGCCTCCTGAGGATGCCGTGCGGGCGTTCAGTCGAAGCCCAGGAAATCGAAGATGTCGCGGTCCTTCATCGGCGTGACCTGCAGCACCTCGCCGCCGTCCAGCAGCGAGCGTGCGAGGCGCAGGTACTCCTGCTGAACCTCGACGAGCCCTTCGGCCGGCTCCATCTCGAACAGCGTCGACTTCTTCAGCCGGCTGCGGCGGATCACGTCGAGGTCCGGGAAGTGCGCCATGCGCTTCATGCCCACCGCGTCGTTGAAGCGGTCGATCTCGTCGGTGTCGGCGCTGCGGTTCGCGATCACGCCGCCGACGCGCACGCCGTAGTTCTTCGCCTTCGCGTTGATCGCCGACAGGATCCGGTTCATCGCGAAGATCGAGTCGAAGTCGTTCGCGGCCACCACCATCGCGCGGTGCGCGTGCTGCAGCGGC
This sequence comes from uncultured Gammaproteobacteria bacterium, assembly GCA_965365655.1. Taxonomy (GTDB): domain Bacteria; phylum Pseudomonadota; class Gammaproteobacteria; order HK1; family HK1; genus JBFHNV01. The sequence continues at coordinate 5,857 of CBDUCN010000057.1, read as the reverse complement.
GACGCGAAGCCGCCGCACACCACGTCGCCCAGCACGTCGAACACGACGACGTCGGTGTCCTCGAGCAGGTGGTGCTCCTTCAGCAGCTTCACCGTCTGCCCGACCACGTAGCCGCCGCAGCCGGTGCCGGCGGGCGGGCCGCCCGCCTCCACGCACATCACGCCGTTGTAGCCCTCGAACATGAAGTCCTCGACGCGCAGCTCCTCGGCGTGGAAGTCCACCGCCTCGAGCGCGTCGATGACGGTGGGCACCATGCGCTTGGTCAGCGTGAACGTGGAGTCGTGCTTCGGGTCGCAGCCGATCTGCAGCACCCGCTTGCCGAGCTTGGAGAACGCGACCGACAGGTTCGACGAGGTGGTGCTCTTGCCGATGCCCCCCTTGCCGTACACGGCGAACACCTGCGCGCCGTCGATCGCGAGCGCCGGATCCATCGTGACCTGCACGCTGCCCTCGCCGTCGCCGGGAGGCGGCGGCCGGCGCGACGGCGTGACGGGAATGGTGTGGGGATTCATGCTGCGACTCCTACGCCTTCGACGCGGTCCTCGAGGTCTTCTCCGGCACGGCGGAGCGCGTCCAGCGTCTCCTCGTCCGGGGTCCAGTACTGGCGCTCGTGCGCCTCCAGCAGCCGGTTCGCGACCTTGGCCGACGCCACCGGGTTGAGCGCCGCCATGCGCTCGCGCATCGCGTCGTCGAGGACGAAGGTCTGCGTCAGCTGGCGGTACACCCACGGCGCGACCTGCCCCGTGGTGGCCGACCAGCCCATGGTGTTCGTGACATGCGCCTCGATCTGGCGCACGCCCTCGTAGCCGTGCTCGAGCATGCCCTCGTGCCAGCGCGGGTTGAGAACCCGCGTGCGGGTCTCCAGCGCGACCTGCTCCGCGAGCGTGCGCACGGTGCCCTCGCCGCCGCGGGTCTGGTCCGCGATGTACACCGGCACGTGCTCGCCGCGCGCGCGGCGCACCGCGCGGTTGATGCCGCCCAGCGTGTCGAAGTAGTGGTCCACCGTCGTCACGCCCAGCTCGATGGACTCGAGGTTCTGGTAGCTGAGCTGCACGTCGCCGAGCACGCTGCGCATCAGCTCCGCCTGGCGGGTCGGGCCTCCGGCGCGGCCGTACGCGAAGCACTTGCGCCGCGAGTAGGTCTCCGCGAGCTCGTCCTCGTCCTGCCAGCAGCCCTGGTCGACGAGGTGGTTCACGTTCGCGCCGTACGCGCCGTCGGCGTTGCTGAACACCCGCAGCGCCGCGGTCTCCAGGTCGCAGCCGTGGGCCTCGCGGTACGCCAGCGCGTGCTTGCGCACGAAGTTGCGATCGAGCGGCTCGTCGGCGCTCGCGGCGAGGTACGCGGCCTCCGCGAGCAGCCGGGTCTGCAGCGGCAGCAGGTCGCGGAAGATCCCCGACAGCGTCATCATCACGTCGATGCGCGGGCGGCCCAGCTCTTCGAGCGCGATCAGCTCCGCGCCGGCGAGGCGGCCGTAGCTGTCGAAGCGCGGGCGCGCGCCCATCAGCGCCAGCGCCTGCGCGATCGGCCCGCCCTGGCTCTTCAGGTTGTCGGTGCCCCACAGCACCAGCGCGACCAGCTCCGGCAGCGCGTTGCCGTCGCCCGCGTGGCGCGCGAGCAGCGCGTCGGCGAGACGCGCGCCGTCGGCCACCGCGAACGCGCTCGGGATGCGGTACGGGTCGAAGCCGTGCAGGTTGCGCCCGGTGGGCAGCACCTCGGGCGTCGTCAGCAGGTCGCCGCCGGGCGCCGGGCGCACGAAGCGCGCGTCCAGCGCGTGCACGATGGCCGGCAGCTCGTGGTCCACGGCCAGCAGCCGGTCGTGCGCGGCGAGGCGCTCGAGGTCCGCCAGCGTGTCGCCGTCGGCGACGCCCTCCTCGACGAGCTGATCCACGAGCTGCTCTGGCGTCGCGCCGGCGACCAGCGCCGCGACCACCTCGCGCGGCGGCACCGCGGCGCCGGCCACCTCGCTCATCGCGAGCAGCAGGTCGACCCGGCGCTCCGCCGACGGCGCCTCGCCCACGACGTGCAGGCCGTCCGGGATCAGCGTGTGCTCGAGCTCGACCACCTCGCGCGCGAGCGCCTCCATGCGCCGCGGCGCGGCGGCGCCCCACGGCGGCTCGGCGTCGGCGAGGTCCAGCTCCGCGGCCTGCGCCTGCGCGGTCTCGGCGATGCGCGCACGCTCGGCCGCGTCCGACGGCGCGAGCGCGCGCCAGCGATCCAGCGACGCCTTCAGATCCACCAGCCCGCGGTACAGCCCGGCATGGGCGAGCGGCGGCGTGAGGTAGCTGATCAGCGTGGCCGCGGCACGGCGCTTCGCGATGCTGCCCTCGGACGGGTTGTTCGCGGTGTACAGGTAGAAGTTCGGCAGGTCGCCGATCAGCCGGTCGGGCCAGCACGCGCCGCTCAGGCCGGTCTGCTTGCCGGGCATGAACTCCAGCGCACCGTGGGTGCCGAAGTGCAGCACCGCGTGCGCGTCGAAGTCCTCGCGCAGCCAGCGGTAGAACGCGGCGAACGCGTGGGTGGGCGCGAAGCCCTTCTCGAACAGCAGCCGCATCGGGTCGCCCTCGTAGCCGAACGCGGGCTGCACGCCGACGAACACGTTGCCGAACCGCGCGCCGAGCACGAACAGCGAGCGGCCGTCGCTCTGGTGACGGCCCGGCGCCGGCCCCCACGCGGCCTCGATCTCGTCCAGCCACGGCTCGCGGCGCACGTGGTCGTCCACCGCGACGCGCGCGTGCACGTTCGCGTCGGCGCCGGCCTGCGCCGCGTTGCCGGTGAGCAGGCGATCGCGCAGCGCGTCGGCACAGGGCGGCAGCTCGCCGACGTCGTAGCCGGCCTCGCCCAGCGCGCGCAGCGTGCGGTGCAGCGACGCGTACACCGACAGGTGCGCGGCCGTGCCGGTGCTGCCGGCGTTCGGCGGGAAGTTGAACAGCACCACGCCGATGCGGCGCTGCGCGCGCTCGGTGCGCCGCAGCCGCACCAGCTTCGCGACGCGATCCGCGAGCATGCCCGCGCGCTCGTCCAGCGAGCGCATGCCGCGTGCGCCGCCGTCCGGCGAGCGCCCGCCGACCACCATCGGGTTGGTCGCGCCGTCCAGCTCCGGGATCGCGACCATCATCGTGGCCTCCACCGGGTGCAGGCCGCGCTCCGAGCCCTGCCACTGCTCGAGGCTCTGGAACTCGATCGGGTGCGCCGCGATCAGCGGCACGTCCAGGCGCGCGAGCAGGTCCTCGGCCGCGCGCGCGTCGTTGTAGGCCGGGCCGCCGACCAGCGAGAAGCCGGTCAGCGACACCACGGCGTCCACCGTCGCACGCCCGTCGTCCATGAAGAACGCCTCCACCGCGGGACGCGCGTCGAGGCCGCTCGCGAACGCCGGCACCACCTCCAGCCCGCGCGCCTCCAGCGCAGCGATCACGCCGTCGTAGTGGCCGGTGTCGCCGGCCAGCACGTAGGAGCGCATCAGCAGCAGGCCCACGCGCCCGCCCGACGGCTTGCGCGGCTTCGGCAGCCGCGCGGCGCGCGCCGCTGTGCGGCCCTTCAGGCGCGGGTGGTAGACGCCGACGTCGTGGTGCTCGGCCGGCGGCTTCGGCTTCACCGCCGCGCGCAGCGCGCGCCGCTCGCCGTCGGCGTAGCGCGAGACCAGGAAGCGCACCAGGTTCGCGACGTTGTCCTCGGTGCCCGCGAGCCAGTACTGCAGCGTCAGGAAGTACGCGCGCACGTCCTGCGCGGTACCGGGGATGAAGCGCAGGAAGCGCGGGATGCGACGCAGCATCGCCATCTGCCGCGCGCCGGAGCTGCCGTTCTCGCCGCCGCGCCCGCCCTTGCGCGCGCCGCGCAGCCGGCGCAGCAGCGACAGCGGTCCCTTGCGCGAGCCGTCCATCGCGAAGCCGCCCATGCGCGTGAGGCGCATCACCTCGCCGGCCGACATCGCGCACACCATCGCGTCGCAGTGATCGCGCCGCGCGGCGAGCGCCGGCAGCACCGCGCCGATGTGATCCTCCATGAACAGCATCGTCGCGATCACGATGTCGCCGCCGGCGATGTCCTCGCGGCAGCGTTCAAGCGATTCGGGATCGTGCTCCCAGTCCGACGCCGCGTGCAGGGTCAGCGTGAGTCCCGGAACCTCGCGCGCGAGCGTCGCCGCGGCGCGCTCCGCGGCGCCCGCGAGGTGCCCGTCCAGGGTCACGATGACCACCGACAGCGACGCCGCGCCCGCGCCCGGCGAGCCGCGGCCGGCGGCGCCGCGCGCGGCGCTCGCGTCAGCGTCCGAAGTGCGCCTTCGCATCGTAGAGGGTTTCCAGGGTGATCCGGCCGAGCCCGCGCTCGGCCGCGAAGCGCTCGGTGTTGCGGCGCGCCTTGCCGCGCACGAAGAACGGGATCTTGCGAAGCTCGCGCTCGGCGTCGGCCTCCCACGGCGCGACGCCGGGCGCGCCGTCGCGCGCCGTGTCCGCGGCGCCGGTCGGCTCCGCGCGCGCCGGCGCCTGCGCATCACCGGGCGCGCGCGACGCGTCGGCGCCGTGCGCCGCCGCGCGCTCGTGCTCCGGCGGCCCGTGGCGCGGGCCGAGGTGCGACGGCGCGGCGGCGTCGTTGAACTCGAAGTCGTCGCGGAACATCCCGAGCAGGTGCTCCTCCAGCCCCATCATCAGCGGGTGCACGAGCGTGTCGAAGAGCACGTTCGCGCCCTCGAAGCCCATCTGCGGCGAGTAGCGCGCCGGGAAGTCCTGCACGTGCACCGGCGCCGAGATCACCGCGCACGGGATGCCGAGGCGCTTCGCGACGTGACGCTCCATCTGCGTGCCCAGCACCAGCTCCGGCGCGAGCGCGGTGACCTGCGCCTCGACCTCGAGGTAGTCGTCGCTGATCAGCGCCTCGACCCCGTGGCGCTTCGCGGCCTCGCGCACCTCGCGGCCGAGCTCGCGGGAATAGCTGCCGAGGCCGACCACCTCGAAGCCGAGCTCCTCGCTCGCGATGCGCGCGGCGGCGATCGCGTGCGTCGCGTCGCCGAACACGAACACCCGCTTGCCGGTCAGGTACGTGGAGTCCACCGAGCGCGAGTACCACGGCGCGCGCGAACGGGCGCCGGCCAGCATCGGCGACACGTCCACGCCGGCCACCTCGCCGACCTCGCGCAGGAAGTCGCGGGTCGCGCCGACGCCTATCGGCACGGTGCGCACCGTGCGCTGGCCGAAGGTGCGCTCCAGCCACGCGCACGCGGTGTTCGCGACCTCCGGGTACAGGCACACGTTGAAGTCCGCGTCGGGCAGGCGCGCGAGATCGGCGGGCGTCGCGCCCAGCGGCGCGATCACGTTGACGTCCACGCCGGCGTCGGCGAGCAGCCGCGTGACCTCGACGACGTCGTCGCGGCAGCGGAAGCCGAGCGACGTCGGCCCCAGCAGGTTCGCGCTCGGCCGCGCGCGCGCGCTGCGCGGGTCGTCCGGCCGCTCAGGCGACGCGCCGGCCGGCGGCGCCGCGCGCTCGTGCGCGGGCACGCCGCGCGCCGGCGCGCGTGCGCGCAGCATCGCGCGCACCAGGTGGTAGAAGGTCTCGGCGGCGCCCCAGTTCTCCTTGCGCGAGTACGCCGGCAGCTCGAGCGGCACGACCGGCACCGGCAGGTCCAGGGTGCGCGCGAGGGTGCCGGGCTGGTCCTGGATCAGCTCGGCGGTGCAGGACTCGCCGACCAGCATCGCCTGCGGGCGGAAGCGCTCCCACGCCTCGCGCACGCTGTCGATCACCATCTCGGCCGTGTCGCCGCCGAGGTCGCGCGCCTGGAACGTGGTGTAGGTCACCGGCGGGCGGCGGTCGCGGCGCTCGATCATCGTGAACAGCAGGTCCGCGTAGGTGTCGCCCTGCGGCGCGTGCA
>CBDUCN010000056.1:0-19736 GCA_965365655.1 uncultured Gammaproteobacteria bacterium | reverse complement strand
ACACCAGCGTCAGCTCGATCAGCGTCGGGATGATGTTGAACAGGCTGAAGCGCAGAAGGATCTCGATCGCGCGCACGCCGCGCTCGATGGCGCGCGAGAGCCCGCCGGTCTGGCGCCCGAGGTGGAAGCGCAGCGACAGCGCGTGCAGGTGGCGGAACACCTCGAGCGCGACGCTGCGGATGGCGCGCTGGCCGACGCGCGCGAACACCGCGTCCCGCAGCTCGCCGAAGGCGAGCGACAGCACGCGCGCGGCGCCGTACGCGAGGATCATCCCCACCGGCAGGACCAGCGCGAGGTTCGCGTCGCGCCCGTCGCCGCCCAGCGCGTCCACCGCCTCCTTGTAGAAGAACGGCACGATCACCACCGCCACCTTCGCGCCGACCAGGAACAGCATCGCGAAGGCCACGCGCACGCGCATGTCCGGCGCGTCCGCGGGCCACAGGTAGGCCAGCAGCCGGCGCACGGTGCCGATGTTGCCTAGGGAGCGCGGAGCGTCGTCCGCGGGGGTGCCGAGGGATCGCACGGAGATTGCAGTGCCTCAAACGCGGCACTTTAACCGCGCCCGGGGCGAGGGTAACGTGCGGCGATGCCTGCGCCTCGTCAGTTCGCCCCGATTCGCCGTGTGCTGCTCGCGGCGGCGCTCGCCGGCGGGCACGCGCACGCGGCGGAGCTGCCCGACGGGATCGACGAGATGCGCGCGTTCGCACGGCAGGCGATGGCGGCGGAGCAGTACCCGGATGCCCTCGCCGCGTACGGCACGATCGCCCAGCACGCGCCGGACGACGATCGCGCGCACTACGAGTATGCGGCGTCGCTCGCGTTCCTGCGCATGTTTCCCGAGGCGGTGCCGCCGATCGAGCGGGCGCTGGAGCTGGCGCCGCGCAACACCCTGTACCTCGAGCTCGCGGCGATGACCTACCAGCAGCTGCGCCGCTACGAGGACGCGTTCGCCGCGACGCTGCGCGGCGCCGAGGCCGGCGACATCAAGGCCATGTACGGCGTGGCCGGCATGTACGAGCACGGGCGCGGTGTCGCCGCGTCCGACGCGGCGGCGCTGGCCTGGCTCACGCGCGCCGCCGAGTCCGGCCACCTGGGCGCGATGGACGCGATGGCGCGCGTGTACCGCGACGGGCTGTACGGCGAGGCGCCGGACGCGCCGCGCGCCGCCGCGTGGACCCGGCGCCTGGACGCGGAGCTCGCGCGGTGATCCGGGCCGCGTGCGACGACGCGGTGTGCGAGCGCTGCGGCCGGCGCATGGCGCCGCGGCGGCGCTGGCGCGGGCAGCCGCAGGCGGTGCGCTACTGCAGCGAGCGCTGCCGGCGCACCCGGCTGGACGCGACCGACGCCGCTCTGGAGCGCGCGATCCTGTCGCTGCTCGCGGCGCGCGCCGGCGGCGCGACGATCTGCCCGTCCGAGGCCGCGCGGCGCGTCGCGCCCGAGGGCTGGCGCGAGCTGATGCAGCGCACCCGCTCCGCCGCGCGGCGCCTGGTCGCGCGCGGGGACGTCGCGATCACGCAGCGCGGACGGGTCGTGGATCCGTCCACCGCACGCGGTCCGATCCGCGTGCGGCTCGCACGCGGCGGCACATGAGCGCGCCGCCGCGCCGCACGGCCGGGCCCGAGGAGGCCCCGGCGGAGCTGGACGCGCTGCTCGAGGACTGCTGGCGGCGCCTGCAGTCCGGGGTCGCGGACGCCGCGAGCCCGCTGCACACGCCCGCGCTCGCGACGGTGCACGGCGACGGCGCAAGCGTTCGCACCGTGGTGCTGCGGCGGGTGGACGCCGCGCTGCGGCGCCTCGCATGCCACACCGACACCCGCTCGCCGAAGGTCGACCAGGTCGGCACGCATCCGCGCGTCGCGTGGCTGTTCTACGACGCCGCGTCCAGGGTGCAGATCCGCGCCGAGGGCGCGCTCGCGGTGCACCGCGACGACGCGCTGGCCGACGCGCAGTGGCACGCGAGCCGGCTGCTCAGCAGGCGCTGCTACCTGGGCGACGCGCCGGGCGCGCCGAGCGCGGTGCCCACCAGCGGCCTCGACGCGGACCTCGCGACGCGTGCGCCGCGCGAAGAGGAGAGCGAGGCGGGACGGGCGCACTTCGCGGTGCTCGCGTGCACCGTCGACCGGCTGGACCGCCTGGACCTCGACGTCCGCGGTCACCGCCGCGCGCAGTGGCGGTTCGACGGCGGCGCGTGGCACGCGACCTGGGTCGCACCCTGACGATGCGTGTCCGGGCGTTCGCCGTACGCCGCCGCGTGTCCGGCGCGGCGCGCGGCGGCGGCCTCGAAGGTGGACGCGGTCCCGGCCCGGCCGCCGGGACGCGGCACGCGCGATGCTATGCTTGCGCCGCCGGGGCCCAGCCGCCCCCGATCACACGGCGCGGACAGCCAGCATGAGCCAGGACCAGCTTCACGACCTGATCGCACAGCTCCGCAAGGAGATCGACGCGCTGGGCGCCGACGACGAGGCGGCCCGCGAGCGCCTGGACGGCCTGATCGCAGAGCTGGAGCGGCGCCTCGAGAACCCGCTCGACGAGGACCTGGAGGCCCCCGAGGACTTCATGGAGACGTTGCGCGAGACGGTCGAGCGCTTCGAGGTGGAGCATCCGCGCGCGACCGGCATCGTGAACAGCATCATGGTGACGCTCGGCAACATGGGCATCTGAGCGCGCGCCGGCGCGCGCCCGCAGGACCCACGCCCCGGCGGCTGCGCGCCGCCGCCCCGACGACGCGCGGCGGCCCCGGATCCCGGAACCGCCGCGCAGGGTCGTCGGCCTCATGCGCCAACGCGCACGGCCATCAGCCTCGTGCGCCAACGCGCATGGCCATCAGCCTCATGTGCCAACGCGCACGGCCATGAGCCTCTCGCGCCAACGCGCACGGCCATCAGCCTCGTGCGCCAACGCGCACGGCCATGAGCCTCTCGCGCCAACGCGCACGGCCATCGGCCCCGTGCGCAACCGCGCACGTCCATCGGCATGCCGCGGCTCAGGCCGGCTGCCGCACCCCGGCCGGGTCCGCGGCGCGGGCCGTGTCGAGGGCCAGCGCGCCGGCGCCCAGCAGCGCCTGCGCGCCGGTCGCGACGGCCAGGAACAGCGGGTACTCCCAGCCGCCGCCCTCGTTGGTGAACAGCCAGCCGGCCCCGGAGTGCGCCCAGGTCGCGCCCAGCGCGACGGGAAGCAGCATCGCCGCCGCGGTGCGGGTGCGTATGCCCAGCACCAGGGCCACGCCGCCCACCGCCTCCGCGAGGAACACGGCGTACGCCGCGAAGCCCGGGAGGCCGATGGACTCGAAGAACGCGGCGGTGCCGGGCAGCGTGAACACGATCAGCTTGAGGTACAGGCTGTGCGCGATGAACACGGCGCCCAGCGCGATGCGCAGCGCGGCGATGCCGTACGGGGCGGTGACGTCGGTGTCGATTCGGAAGGTCATGCTCGGATCCTCGGGTTCTGTTTCGGATGGCCGCCGGGTGGCGACTCGCGGGCAACAGGATGGCGATTGCCCTGCCGCAACGAAATCAGCAATATCTGCAATCTGATGTTGCATTGATGCAAACACGTGGACTGGAACGACCTCCGCTTCGCGCTCGCGATCGCCCGTTCGGGATCCCTCGCCGGCGCCGCGCGCCGGCTCGGGGTCAACCACTCGACGGTCTTCCGGCGCCTGAACGCGTTCGAGGAGCGCCTCGCCGTGCGCCTGTTCGAACGCCTTCCCGAGGGCTACGTGCCGACCCCGGCCGGCGAGCGGGTGATCGCGCGCGCGGAGCGGGTGCAGGCGGAGATGGACGGGCTCGGGCGCGAGGTGGCCGGGCTGGACGAGCGCCTGTCGGGCGAGGTGCGGCTCACCACCGCCCCGAACCTCGCGTACCACTACGTCGCGCCGTGGCTCGCGGACTTCCGCGCCCGCTACCCCGAGGTGCGGGTGGACGTCGCGGTGAGCATCGAGGCGCGGGACCTGAGCCGGCGCGAGGCGGACGTGGCGCTGCGCGCGACCTCCGCGCCGCCGGAGCACCTCGTGGGCCGGCGCGCCGCCGCGTTCCCGTGGTGGGTGTACGCCGGCGACACGTGGCTGGCGGCGAACCCGGCGCCGGCCGGCATGGCCGACCTCGCCCGGTGCCCGCTGATCGGCGCCGACGACGCGATGCGCCGCCTGCCGGCCTTCGCGTGGGCCGAGCGCCACCTGCCCGCCGAGCGCGTGGTCGCACGCTCCGGCGACATCGACACGATGGCGGCGCTGGCCGCCGCCGGCCTCGGGATCGCACTGCTGCCGCAGGACCAGGTGAAGCCGGGGCTCACCCGCCTGTTCCCCGTCGACCCGCCGGCCACGACCGAGCTGTGGCTGCTCACCCACCCGGACCTGCGCCGGGTGCCGCGCATCCGCGCGGTGGTGGACTCCCTCGCCCGGCGCCTGCGCGAGGATCCGCGGCTCGCGCCGGCGGCTGCGCCCGCGGGCGTGCGGCCGGCGACGCGCGCGCCGCGCGCCGCGTCGCCACGTACACTGCGCCGCCCGCGCAGCGACCTCGACGCATGACGTCCGACACCGAGACCACCGAACCCGCGGCAGCCGGCCGCGGCGCGCACGCCGCCGGCGCGCCGGCGATCGTGCTGCTGAGCGGCGGTCTCGATTCCGCGACCGTGCTCGCGATGACCCTCGCGCAGGGCTTCGCCCCGCTCGCGCTGTCGTTCCGCTACGGCCAGCGCCACGCGCTCGAGCTCGACGCGGCGGCGCGGGTCGCGGCCCGCGCGGGAGTGCGCGAGCACCGCGTCGTGGAGATCGATCTCCGCCAGTTCGGCGGCTCCGCGCTCACCGGCGATCTCGACGTGCCCCGGGATCGCGACGCCGGGAGCATCGCCGGCGGCATTCCGGTCACGTACGTGCCGGCGCGCAACACGGTGTTCCTGGCGTACGCGCTCGCGCTCGCCGAGGTGAGCGGCGCGGCCGACATCTTCGTCGGCGTCAACGCGGTGGACTACAGCGGCTATCCGGACTGCCGCCCGGAGTTCGTGGCCGCGTTCGAGCGCATGGCGAACCTCGCGACGCAGGCGGCGGTCGAGGGCAGGCGCCTTCGCATCCACGCGCCGCTGATGCACATGAGCAAGGCCGACATCGTGCGCGCCGGCACCGCGCTGGGCGTGGACTATGCGCTCACGCTGAGCTGCTACGACCCCGACCCCGCCGGCGCCGCCTGCCGGCGCTGCGACGCGTGCGTGCTGCGCGCCCGGGGCTTCGCCGACGCCGGCGTGCCGGACCCCACCCGCTACGCGTGACGGACCGCGCCGGCGCGGTGCCGCCGCGGGCGTCGGGAAGGATTCACCGGCTCGCTCAGACCGCCGTCAGCCAGCCGAACGGATCCTCGGCCTTGCCGACCTGGATGTCGGTGAGCGCCTGGCGCAGCTTGCGGGTGTTCTCGCCGACGCCGCCGTTGCAGACCTTGTGCTCGCGGCCCTTGTAGATGATCGTGCCGACGCCCGCGAGCACCGCCGCGGTCCCGGACAGCGCCGCCTCGCCGCCGCGCGACGTCCACGCGATCACGTCGTCCACCGTCAGCGGCGCTTCCACGACGCGGTAGCCCACGTGCGCGCCCAGCTTCAGCACCGAGTCGCGCGTGACGCCGTGCAGGTAGGTCGTGTCCAGCGGCGGGGTGCGGATCTCGTGGTCGTCGAGCAGCATGAAGTTCGACGCGCCGGTCTCCTGCACGCGGCCGCCGGGCGCGAACAGCACGGTGTCGATCGCGTGCTGCTGCTTCGCGCGCATCACGTGGCCCAGCGCCTGCACGTAGTTCGCGCCGCTCTTCACCATCCCGAACTCCGGCGTGGTGCGCATCAGGTCGTCGGCGAGCAGGATGCGCGTCGCGTGCGTGCCGTCGCCGAAGTAGTCGCCCACCGGGCTCGCGAGCACGAACAGCAGCGCCTCGTTGGACGGCGACGCGGCGGCGCCGATGTTCGGCTGCGTGCCGATCAGGGTGGGGCGCAGGTACAGCGCGCCGGGCGGCGCCGGCACCTCGTCGCGGGCCGCGCCGGTGACGTCGCGGATCAGCTTCGACAGCGTGTCCGGGTCCGGCACCGGCAGGTACAGCTTCTGCGCGCTCTGCACCATGCGCTTGACGTGCATGTCCATGCGGAACAGCCGGATCGTGCCGTCGTCCCAGCGGTAGGCCTTGAGGCCCTCGAAGCACGCGCTGCCGTAGTGCAGGACGTGCGCGGCGGGATGCATGGACAGCGGCCCGGTCTCGACGAGCGTCGCGTCGCCCCACGCGCCGTCCTTGAACGCGCACAGCCCCATCTTCTTGCCGAACACCGACCCGAAGGCGGCCACCGTGTCCTTCTTCGTTGCGCTCACCACTGGCTCCTGAACCCGATTTGCGTGCCGGGCGCACCCGCGCGCCGGGGGCGCGAGACTAGCAGGAAACCGTCACCGCGCGGGAGCGCGCGCGCGGCGCGGCGCTTATGATCGCGGCCATGCCCGCCACGCCCGTCCCACGCGCCTTCCGCCCGTGCGCCTGCGCGCTCGCCGGCTGGCTCGCGCTCGCGGCGTTCCCGGCGCCGGCGCTGCAGCCGGCCGAGTGCCACGCCGATCACGAGGCCTACCTGGAGGCGCTGGCGTCGAACCGCGAGCAGCGCCTCGCCGCGGCGCGCGACGCGCTGGCCGAGACCGCCGACGAGGCCCACCGCGCGCGCATCCGCGCGGAGGGAGAGGCGGCCTGGGAGCACGAGGAGCAGATGCGCGGGCTCGCGGCGCAGAACCTGCGCGACTGCCTGCAGCACGTGGAGCGGCTGCGCTCGGGCGCCGGCTGAAGCCTCAGGCCGGGGCGCGGTCCCCGTGGCTCGGGGGGTGTGACACGACGAGGAAGTGAACGTCCGCGGCGGACTCGTTGCGGAACTGGTGCGCGGCGCCCGGCGGAACCTCCAGGCCCTGCCCGGCGGCGAGCGCGATGCGCCGGCCTTCGAGCTCGATCACCGCGGCGCCCTCGAGCACGTAGAAGAACTGCCGCGCCCGGGCGTGGCGGTGGCGCGACTCGCAGGCGCCGGGCGGCACGCGCTCCGCGATCACCGACAGATCCTCGCGGCGAAGCAGGTGCCAGCCGTCGCAGGCGTCACCCCACGCGTAGTGCTCGGCGCGATCCCGATCGACGGCGTCCATGCCGCGAGCATCGCGCAACGCGGTGGCACCGGGCAACGGCCCACGCACCTGCAGGCGATTCTTCGACGGCGGCACGGCCGGCGCCGGCGCGCCCTCGTCCACGCGCTGCAGCTCGACGCCGTCCACGGTCATCGTCCAGCGTCCGTCGCGCAGCGCCGGCCCGGCGCTGACCTCGAAGCGGCTGCGCACCGGGCCGACGCCCACCTCGAAACCGCGCTCGTCGAAGGCCACGATGGGCGCGGTCACCGACACCTGACCCTGCTCCTTGACGCGCTCGTAGCGCAGGCCGCCGGCAGCGTCTATCGCGAGCGTCATGCGCTCGCCGCGCCACTCTCCCACGTACTCCGGCGGCACCTCGACCTCGGGGCTCGTCCAGGTCGCGGCGTCACAGCCCGCGAGCAGCGCGAGCAGCGCCGCGGCGAACACGGGCAGCGCGCCCCTCGGCACGGGAGCGGTCTGCGCCCGGCGCGCGCACCCGTGCGGCCCGGCGCGCGCGTGCGATCGTCTGCTGCCCATCCGAGGCTCCGTCGCCGGCCCGGCGCCGGCCGTCGCCCGCCATCTTCCCTCGTCGGCCGGCGCGCCGCACCCGGGGCGGCGTGCAGGCGGGCGGTAGAATCTCGGGCCCACGCCCGACGGAGACGCCGCATGTTCTTCCTGCGCAAGAAGACCTCCATTCCCTCGCCGTCGGAGGCGCTGCCCGGCCGCGCCGAGTCCATGCCGGTGCCCGAGCGTCACTTCGTGAACGGCCACCCGCTGACCGGGCCCTTCCCGGAGGGCATGCGCCAGGCCATGTTCGGCCTCGGCTGCTTCTGGGGCGCGGAGCTCGGCTTCTGGCAGCTCCCCGGCGTCTACAGCACCGCCGCCGGCTACACCGCGGGCCACACCCCCAACCCGACCTACCAGGAGGTGTGCTCCGGCATGACCGGCCACAACGAGGCGGTGCTGGTGGTGTACGACCCGGCCGCGATCGGCTACGAGGATCTGCTGCGGCAGTTCTGGGAGGCCCACGACCCGACGCAGGGCATGCGCCAGGGCAACGACGTCGGCACCCAGTACCGCTCGGGCATCTACGTGTTCGACGCCGCGCAGCGCGCGCTCGCCGAGGCCTCCCGCGACGCGTACGCGAAGGTGCTGGCCGGCGCGGGCTACGGCCCGATCACCACCGAGATCCTGGACGCCGGCCCGTTCTACTACGCCGAGGACTACCACCAGCAGTACCTGGCGAGGAATCCCGGCGGGTACTGCGGGCACGGCGGCACCGGGGTCGCATGTCCGGTCGGGCTCGCGGCCACGGCCTGAAGCCGCCCGCCGCCGCGCACCGCCGGGCGCGGCGCGCGGCGTTCGCGCGCTCGGGGGCAGCCCCGGCGCGCCGCCGGCACGGCGCGCCCGCAAATCCCGGCGAGCGCGGTTTTTCTGTCGATCCAACGGGTCGCTGACGGTTCGCAAGGCCTGCGCGGGGGCCCGTTCAGGGCCGATCCGGCAGCCGGCCTGGCGTGTTGATCTTTCGATTTTTCAGTTACTTGTTGCGCGCTCACCGGGTCGCCCCGGAGATCTGGCACACAAGCTGCATCGTGCCTCGCAAGCAGCGGGCCGGGAGCCGGTCCGCCCCAGAACCGAGACGAGGACTACGACCATGAGGCAGCAGGCGCAGCAGATCAGCGACGGCGACCGGGTGATGCATGCGGCGGCGCTGCTGGAGATCAGCGAGTACGAGATCTTCCAGCGCGCCTACAACGACTGGTACGGGCAGGAGGCGGACCTGCGCACCCTGGAGCACGAGTTCGTGCAGTACCTGTACTTCGGCACCGCGCCGCCGTGGGTGCGGCACTACACCCGCATGCTGCTCGACCAGCACGGCGAGCCGGTGGCCGTGCCGGCACGCGGCCTCGGCGTCAGCGGCGCGCTGCTGCGGCTGATGGACAGCCGGGTCGGACGCTTCCTGGTCTCCTGACGGCCCGGCCGCCGGCCGGGCCCGGACGCGGCGCGACCGGCCCCCCTGTCCCGACGCGGCCCGCTGCGCGGCCCCCTCAGCCGCCCGCCCTTCTCCGCATCGCTGCGCCGGTGGACGCCGCGCGCAGCGATGCCCTTCAGAATCCGGCCCGCCGGGCCGATGATCCTCGAATGCGGGCCCCGCCGCCGTCGCCTCGCGCGCCGTGACGCGGGCACCGGGCGACGAGGGCAACCATCACCATGAACGCGCATCCCACGGCCGGCGGCGGCGGGTCCGGCGCTGTCCATGCCGCCAGACCTGTACGATGATGCAGCGCTCGCCGTGACCGACGAGCCGGGCCGTGATGCCGTGAGCACCCTCCACCACCTCCACCTGCCCCCGACGCCGCTCGACGAGGGGGCGCTGCGCCTGCTCGCCGACGACAACCCGGCCGGCATGATCGTGCACCGCCGCCACGCGCCGCTGTACGTGAACGCCGCGTGGGCCGCGACTCACGGCTACCGCGTCGAGGAGGTGATGGCGGCGCCTTCGCTGCTCGAGTTCCTCGCCCCCGAGGAGCGCACCCGCATGCAGACCTACGCCGCGGACCGCCTGGCCGGGCGTGACGTGCCGCAGCGCTACACCTACCGCGCACGGCACCGCGACGGCTCGCTGCTGTGGATCGAGGCGCTCGTGAAGGTCATCAACTGGCAGGGCGAGCCGGCGGTGATGAACACCATCATCCAGGTCGACACCGAGCGCGACGCGGAGCGCATCGCGGTGATGGAGCGCGTGCGCCGCGATCACCAGCTCTACCTCGCGGTGCTGTCGCAGGTCCAGGACCGGATCTCCGTCATCGACGCGGAGTACCGCTACCGCTTCAGCAACCAGCGCAACCTCGACGCGTACGGGGTCACCCTGGCCGACCTGATCGGGCGCCACGTGCAGGACATGGTCGGACCGGAGCGCTTCGCCCGCGCGCGGCCCAACATCGACCGCGCGCTGCGCGGCGGCGCCGTGAACTACGTGCACGACCTCGCGCTTCGCGACGGCAGCACCGGATGGGTGGACGTGTCCATGCGCCCCTTCCGCCCGGACGGACGGCACATCGAGGGCGTGGTGGTGACGATGCGCGACATCACCGAGCTGCACGAGGCGGGCGAGGCGCTGGCGCACAGCGAGGCACGCCTGCGCAGCGTGCTCGACAACGCGCCGGCGCTCATCTTCCTGAAGGACCTGGAGGGCCGCTTCCTCGAGGTCAATCCGGAGTTCCTGAACGTCTACCACCTCGAGCGCGAGCAGGTGCTGGGCCGCAGCGTGCACGACCTGTTCCCCGCCGCGGACGCCCGGGACTTCGAGGAGCACGACCGCCGGGTCGTCGCGAGCGGCGCGGCGACCGAGCGCGAGATCCGCGTCGCGCGCCCCGACGGGGAGCACGTCTACAGCGCGACGAAGTTCCCGGTGCTGGACGACACGGGCGCGGTCGTCGGCGTCGGCGGCGTCGAGCTGGACGTCACCGAGCGCCGGCGCGCGCTGGACGCGATGGCCGAGAGCGAGCGGCGGCTGTCGACGCTGATGAGCAATCTCCCGGGCATGACCTACCGCGCGCGCCACGCCGACGGCGCGTCGCGCACCGAGTTCGTGAGCGAGGGCTGCCTCGCGCTGACCGGCTACACGCCGGCGGAGGCGCGCGAGATGGCGCAGCCGTTCATCCTCGGCATCACGCACCCCGACGATCGCGCCGACACCCGGCAGGCGATCGCCGACGCGCGCCTCGCCGGGCGCCCGTTCCAGCTCCGCTACCGCATCGTCACCCGCGCCGGCGAGGTGCGCTGGGTGTGGGAGCAGGGCCGCGCCACGCCCCTCGGCGACGAGGCGTTCACGCTGGAAGGCTTCGTGTTCGACATCTCGGACGCCCACGAGCTGTCGCGGCGCCTGGAGCACCAGGCCCGGCACGACCCCCTCACCGACCTGCTCAACCGCCGCGCGTTCGAGGAGCTGCTCGACGACGTGGTCGCGCGCACGCGCGACTCGTCGCGCGAGGCCGCGCTGCTGTATCTGGATCTGGACCGCTTCAAGGTCGTGAACGACGCGTGCGGCCACGCCGCGGGCGACGAGCTGCTGCGCCAGATCACCGCGCGGATGCAGGCCGCGGTGCGCCAGCGCGACGTGCTGGCGCGGCTCGGCGGCGACGAGTTCGCGCTGCTGCTGGAGCACTGCCCGATGGAGCAGGCCCGCCAGGTGGCGGACAAGCTGCGCACGACCGTCCAGGAGTTCCGCTTCGTGTGGCAGCAGCAGGTGTTCAGCGTCAGCGCGAGCATCGGGCTGGTGCCGATCACCGCGCACGGCGGCAGCGCCGGCGAGCTGATGGTGCGCGCCGACAACGCGTGCTACGCGGCGAAGGACGAGGGGCGCGACCGGATCCACGTCTACGGCGCGGCCGACGCCGGCGCCGATCGGGTGTCCGGCCAGACCCGCTGGCTGGGGCGAATCGAGGCGGCGCTGAACGACGACGCGCTGGTGCTGCTGGCCGACCCGGTGGTGCCGCTCATCCCCCGCGCCGCCGAGCCCGAGCACTACGAGGTGGTGCTGCGCATGCCCGACGGCGAGGGCGGGCTGGTGCCGCCCGCGGGCTTCATGCCGGTGGCCGAGCGCTATGGCCTCGCCGCACGCATCGACCGCTGGGTGCTGAGCCGCACCCTGGAGCGCCTGGCCGACGCGGGCGGCGCGTACCGGGTGAGCATCAACGTCTCGGAGCGCACGATCGACGACGAGGGATTCCCGGAGTTCGTGCGCCGCGAGCTCGCGCGCACCGGCATCGCGGGCGAGCGCATCGGCTTCGAGGTGACCGAGACCCTCGCGATCACCATCCTGTCGTCCGCGGGCGCGTTCACCAAGAGCCTGCGCGGCCAGGGCTGCCGCTTCTGCCTGGACGACTTCGGCTCCGGGCTGTCGTCGTTCAGCTACCTGAAGGCGCTGCCGGTGGACTTCGTGAAGATCGACGGGCGCTTCGTGCGCGAGGTGACCGGAGACGACGTGGACCGGGTGGTCGTGCAGTCCATCAGCGACATCGGCCGCGCGCTCGGCAAGCGCATCATCGCGACCTCGGTGCACGACGCGGAGGTGCTCGAGCAGGTGCGCGACGCGGGCGTGGACCTCGCGCAGGGCAGCGCCGTCGCGGCGCGCATCGCGCTGGACGCGCTCGACTAGGGGGCGCCCGCCCGCGGCGCCGGATTCCGGCCGGATGTCGGCGCGCGGCCGCGCGGCGCGTGCCGCGCCTGCGGGCCCGGTCGTGACGGGGCGGCGGGGCGAAGAGTCGGCGCGGCGCGCCCGGCCCCGGCGTGTGGCGGATTGCCGGGCAGCTATTTAGACTTGACGGCTTTTCCGCACCGGATCGAAGCCATGCCCGCCCTCACCCTGCCCGACGGCGCCGTGCGCGAGTTCGACGGCCCGGTGACCGGTCTCGCGCTCGCCGGGAGCATCGGCAAGAAGCTCGCGAAGGACGCGGTCGCCGTGCGCGTGGACGGCGAGCTGTGGGACCTCACCCGCCCGATCGAGCGCGACGCCAGCGTCGCGATCGTGACCCGCGCCAGCGACGAGGGCCTGGAGCTGCTGCGCCACGACGCCGCGCACGTGATGGCGCAGGCGGTGAAGGAGCTGTACCCGGACGCGCAGGTCACCATCGGGCCCGCCATCGAGGACGGCTTCTACTACGACTTCGCGCGCGAGGAGCACTTCACCCCCGACGATCTCGAGACCATCGAGCAGCGCATGCGCGAGATCGTGGACCGCGACCTGCCGATCGAGCGCGAGGTCTGGCAGCGCGACGAGGCGGTCAGCTTCTTCCGCGACTGGGGCGAGTGGTACAAGGCCGAGCTGATCGAGGCGATCCCCGGCGACGAGCCGATCAGCGTGTACCGCCAGGGCGAGTGGCTGGATCTGTGCCGCGGCCCGCACCTGCCTTCGACCGGGCGCCTCGGCAAGGCCTTCAAGCTGATGAAGCTGGCCGGCGCATACTGGCGCGGCGACTCGCGCAACGAGATGCTGCAGCGTATCTACGGCACCGCGTGGGCCGACGGCAAGCAGCTCGAGGCCCACCTGCACCGCCTCGCCGAGGCCGAGAAGCGCGACCATCGCCGCCTCGGCCGGCAGATGAACCTGTTCCACCTGCAGGAGGAGTCGCCCGGCGCGGTGTTCTGGCACGCGAAGGGCTGGACCTTCTTCCGCAAGCTCGAGGACTACATGCGCGACGCGCAGGCGGCGCTCGGCTACCAGGAGGTGAACACGCCGCAGGTCATGGACCGCGCGCTGTGGGAGGCGTCGGGTCACTGGGAGACCTTCCACGAGCACATGTTCACGACCGAGACCGAGGACGGGCGGGTCTACGCGCTGAAGCCGATGAACTGCCCGGGGCACGTGCAGATCTTCAAGCAGGGCATCAAGAGCTACCGCGACCTGCCGCTTCGCATCGCCGAGTTCGGCAAGGTGCACCGCTACGAGCCGTCGGGCGCGCTGCACGGGCTGATGCGGGTGCGCGCGTTCTGCCAGGACGACGCCCACATCTTCTGCACCGCGGACCAGATCATGTCCGAGACGAAGATGGTGTGCGACTTCATCCTCGGCCTGTATCGCGACTTCGGCTTCGAGGACTGCTTCGTGAAGTTCTCCGACCGGCCCGAGAAGCGCGTCGGCTCCGACGCGGTGTGGGACAAGGCCGAGAGCGCGCTGCAGGAAGCCTGCGCCGCGGCCGGCATCGACGCGAGCCTGAACCCCGGCGAGGGCGCGTTCTACGGCCCGAAGCTCGAGTTCGTGCTGCGCGACGCGATCGGCCGCGACTGGCAGTGCGGCACGCTGCAGGTGGACTTCAACCTGCCCGAGCGCCTCGACGCCGAGTACGTGGACGAGGCCGGCGAGCGCCACCGCCCGGTGATGCTGCACCAGGCGAACTTCGGCTCGCTGGAGCGCTTCGCGGGCATCCTGATCGAGCACTACGCGGGCAACCTGCCGCTGTGGCTGTGCCCGACGCAGGCGATGGTGTGCACGATCACGCAGGACGGCGACGCCTACGCCGGCGAGGTGGCCGCGCGGCTGCGCGCGGCGGGGCTCCGCGTCGAGCAGGATCTGCGCAACGAGAGCATCTCCTACAAGGTGCGCCAGCACAGCGTGGAGAAGATCCCGGTGCTGGTCGTGGTCGGCAAGCGCGAGGCGGCCGAGAGCACGGTCGCGCTCAGGCGCCTCGGGTCGAAG
Organism: uncultured Gammaproteobacteria bacterium; assembly: GCA_965365655.1. Lineage (GTDB taxonomy): Bacteria > Pseudomonadota > Gammaproteobacteria > HK1 > HK1 > JBFHNV01. The sequence continues at coordinate 5,424 of CBDUCN010000056.1, read as the reverse complement.
CGCCAGCAGGTGATGGCGCTGGACGACGCGATCGCCGCCCTCACCGACGAGGTGACGCGGCGTGCGCCGCCGCCGGCGGCGGACGAGGCCGCGAAGTAGCGTGCCGGCGCCGCCCCGCACAGCATGCGCCCACGGCGCACCGGAGGAGACATCGTGAACGACGCACGCACTCCGTGGACCGGCCTCGCCGTCGGCATCGGCGCGATGGCGCTGATCGTGACCGCCGCGAACATCGGGGTGCAGTTCCCGATCAACGACTGGCTGACCTTCGGCGCGTTCACCTATCCGATCTCGTTCCTGGTCACGGACCTGTGCAACCGCGCGATGGGCGCGCGCCACGCGCGCCGCGTGGTGTACGTGGGCTTCGTGCTCGCGGTCGCGCTGTCGGCGGTGTTCGCGACGCCGCGCATCGCGATCGCGTCGGGCACGGCCTTCCTGTGCGCCCAGGTGCTGGACGTGCAGATCTTCGACCGGCTGCGCAGCCACCGCCTGTGGTGGGCCCCGCCGCTGGTCTCGTCGTCCATCGCGTCGGCGCTGGACACGGTGCTGTTCTTCTCGCTCGCGTTCGCCGGCACGCCGGTGCCGTGGGTCACGCTCGCGATCGGCGACTACTTCGTGAAGCTGGGCCTCGCGCTGATCATGCTGGTGCCGTTCTTCGTCGCGCTGCGCGCGCGGCTCGTGCCGGCCGCGACCTGACCTCCGGCGGCGCCCGGCCGCTCATGGGTCACGGCGTCAGCCGGTCCAGCCGCAGGCGCTGGCGATCGTCCGTCAGCCGCCACAGCGCCGTGAACACGGCCAGCAGCACCCCGGCGCCGGTCGCGCCGGCGATCAGGAACATCACCAGCAGCTGGTAGCGCACCGCCTCGGTGGGATCGACGCCGGCCAGGATCTGGCCGGTCATCATGCCCGGCAGGGAGACCACGCCGGTCGCGGCCATCGCGTTGACGATCGGGATGAAGCCGCTGCGCAGCGCGCGCCGCGTGACCGGGCGCAGCGCCTGCCACCAGCCCGCGCCCAGCGCGAGCTGCGCCTCGATCGCGTTGCGCTCGCGCGTGGCGGTGAGGCCGACGTCGTTCAGCGCGAGGCTGACCCCGGTCATCACGTTGCCCAGCACCATGCCGAGCAGCGGCAGCGCGTAGCGCGGGTCGAACCACGGTGTCGGGCGCACCGCGACGGTGAGCGCGAACAGCGTGACCACGGCGCCCGCCAGCATCACGCTGCCGGTGCCGAGCCCGTAACCCCACGCGCCGCGCAGGCGCCGCTCCTGGCGGCTGCGCACCTCGTAGCCGGCGACCAGCGCCATCACCAGCGCCAGCGACAGCGTGATCCACGGCGACTGCAGCGCGAACACGGCCTTCAGCACGAGCCCCACGAGGAACAGCTGCACCGTCATGCGCGCGGCCGCGGTGAGCACCTGGCGCGCGAGGCCGAGCTGCAGCGCGAGCGACAGGCCCGCGTTCAGCAGCAGCAGCACCGCGGCCAGCGCCAGCTCGCGATCGCCGATGGCGATGTAGCTCACGGCGCCGCCTCGAGCACCCGGCCGTCGCGCACGCGCAGCTCGCGCCGCGCGAGGCGGGCGACCTGCGCGCGCTCGTGGCTCGCGATCAGGATCCCGCCGCCGGTGGACAGGAACCCGCGCAGCAGCCCCTCGACGGCGCCCTTCGTGTCTTCGTCCAGCGCCGCCGTGGGCTCGTCCAGCAGCAGCACGGACGGCTCCAGCACCAGCGCCCGCGCGAGCGCGAGGCGCTGGCGCTCGCCGGTGGACAGGCGGTCCACCGCCCACTCCAGCGCGCCGGGGACGAAGCCCAGCGCGGCCAGCAGGTCCTCGGGCGGCGGGCGGAAGAAGTGATCGCGCACCTGCACCGCCCACCATGCCGGCTCCGCCGGCACCAGCATCACCCGGCGCCGCCACGCCGGCGCCGCGATGCGCGCCCGCGGCTCGCCGCGCAGGGTCACGTCGGCGGCGTTCGGGTCCAGGTCCGCGATGGCGCGCAGCAGCAGCGACTTGCCGGAGCCGGACGGCCCGGTCACCGCGAGGCACTCGCCCGCGGCCAGCTCCAGGCGGTCGCAGCGGATCGCCGCGCCGGCGAGACCACGCACTGCGAGCAGCGGCGGGTCGCCGGTCACGGCGGCGGAGACGGGCGCGGGATCGGCGACGGGGTTCAGTTGAGGAACGGCACCGCCATGCCCTTGACCACCGCGGGCCGCGCGCCCACGGCGTCGAACCAGCGCTTCACGTGGGGGTACTCGGCGAGGTCCACCTGGTGGCGCTCGAAGCGCGCGATCCACGGATAGGTCGCGATGTCCGCGACGCTGTAGAAGCTCCCCGCCATGTACTCGGCCTCGGCGAGCCGACGGTCCAGCACCCCGTACAGGCGCTTCGTCTCGTCGTGGTAGCGCTTCTGGCCGTACGGGACCACCTCCTTGGGCTGGAACAGGAAGTGGTGCGCCTGGCCGACCATCGGCCCCAGGCCGCCCATCTGCCACATCAGCCACTGGAAGGTGACGGCGCGCTCCGCTCCGGACGCGGGCAGCAGCGCGCTGCCGGTCTTCTCCGCGAGGTAGACCAGGATCGCGCCCGACTCGAACAGCGCGAGCGGCGCGCCCCCGGGGCCATCGGGGTCGACGATGGCCGGGATGCGGTTGTTCGGGGAGATCGCGAGAAACGCCGGTTCGTGCTGCTCGCCCTTGCCGATGTTCACCTCGTGCACGGTGTAGGGGAGCGCGAGCTCCTCCAGCATGATCGAGGCCTTGCGCCCGTTCGGCGTGCCCCAGGTGTAGAGGTCGATGGCGGCCATGAAGACTCCTCTGGAATCGGCGGGCGGATGACGTCGCGGGCCCGGTGCGGGCCGCGGCTGCGGCGAGAACCGGGTCGCAGAATACGCAATCGCCGCGGGGGCCGGAACCGGCGCCCGCGGGCGGCGCGAGGAACCGCGAGCGCACCCGCCGGCGCCGCCGGTCAAGGCGGGCGCCATTGCGGCCGATAACGACCTCGACCGAGGCCATCTGGAGGCCCACCGCATGACACCGCAGAGTCAGGGCAACGGCGGCAGCAACGTGACGCCGCTGCCCGAACGCCGCAGTGCGCCTCGCCGCACCCGCGGCGAGACCACCGCGTTCGACATGGCCACGATCGAGGCCGCGCGGCGTCGTGAGGAGGACCTGGATCCGCTGTTCCTGGTGTGCCGGGGCCTGCAGCGCGGGCGGCCCATCCCGGTGCGCGAAGGCGCCTGGACCATCGGCCGCGGGCCGCTGTGCGACGTGTCGCTGCAGGGGCGCGGCCTGTCGCGCACCCACCTGCGGGTCGAGAACACCCCCGAGAAGGGCGTCGTGATCAGCGACGCGGCGAGCACCAACGGCGTGTACGTCAACGGCGAGCGGGTGGAGCGGCGCGCGCTGCGCGACCGCGACCTGGTGCAGCTCGGCCCGGAGACGGTGCTGCGCTTCAGCTACGCGCCGGCCTGCGACATGGAGCTGCGCGTGCGCCAGTACGAGCACTCGATCGTCGACGACCTCACCGGGGTGCACAACCGGCGCTACCTGATGGGCACCCTGGAGCACGAGATCGCGTTCTCCACGCGCCACAGCCAGCCGATGTGCCTGATGCTCGCCGACATCGACCACTTCAAGCAGATCAACGACAGCTTCGGCCACGCGGCCGGGGACGCCGTCATCAAGCAGCTCGCCGAGCGCGTGGCCGACTCGCTGCGCGCCGAGGACGTGTTCGCGCGGGTCGGCGGCGAGGAGTTCGCCGTGCTCACCCGGGGCGCGACCGTCGACAGCGCGCGCGAGGGCGCCGAGCGCATCCGCATCCTGGTCGAGGCCCGCCCGTTCTCCTGGAAGGACCAGGAGATCGCGTGCACGATCTCCGTCGGGGGCGCGATGCTCGACCCGGAGGCGTCGGCGGATGTCGGCCAGATCTTCAAGCGCGCGGACGAGAACCTCTACCGCGCCAAGCACGACGGGCGAAACCGCGTCGTCGTCGACTGAGCGCGCGCGCGATCCGGCCGCCGCGGTGCTGCGCCTCGGGGCGCCGCACGGACCGTTTGCCGAGGCCGCCCGCGCACTGCTCGCACGCTACGGGCTCGTGCTCTCGCCGGTGCCCGACGCCGAGCCGATTCCGGGAAGCTACTGGGGCGACGACGAGGCGGGCCTGCTCGGGCGGCGCGTCCTCGCGCGCGCCGACACGCCGCTGCACTCGCTGCTGCACGAGGCCTGCCACGCCGTGTGCATGGATCCGCGCCGACGCGCCGGGCTCGACACCGACGCCGGCGGCGACGACCTCGAGGAGTGCGCGGTGTGCTACCTGTCGATCCTGCTGGCCGACGCGATCCCCGGGTTCGGCCGCGAGCGCATGCTCGCCGACATGGACGCGTGGGGCTACAGCTTCCGCCTCGGCAGCGCGCGCGAGTGGTTCCGGCACGACGCCGAAGACGCGCGCGCGTGGCTCGCGCGCCACGGCCTGATCACGGACGGCGCGCAGCCCACCTTCCGGCTGCGCGGCTGACCGGCGGCAGCGCTCGCGCGGCGCCGGCCGTGCGCGGCACCCGCGTCAGAGCCGCGCGCGCAGGAAGGTCAGCATGTGCTCGTTGAACTCCGCGTCCTGCTCGACGTTCACGAAGTGCGCCGCGTCGCGGATCACGTGCATGTCCGAGCCCCTGATGCGCTCGTGGATGGCCTGCGCGGCGGCCACCGGGGTGCCGGGATCGTGCTCGCCCACCAGCACCAGGGTCGGCGCGGCGATGGCCTGGATGGTGTCGCGCTGGTCCATGTCGCGGATCGCCGCGCAGCATGCGCAGAAGCCCTCGGGCGGGGTGCCGGTGACCATCGCGCGCACGCGCGCCACCTCCTGCGGAATGCGCTGCTGACCGGCCTTGGTGAACCAGCGATCCAGGGTCGCGTCGGCCACGGCGTCCATGCCGCCGGCACGCACCGCGGCGATGCGCTGGTCCCAGACCTCCGGCGGCCCCGCGTGGCACGCGGTCGCGGTCAGCACCAGGCCGCGCACGCGCTGCGGGTGCTTCGTCGCCAGCATCTGCGCGACCATGCCCCCCATCGAGCAGCCCATGACCAGCGCCTGCGGCACCGCGAGCGCGTCCAGCAGCCCCACCGCGTCGTCCACCAGCAGATCCAGCGTGTACGGGCCGCGGGTGACGTGGCTGCCGCCGTGGCCCCGGGTGTCGTAGCGCAGCACCCGCAAGCCGGCGCCGGTCAACGCGGGCAGCTGGTGCTCCCACATCGTCAGGTTCGACGCCAGGGAGTTCGACAGCAGGATCACCGGCCCGTCCTCGGGCCCGTCCAGGCGGTACTCGACCGTGATGTGGTTGGCGGTGATCTGGGCCATGACGGGACTCCTCGCGAGCGGCCGGGGGGGCGGCGAGCATACATCAGGCGCCGCCGCCGACGGCCGCGCGCGCGGCACCC
>CBDUCN010000055.1:0-20589 GCA_965365655.1 uncultured Gammaproteobacteria bacterium | reverse complement strand
CAGCGCGGGCGGCGCGACGGGCACCTCCGACGTGACGGGCGCGGCGACGCTGGACCTGGGTGACGACCGCAAGGCGAAGTGGTCGCTGACCAACAACGGCGACAGCGACGTCTTCGTCACCCGGGTGACGGTCACGTGGCCGGCGGCCCACGGCCAGGTCAAGAAGTTCACCCTCAACGGCGACGTCGCGAAGGACGTGTTCGACGCGACCTCGCCGACCACGGTGCCGGACGACAAGGCCTTCGAGTCCGACCCGAACAAGCGCAAGATCAAGAAGGGCGAGACGAAGAAGCTCGAAATCCACTTCACGGACGCGTTCAAGGAGCACACCGACGCGGACTTCACGTACACCGTGGAGTTCGACAGCGGCCAGGTGCTGAGCTTCCCGTAGCGGGTCTTCCGCGACGCAACCGAAAAGGGGCAGCCTCGGCTGCCCCTTCTTTTTTCCGGCTTCGGCGCCGGAACGAGGCGGCCGGGGGCGGGCTGACCCGCCCCCGGCCGCAGACCGACGCGGCGCGACTACATCCGGGTGGGATCCAGCCAGACGGTGTCGAGCTGCTGGTTGAGGTAGTGGCTGGGCGAGATCTTCCAGCCCCGCACGTACGAGCGGTGCGGCACGATGCGGTACCACCACAGCGTGACGAACTGCGTCGCCTCGTCGTCCAGCACCCGCTTCTCGAACTCGCGCATCAGGCGGTACTGCTCGGCGGTGTCGGCGGTGCGATTCATGCGGTCGTACAGGTCCTCGATGGGCTTGTCGTCGAACTGCGCGTAGTTGTTCGGCGCGCTGCCGACGAACTTCGAAACGTCGGCGAGCGGGTTCACCAGCGACTGGCAGTTGAAGTCCATCGACACGTCGAAGTCGCGCTTCTTGCGCAGCTTGTCGTAGAACGGGCCGGTGGGCATCACCTGCTGCGTGGCCTTCATGCCGACCTTGGACCACTGGTCCACCAGCCACGTGCCCACCACCTTGTACGGCTGGTCGACGCCTCGGTTGCTGAGCTCGAACGCGAGCCCGGGGTGGCCGGCCTCGGCCAGCAGCTTCCTCGCCTCCTCGCGCGACTTCTCGATGTCGGCGCCGTAGCCCGCGATCTGCTGCAGCTCCTCGGTGCTGGCCGCGAGCGGGTGACCGGGAAACACGACGCCGCCGACGCGCTTGACGATCGCGATCTTCGACAGCGGCTCGCTGCCGCCCCAGCGGTCGAGGGACAGCGTCAGCGCACGGCGCACGCGCGGATCGTCGAACGGCGCCTTCTTGTGATTCGGGGTCACCAGCAGCACGCAGTTCCAGTCGCTCTCCTGGACCGTGATCTTGTCGCCGAGGGCCGCGACCAGCGTGTCACGCGAGTTCGGCGACAGACCGCGGAACTCGATCGCGGCGCGGTTGCCGCGGATGGCCTGCACGCGCACCGCCTCCTTAGGCGCCTGGATCGCCTTGTAGCCGTCCAGGTACGGCAGCGGCTTGCCGTCCTCGCCCACGTGGTGGTAGCGCGGGTAGCGCTTCGCCTCGGTGAACGCTCCCGGTTGCTGCTGCACGAACATGAACGGCCCGGTGCCGTTGATGTTCTTCGTGTGCCAGTCGTAGCCCTTCTCGATGTCCCTCGCCGAGTAGATGGCGTTGAACGGCGTGGCCAGCGCCGGCAGGAACGCGCCCGACGGGTACTTCAGCTTGAAGCTGACCGTGTAGTCGTCGGGCATCGCGATCGACTCCACCATCGGGAACTGCGCCTTGCGCGAGCTGGGCACGTCCTGCGGCGGGAAGATGATCTTGTTGAACGTCGCGACCACGTCGCGCGCGCTGAGCGGCGTGCCGTCGTGGAAGGTGATGTCCTTGCGGATCCTGAAGGTGTAGAGGGTGCCGCCCTCCGTGGCCTCGGGCACCGCGCCCTCGCACACGTCGCACTGGAAGTCGTCCGCCGCCGACGGGTTGTCCGGGTTGATGCGGATCAGCAGGCTGTAGAACGGCGCGACCGGGTGCACCACGCCGAAGGTGGTCTCCCGGTGCATGTCGTAGGACGGGATCTCGCTGGCCACCATGAAGGTGAAGATGCCGCCGCGAGCGGGCGGGTCGGCCGACGCGGCGGGCGTCGTGGCCGCCGCGACAAGGCCGATGAGGATCGCGCCGCCGACGGCGCGCTGGTTCGCGTTCATTCGTGTCTCTCCGATGTGTAGAGGCGGTCAAGGGCCGTGCCGCGGCCCACGGCGGACGGCACGGCCGTGGCCGCGCCTTCCGGTTCTCGGGTGAGCGCGCCGCAGGCGTGCGCACGCCCACCTCCGGCGCCCGGCGATCGCCGGGCGCGGGACGTGGTCGGCTGGCAGCCGTGCGGCGGCTTCGATGCGAAGGCGGCGCGTCGCGCGGAATCGGGACGGCGCCTGGGTTCAGGGGCCCGCTGGCCTGCTGACGAACCTCTCGCGGTGCGGGGCGCGCGGGACCGCGCGCCTGTGCCGATCAGATTGGATCGGCGGCGGCGTCCACGCAATCAGGCTAACCAAACATTCATCGGAGACGGATCTCCCGCGGCGTGACGGCGGCCGCGTGCCGACGCGGCGCCGGATGCGCCGCGCGCCGCGCGCCGGCAACCGGTATCGTTGCGCGCACCCGTCCGCGATCAGGAGCACGCGTCCATGCCCGCCCGCCGCAAGCGCGCCCCCGGGGCGCCGCGCATCACGCCGCTGGGCGCCGCCGGCGAGGTCACCGGCTCGTGCTACCTGATCGAGACCGGCCGCGCACGCCTGCTGCTGGAATGCGGGCTGTTCCAGGGCGGCCCGAACGTGGAGGCGCGCAATCGCCGGCGCTGGCCGGTGGCGCCGCGCGATCTCGACGCGGTCGTGCTGTCCCACGCCCACCTGGACCACTCCGGGCTGGTTCCGAAGCTGGTGCGCGACGGCTACCGGGGCCCGGTGTACGCGACCCACGCCACCTGCGACCTCGTCGCGATCATGTGGCAGGACGCGGCGCACCTGCAGGAGCGCGACGCGCAGTGGGAGAACAAGTGGCGCCGCCGCGCCGGCAAGGCGCTGGTCGAGCCGCTGTACGGCATCGACGACGCGCGCAGCGCGCTGGCGCTGCTGGTGCCCGTGGACTACCACGCCGACGTGGAGGTGGCCGCGGGAGTGCATCTTCGCTGCCGCGACGCCGGCCACATCCTCGGCTCGGCGATCGTCAGCCTGCGCGTCGAGCACGCGCACGGCACCACCCGGCTCGCGTTCTCCGGCGACCTGGGCAACAGCGACACGGTGCTGCTGCGCGATCCGGAGCCGCCGCCGGAGGCGGACCTGCTGCTGCTGGAATCCACCTACGGCGACCGCAACCACCGCACGGTGGCCGAGTCCCGCGAGCAGCTCGCCGGGATCCTGGCCGACGCGCATGCCGGCGGCGGCAACGTGATCATCCCGGCGTTCGCCGTCGGACGCACCCAGGAACTGCTCTACGTGCTGGGGCAGCTCGAGCGCGAGGGCCGCCTGCCGCAGGCACAGGTGTTCCTGGACAGCCCGATGGCGATCGCCGCGACGCGCGCCTACGAGCGCCACATGAACCTGTTCGACCGCACCGAGCGCGACGAGCTGCGCGGACAGGGCCTGAAGGGCTGGCTGCCGGCGCTGCGCTTCAGCGAGAGCACCGAGCAGTCGATGGAGATCAACCGCATCGGCGGCGGCGCGGTGATCATCGCCGGCAGCGGCATGTGCACCGGCGGGCGCGTGCGCCACCACCTGAAGTACAACCTGTGGCGGCGCGAGGCGCACGTGGTGATCTGCGGCTTCCAGGCCGCGCGCACCCCGGGCCGCGCGCTGGTGGAGGGTGCGCGCCGGCTGCGGCTGCTGGGCGAGGACATCGCGGTGCACGCGTCGGTGCACACCCTGGGCGGCTTCTCGGCGCACGCCGGCCAGGATCAGCTCACGGCCTGGGCCGCGGCCGCGCGGCCGCGGCCGAAGCTGTGGCTGGTGCACGGCGAGCCCGACGCCATCGACGCGCTCGCCGCGCGCCTGCACCGCGAGCTCGGGTGGGAGGGCTCACCCACGGTGCGCGGCAAGGCCATCGCCCTCGCCTGAGCCGGCGCGCGGGCCGTGGCTCCGCATCGCCGATCGCGACCATGCTTGATCGCGGCTGGCTGCGGAAACGGCGGCCTCTTGTTCCCTGCCCCCTCCCCGGCCCTTAGCCGACGTCGGCGGAGGGAATGACCCCGGACGCGCGCGGTGCTCGCCGTCGACGAGCGGGTATCTACGCGCCCGCGCGCCTCGACGTCAGCCAGCGGTCGAGCTGCCCGGCGAACGCCTGCCGGTCGGCCTGCGACAGCGGCGGCGGGCCGCCGGTGACCACGCCGCTCGCGCGCATCGTGTCCATGAAGTCGCGCATGTTCAGCAGGCCGCGGATGGTCTCGGTCGAGTAGCGCTCGCCACGCGGGTTGATCGCGTCGGCGCCGCGCTCGATCACGGCCGCGGCGAGCGGGATGTCGGCCGTGATCACGAGATCGCCGGCGGCGACGCGCTCCATGATCGTGTCGTCGGCGACGTCGAAGCCGCCGGCCACCTGCACCAGGCGCACGTTCGGGCGGCGCGGCACGCTCATCGCGTGATTCGCGACGAGATTGAGCTGCTCGCCCGTGCGCTCGGCGGCGCGGAACAGGATGTCCTTGATCGGGCGCGGACAGGCGTCCGCATCGACCCAGATGGTCACTGCCCCGCGGCCTCCGTCGCCGGCGGCCCGTCGCCGTAGTCCACCGGCGTCGCGTGGCGGCCTTCGGCATGCCACTGCCAGTAGCGCTCGCGGATGCGCGTCGTGATCGGGCCGGGCCGGCCGTTGCTGAGGACGCGGTCGTCCACGCGCGAGATCGGCAGCACGCCGCCGGCGGTGGAGGACAGGAACACCTCGTCGGCGTCGCGAAGCTCGTCGGGCGTGATCCGGGCATGCGCGTACGGGACCCCCAGCTCCGCGCACAGCTCGCGCACCGTGAGCCGCGTGATCCCCTCCAGCACCGTCCCGTGCGGCGTCGTCACCCGCCCGTCGCGCACGCAGAACACGTTGAAGCCCGGCCCCTCGGACACGCAGCCGTCCATGTCCACCAGCACCACCGTGTCGGCGCCGCGGTCCAGCGCCTGGAACAGCCCGCGCGTGAGGTCGCCCCAGTGGAAGTTCTTCGCGGTCGGGTCCACCGAGGACGGCGCGATGCGCGGGATGTCGGACACGTGCAGGTGGCCGCCCTCGGCCTGCTTCCCGGGGGGCATGATCCACACGTACGGCACGGCGAACGCGAGGAATCGATTGCTGCAGGTGCGCGGGTCCCGCGAGCCCGGCTGCGGCACGCCGCGCGTGCACGCCATCTCGACGTAGGCGTCGCGCAGCCCCGCGCGGCGCACGCACTCCGCGAGCACGCGGGCGATGGCGCCGCGGTCCAGCCCCGGGTCCAGCCGCAGCGCGGCGCACGAGCGCGCGAAGCGATCGAGGTGCTCGTCGAGGCGGAAGAAGCTGCCGTTCCACACCGACACGACGTCGTAGGTGACGTCGGAGCGCGTGAAGCCCCAGTCCAGCACCGGCAGGCGCGCGTCGGCGACGGGCACGTATTCGCCGTCGACGAACGCGGCGCCGTCGGCGAACGGCGTGGGCGGTGGTTCGGGCTGCGGCACGGGGCGGCTCTACGGGCACGGGCTCGTGCCCAACGATAGCAGCCGCGCCGCCGCGGCGCGGCCCGCGCGCCGGTCAGGCCGTTGGCGGCACGCGCTCAGGACGCCTTGCGCAGCGCCCCGGCGGACGGGAACGGCACCGGACGCCCGACACCGTAGCCCTGCACGTAGTCCACGCCCAGCGCCGCGAGGCGCTCGCGCACCGCGTCGTTCTCGACGAACTCCGCGATCGTGCGCTTGCCCATCACGTGCCCGATCTCGTTGATGCACTTCACCATCGCGTGATCGATGGGATCGACCAGGATGTCCTTCACGAACATGCCGTCGATCTTCAGGAAGTCCACCGGCAGCGTCTTCAGGTAGCCGAACGAGGACAGGCCGCTGCCGAAGTCGTCGAGCGCGAAGCGGCACCCGATGTCCTTCAGCGCGCCCATGAAGCGCGACGCCCGTGCGAGGTTCGAGATCGCGGCGGTCTCGGTCACCTCGAACACGATCCGTCCGGGCGCGACGCCGCTGCGCTCGAACTCCTCGATGACGAAGGCCAGGAACTCGTCGTCGCCCAGCGAGTGGCCGGAGAGATTGATCGAGCACACGTCCGACCCCGCGGCGCGCACCGGCGACCCGGCGAGCGCCGCGAACGCGTGGCGCACCACCCAGCGGTCCAGCCGCCCCGTGAGGTTGTAGCGCTCCGCCGCCGGCAGGAACTGCCCCGGCGGGATCAGCGCACCGTCCTCGCCGCGCATGCGCACCAGCAGCTCGTAGTGCGCCTCGCCGCCGCGCGCGGGGTCCAGGGCGACGATGGGCTGCTGCTCCAGGCACAGCCGGTCCTCCTCCAGCGCGTGCTGCAGGCGCACCACCCAGTGCATCTCGCCCTGCCGGCTCGCGAGGTCGGCATCGTCCTCGGTGTACAGGTGGATGCGGTTGCGCCCCTGGTCCTTGGCCGCGTAGCACGCGGCGTCGGCCGCGCTGAGCAGGTCGGCCTCCGTCCCGCTCGCGGCGGTGACCGGCACCAGCCCGATGCTCACGCCGACGCGGAAGCTCTTGTCCTCCCAGGAGAAACGGAATTCCTCCACCGCGGAACGCAGCACCGAGGCGACACGCTGCGCCTCGTCCAGGGAGCAGTCCTCCAGCAGCACCCCGAACTCGTCGCCGCCGAGGCGCGCGAGCACGTCGGCGCGGCGCACCTGGGCGCGCAGCGTCGCGCCGAGCTGGCGCAGCAGCTCGTCCCCGGCGAGGTGGCCGCAGGTGTCGTTGATCACCTTGAACTGGTCGAGATCCAGGTAGCACAGCGCGTGCTCGACGCGCCCGTCGCGAGCGCTGTCCAGCAGCCGCGCGAGCTGGCGCTCGAATTCGCGCCGGTTGAGCAGATCGGTGAGGGCGTCGTGGCGGGCCTGGTGCGAGAGCTGCTGGGACAGGCGGTGCGTCTCGGTGATGTCGGTGTAGGTGGTCACGAAGCCGCCGCCGGGCAGCGGGCGGCCGCGGATCTCGAGCACCGTGCCGTCCGGGCGGGTGCGGGTGAAGCGGTGGTGCTCGGCGCGCGCGGCCAGCGCCACGCGCTCGCGCACCTGCGCCTCGACGTCACCGGGCCCGTACTCGCCGCGCTCGGCGTTGTAGCGGATGAACTTCTCGAAGGGGTCGCCCGGGCTGAAGCGCTCGGGCGGGAACTCCAGCAGCTCCAGGAAGCGCTGGTTGAACGCGACCATCGTGAGCTCCGCGTCCACCATGCTGATGCCCTGGTCGGTGTTCTCCAGCGTCGCCTCGAGCTGCCCCGACTTCGTCAGCAGCGCCTGCTGCGCGGCCAGGCGCTCGCTGATGTCCGTGATGCTGCCGCGCACCAGGCGCCGTGACGAGGACGGCAGGCGCACCAGCCTGATCTCGGTGGGCACGTCGCGCCCGTCGGCGGTGCGGTGGGTCCACTCGAACATCACCCGCTCACCGGCCACGGCACGCGCGACCAGCTCGCCGGCCATGTCGCGGGAAGACCGCCCGCACGGCTGCTCGGGCGGGCTCACCGCGCCCGGGTCCAGCGTCATCAGCTTCTCGCGCGTGACGCCGAACAGCGCGAGCGCGTTGTCGTTCGCGTCGACGAAGCGCCCCGCGTCGGCGTCCAGCACGACGATGGCCTCGGCAGCGTTCTCGACCAGGCTCCGATAGCGCTCCTCGCTCTCGCGCAGCAGCCGCGCGGCGTGCGCGCGCGCCGTCACGTCGACGACGTTGTGCTGCGTCGCGACCTCGCCGTTCCATCGGGTGCGGTGCACGACGTTGTGCAGCACCACGATGCTGCCGTCCTTGCGCACCGCCTCGAAGTCGTACTCGCTGGGCGCGTCGCGCCCCCCGACGCGCGCCTCCTGGTAGCCGCGCAGCCGGGCGTGCTCGTGGGCCGCGTAGAAGCGCTCCACGTCACCGAGTGCGAGCAGCTCCTCGGGCGAGTCGTAGCCGAGAATGTCCGCGTAGGCCTGGTTCGCGAACACGGGCACACGGTTGCGGTGGATCAGCACCCCGTGCAGGGAGCCCTCGACCATGCTGCGGAAGCGCTCCCGGCCCTGGTGCGCGAGCGCCTCGGCGCGGCGCCGCCGCACGACCTGCACCACGAGGAACATCACCAGCAGCGAGAGCAGGCCGACCACCGCCAGCAGCGCCGGCGCGAGCCCGGCCCGGGGCGCGTCGCTCGGCGGGTTGATCACCACGCTGCCCGCCGGCACGCGCGACAGCGGGATCGCGAAGCGCTCGAGCACCCGCGCGTCCACGGTGGTGACGTTGGGGCTGTCGCGGGTGACGGGCAGCGACGCCGCCGGGGCGCCCTCGAGGATCGCGAGCGCGAGGCGCGCCGCCTCGCGTGCCTGCGCCTCGAAGTCCACGACGACGCCGCCGGCGGTGCCGATGCCGATGCCGTGCTTGCGCAGCGCGTACACGGGCACCGGGGCGTGCTCCACGAGCAGCCCGATCGCGCTCGCGAAGGACCGCACCGTGCCCCGTGCGTCGCGGAACAGCGCGAGGCGCAGCACCGCGCGGTCCGAGTCCAGCGCGGCGAGCTCGACGGCGAGCTCGTCCCAGGAGCGATCCGCCGCCGACAGCACCCGCAGCCGCACGCCGTCCAGCTCCGGGCCCAGCGCACGGAAGGCCTGCTCGTCGCCGCGCCCGCTGGGCGTGCCGTCGACCACCGCGACCACCTCGCGCAGCCCCGGGTCCAGCGCGTGCGCGAGGCGCACGGTCTCGGCCAGCGACACGTGCTCCACGACGCCGGTGACGTGCGGGTCGCGGTCCATCGCGAACGCGGTCGCGAGGTCGTTGACCGCGAGGAACACCACCGGTGCGCCGCGCAGCACCGTCGTGCGGTGCGCGCGCGCGAAGCGCAGCGCGTTGTCGTCGGACGCCAGCACCACGTCGTACGGGCGCCGCGCGGAGAGCCGGTGCGCCAGCCCGGCGGCGAAGCTGTCCTGCGCGACCGCGTCCGGGTGGCGCTTGCTGTCCATGTACTCCACGTCCAGCGCCACGCCGCGCGGCTCGAGCGCCGACAGCAGCGTGCGCAGGATGGGCTGCGAGGTGACGAAGGTGGGGTGGTACGAGAACAGCAGCAGGACCCGCTTGCCGGCGAGGTCCGCGGGCGCCTGCGCACCGGCGCCCGCCGGTGCGCACGCAACGGCGAGCACGAGCGCCGCCACCCACGTTCGCCAGCCTGTCGCCCTCACGCGTACCTCCGATGCGTCGACGTCGCGGCGCGCGACCGCCACGCACCACATCCTGAAATCGGCCCGACGAGCGCGAACTTGAGGCTTTCCGTTCCGCCGCGGCTCCGGCACGTTCCCGGACCGGCGCCCGGCGCACGGACCGCCGCCGGCGGGCGACGGGGGCGGTGGAGCGGGAGCTTACTCGCGCTCCAGCACGTGCAGCCCGCGCACCCGGTCGTACAGGTAGATCAGGCCCCGGTCGTCCACCGTGACGTCGTTCGCGCACACGCGGCTCTCGCCGGCCACCGGGTCCGGCACGAAGTGCGCCGCCTCCACCGGGGCGAACGGGTCGGCGATGTCGACGATGCGCAGCCCCTGGGCGAACCACGCGAACGGGATCTCGGTGCCGGTGACCACCTCGCTGGGCTGGTGGCACCCGGTCATCGGCGGCTGCGGCGCGCCGTCCGGGTCCAGGCCCGGCACCTGCCAGCTCGCGATCGGCACCGGGTGGCGCTCGTCGGTGACGTCCACGATCCACGCGAACGCCGGCGCGTGGGGGCGCAGCTTCGAGACGTCCTCGTCCGCGAGCACCATCACCCGCCGCCCGCGCACCGGGAACGGAATGGGAAGCGCCGTGTGGCGCGGGTGCGGGAACGCGGGGCCGATGAACAGCTCGGAGACCATGCGCGGGTGTGCGAGATCCGACACGTCGAGGATGAAGCAGCCGTGATGCCAGTAGCTCACGTACAGGCGGTCGCCGAGGCGCAGCGGGTGGTGGCAGCGCGGCTCCGGTCCGTCTCCCCACGGGTAGTCCTCGCCGCCGGCCCGCCACTGGCCGGGGATCCACCAGCGCCCGGCCAGCTCGGGCTTCGCGGGATCGGCGAGGTCCAGGATCACGACCACGTTGCCCACGAAGCCGTCCAGCGTGCTGGACAGGTACGCATGGCGGCCGTCGAAGTCGAAGCGGTGCACGCCCTTGCCCGTCGTCGGCCAGTGAGCCACGGCGCGCGGGCGTGCGGGATCGGAGACGTCGAAGATGCCGAGGCCCGGGGCGAAGTCCGGATGCGGCGTCCCCTTGCGCTCGCGATTGACGAGCATCAGGTCGCCGTGCACCCGCACCTTGTGGGAATGGGCGCCCGGCGCGATCGGCAGGCGCGCGAGCTCGCGCGGGCGCCGGGGATCGCGGACGTCCAGCAGCGTGGTGCCGTGCGGCGCGCTCATGTGCCCGAGGTACGCGATGCCGTCCTGCACCCGGACCTGCCCGCCGCCCGGGCAATCGAACCAGGCCAGCTCCCGGACACCGCTCGCACTCGCCATCCCCGCCGCCCCCGTCACGCGCCGCGGGGCACTATTGCACAGTCCCGTGGCAACGTCCGGGGGCGCATCCGGGCCGGCGTATCGGCGGACGTCCGGGTGCGCCGGGACACGTGGAGGCGTCTCTACGGCAGCGCGGCGCGGCGGGTACGTGCGTGCTCGACGGGCGCGGCCGTCAGGCCGGGGGGGACACCGCGTCGGAAGAAGCGGGGTCCATCACCGGCACGCCGGAGCGCGGCGCACGGGTCCGATGCGCGCCGGGACGCGGCCCGACCCCTGCGTGCCGGCCCGTCCGCCCCGGCCCCGCCGCCCGGGCGGCGGGCGCGGGCCCGGCCGGCGACGCGCATGCCGCGCGATCACGCGCGGCGATTCAGCCCTCGGACATGCCGTAGGTCCACCAGCGCGGACCGGAGGTCACGAACTCCAGCCCGCCGGAGTCGAGGCTCAGCAGCACGGCCTCGCGCACCTGGGCCGGGACGAGCTGCTCGGACCACGGCGCAGGCACCGGTCCGCCGAACTCGCGCGCGACCCGCGCGCGCAGCACTGCGAGCGACACCGGCACGTGCTCGCCGGCGTTGTACAGCGTCGCCACGTACATCATCTCGGCGAGGCGGCTGTCCTCGATGGAGCCGAGAAAACGCTTCACCGCGGCGGCGATGAATTCCTCGCGCGAGACGAAGGCGACGCGCGGCGCGCGGCACAGGAACCGGGTTGCGGTTCCTTCCTCGTCGTACACCACCTGGGTCTTCGCCGGACGCACCCGGTCGAAGCAACAGGCCATCCGCAGCAAGCCCTCGCGATCGAGGCCTGCGCCCGCGCGAGGGAAGGGGATGATGGAGGCTTGCAGTGTCGCACTCATCGTCGCGCGTGGCCCTCCCTGCGGTTGCGCCGGCGGCCGCGGGCATGACCGCGGAGCCGGCATCGATCCATTGAGACTCACCGGAGCATAGGACGGGGAGCGGCCATTGTGTGTAAAGAATGCGCGCTGATTTGTGAAGAAGTGCACCCCGGCGAGAAGAGAATTCCTTATGCCTTTCAAGCATATAGGAATGCCCTCACGACATGTGGCCGGCGTCTCCGGATAGGCCCGCGTCAGCCGTCCCGGTACACCACCGCACCCTTGATGAAGCCCGGCGGACGCTGCTCGGTGTCGCGGATCGCGTCGGCCAGATCCTCGAGTCGATACACCCGGTTGTTGATCTTCTCGAACGGATAGCGCCCGGTGTCGATCAGCTTCATCGCGTCGCCCACGTTGCCGGCCTGGCCGAGCCCCGTGATCAGCGTGACGCTCTTCCAGACGAGATCGTCGAAGCGGACCGGGGTCTCGACGCCGCCGGACAGCCCGATGGACACGATGCGCCCGGCCGGGCGCACCATGTCGATCGCGGCCAGGATCCCGTCGGGCGTGCCCGATGTCTCGATCACCGCGTCGGCGCCCTCGGGCAGCAGCGCCTTCACGGCCTCGCGCGCGTCGCGGGCCTCCACGTCGACGGTGTGGTGCGCGCCGAACTCGCGCGCAAGCGCGAGGCGCTCGGCATCCCGGGCGAGCCCGAGCACGATCACGGGCGCGGCGCCGGATTCCAGCGCCGACGCGAGCGCCGACAGCCCCTGCGAGCCGGGCCCCGAGATCACCACCGACTCGCCGAAGGTGATCCGGCCCAGCGTCTTCACCCAGCGCACCCCGTTGGCCACCACCGAGGACAGGCTGGCCGCGCTCGCCGGCATGCGATCGCCGAGCGCGTGCACGATGGTGCCGGGCACGACGTAGAAATACTCGCTGTACCCGCCCATCAGGTAGGGCGGCTCGTCGCACGCGCGGCTGATGCCGTAGATGCCGCCGTGCGGGCACTGGTGATAGAAGTGGCGGCTGCGCGACCACTCGCAGCGCCCGCACGGGATGTACGGCTCCACCGTGATGCGCGCGCCGGGCGCGATCCCGGGCCAGTCGTTGGGCCCGTCGCCGACGTCGACGACCTCGCCGGCGATCTCGTGGCCCATGATCAGCGGGTAGCGCCCGAACGGCGTCTTGCCCTTGAACACCTTGATGTCGGTGGAGCACACCGACGTCACCGAGGTCTTCACCAGCAGGTGCCCCGGCGGCGGCTTCGCGACCTCGAACTCCTCGAGCACCATGCGCCCGGGCTCGGTGACCACCATCGCTCTGGATCTCATGCGGCTGCTGCTCCTGGTGCTCGACGGGGCGGCGATGGCCGGCGCGGAAGCCCTGCCGCTATGATGGCGGCACACGTCCACGGGCGCCACCGCGCCGCCGCATCGAGGCCACCGGCATGATCGATTTCGCCCTCACCGATCGCATGCGCGACCTGAAGGAGCGCACCGAGGCGTTCATCCGCGAGCAGGTGATTCCGCTCGAAGGCGATCCGCGCCAGACCGCGCACGGGCTCGACGACTCCCTGCGCGCGGAGCTGATCGCGAAGGCCCGCGAGGCCGGCCTGCTGAGCCCGCACGTCGGCACCGAGCACGGCGGCCTCGGCTGCGACACCCGCGAGATGGCGATCGTGTTCGAGGCCGCGGGCTACTCCCTGCTCGGGCCGCAGGCGCTGAACTGCAACGCGCCCGACGAGGGCAACATGCACCTGCTGGAAGTGGTCGCGAGCGAGGAGCAGAAGCGGCAGTGGCTGGATCCGCTGGCCGCGGGCGAGATCCGGTCCTGTTTCTCGATGACCGAGCCCGACGGCGCCGGGTCCGATCCGAACATGCTCGCGACGACCGCGCGTCAGGACGGCAACCACTGGGTGATCAACGGGCGCAAGTGGTTCATCACCGGCTACGACGGCGCGAAGCTCAACATCGTGATGGCGCTCACAGGCGATCGCATCGAGAAGGGCAAGGGCGCGACGATGTTCCTGGTCGACAACGACGACCCGGCCATCGAGCGGGTGCGCCTGCAGGACACGATGGAATCCAGCTTCGCCGGCGGGCACTGCGAGATCCGCTTCAACGATCTGCGCGTCACCGCCGAGCAGGTGCTCGGGGAGATCGGCGAGGGCTACAAGTACGCCCAGGTGCGCCTCGCGCCGGCGCGCCTCACGCACTGCATGCGCTGGCTGGGCGCCGCGCGCCGCGCGCACGACATCGCGTGCGACTACGCGGTGAAGCGCCAGGCCTTCGGCAAGCCGCTCGTCGAGCACGAGGGCGTGGGCTTCATGCTGGCCGAGAACGAGATGGACATCCACCTCGCGCGCCTCGCGATCTGGCAGTGCGCGTGGGTGCTGGACGAGGGCGGCCAGGCGCGCCAGGAGTCGTCCATGGCGAAGGTGATCTGCTCGGAGAAGGAGTTCGCGGTGGCCGACCGCTGCATGCAGATCCTCGGCGGCATGGGGATCACCGCCGACACCCTGGTCGAGCGCATCTGGCGCGAGATCCGCCCGTTCCGCATCTACGACGGCCCGAACGAGGTGCACCGCTGGGCGATCGCGAACCGCATCGCGCGGCACGCCGCACGGCGGTGATCCGGCGCGCGGCCCGGCACGCGGGCGACGCCCCGATCCGCGCCGGTCTCCCGGGCCGCGCGGGCACGCCCGACAGCGGGGACTCGACGGGGCCGGGCGCCGCGACGAGATGCCGCGCGGCGGGCGGCCCACGTGCACGCTCCGCGGCGACGCGATGCTGAACCTCACCGCGTTCAGCGCGTTTCACGCGCGGCGCACGCCGCACGCGCCGGCGGTGATCTTCGAGGATGCGGCGATCGGCTGGGGCGAGTTCCATCGCCGCGCGCTGCGGGTCGCGGCGGCGCTGCGCGAGCGGGGCGTCGGCGAGGGCGACGTCGTCGCGCTGCTGATGAAGAACAGCCCGGCGTTCCTCGAGATCGCGTTCGCGGCGAGTCACCTGGGCGCGGTGCTGCTGCCGATCAACTTCCGGCTCGCGGCCGACGAGGTGCGCTGGATCGCGGACCACGCGGGCGCGGCGCTGCTCGCGGTGGACGACGAGCTCGCGGACGCGGGCGACGTCGACGCACCGCGCTGGGTGCTGGACGCCGGCGCGCGCGCCGATCTCGCGGCGCATGCGCCGTCCGCCCCCGACCCGCCCGCCGTGCCCCGCGCCGGCGGCGACCTGCAGCGCCTGATGTACACCTCGGGCACCACCGACCGGCCCAAGGGCGTGACGATCAGCTACGACAACTTCTACTGGAAGAGCGTCGACCAGGTGATGGCGCTGGGGCTCACCGCGGCGGACCGGCTGCTGGTCGTGGGCCCGCTCTACCACGTCGGGGCGCTGGACCTGCCGGGGCTGGCGGTGCTGTGGATGGGTGGCTGCGTGTGCGTGCACCGTGAGTTCGACGCCCGAAGCGCGCTGGCGTCCATCGCGCGGCATCGCCTGACCGGCGGCTGGATGGCGCCGGTGATGACGAACGCGGTGCTGGGCCTGGGCGCGGCCGCGCACGACTTCGACCTCGCCAGCCTGCGCTGGCTGATCGGCGGCGGCGAGCGCACGCCCGAGCAGCGCATCCGCGAGTTCACGCAGGTGTTCCCCGGCGCGCGCTACGTCGACGCCTACGGGATGACCGAGACGGTGAGCGGCGACACGATGATGGAGGCCGGCTACGAGATCGAGAAGATCGGCTCCACCGGCCGCGCGCTGGCGCACGTGGAGATCGCGATCCTCGACGATGAGGGCGCACCGGTGCCGGCCGGCGCCGACGGCGAGATCGCGATCCGCGGCCCGAAGGTCACGAAGGGCTACTGGCGCGACCCGCACGCGACGGCGCGCAGCTTCCACGGCGAGTGGCTGCGCTCGGGCGACGTCGGCCACCTCGACGCGGACGGCTTCCTGTACCTCACCGACCGCAAGAAGGACCTGATCATCTCCGGCGGCGAGAACATCGCGTCGTCCGAGGTCGAGCGCGTGCTCTACGACCTGCCCGAGGTGAGCGAGGCGGCGGTGGTGGGCGTCGCCGACGATCGCTGGGGCGAGCGCCCGGTCGCGGTGATCGTGCCGCGCGCCGGCGCGGCCCTCGACTTCGAGACCGTCGAGCGCCACTGCCGCGCGCACCTGGCCGGCTTCAAGGTGCCGCGCGCGCTGGTGCTGCGCGACGCCCTGCCCCGCAACCCCTCCGGCAAGGTGCTCAAGCGCGTGCTGCGCGAGGAGCTCGCGGGAGAAACAGGGTGACAGTTCACCGTTTTCACTCAGGTGAAAACGGTGAACTGTCACCCTGATTCCGAAGGAGGATCGCGATGCCGTCGCTGGTCACCGCCCCGGGCCTGTTCGGCCAGATGTTCGGCAGCGACGCGATGCGCGCGCTGTTCTCCGACCGCGCGCTGGTGCAGCGCTACCTGGACGTGGAGGCGGCGCTGGCCCGCGCGCAGGCCCGCCTCGGCATCGTGCCCGAGGCCGCCGCGCGCGCGATCGGCGCGGTGGCCGACGTGCAGCGCGTGGACTTCCGGCGCCTGACCGCGCGCACGGAGATCGTCGGCTATCCGATCCTCCCGCTGGTGGAGCAGCTCAGCGAGTGGGCCGAGGACGGCCTCGGCCAGTACTGCCACTGGGGCGCGACCACCCAGGACATCATGGACACCGCCGACGTGCTGCAGCTTCGCGACGCGCTCGCGCTGGTGTCCGCCGACCTGGACGCGATCGCGCAGGCGCTCGCCTCTCTCGCGCAGGCGCACGCGGACACGCCGATGGCCGGGCGCACCCACCTGCAGCACGCGCTGCCGATCAGCTTCGGCTACAAGTGCGCGACGTGGCTGTCGGCCGTCGATCGCCACCGCGTGCGGCTCGCCGAGCTCAGGCCCCGCCTCGAGGTGGTGCAGTTCTCGGGCGCCGCCGGCACGCTGGCCTCGCTGGGCGAGCACGGCCTCGCGACCCAGCGCGCGCTGGCCGCGGAGCTGGATCTCGGCGTTCCCGACATCACGTGGCACACGATCCGCGACGGCTTCGCCGAGTTCACCGGCCTGCTGGCCCTGATCTGCGGCAGCATCGGCAAGATCGGCTACGACGTCATGCTGATGATGCAGACCGAGACCGGCGAGGTGCTGGAGCCGTTCCAGCCCGGTCGCGGCGCGAGCTCCACGATGCCGCAGAAGCGCAATCCCATCGCCGCGGAGATGATGCTCGCGGCCGCCAAGATCGTGCGCGAGCAGCACGGCGCGATGCTCGACGCGATGGTGCAGGACCACGAGCGCGCCACCGGCCAGTGGCACGTGGAGTGGCACGCGCTGCCCACCGCCTGCATCGTCGCGTCCGGCGGCCTGCGCGCGGCGCGCGAGGCGCTCGAGGGCCTGGAGGTGCACCCGGGCGCGATGGCGCGCGTGCTCGACACGACCCGCGGCCTGATCGTGGCCGAGGCGGTGATGATGGGCCTCGCGCCGAAGCTCGGGCGCCAGGCGGCGCACGACCTGGTCTACGACTGCTGCCGCGCGGCGCTCACCGGCGGCGGCAGCTTCGAGGACGCGCTGCTCGCCGAGCCCGCGATCGCGCAGGCCTTCAGCCGCGCCGACATCGCCCGCCTCACCGATCCCGCGAACTACCTCGGCGCGGCGCCGGAGATGACGCGCACGCTGCTCGCGCGGCGGCGGCCGGCGGATTGATCCGGCGCAAGCCCGATGACGGCCCGCGGCGGCAAGCTGGATCGAGTGCGATGGTGGCGTGCGAGGAACGGTCTGCGTGGATGACACGGTGCTGCGGCTGGCGGTGCTGTACGCCGACGTGTCCGGCAGCACGAAGCTGTTCGAGGAGCACGGCGACGAGGTCGCGCGCGCCGACATCGCCGCGTGCCTCGCGATTCTCTCCGACGTCGCGCGGCGCCTGTCGGGCCGGGTGGTGAAGACCATCGGCGACGAGGTGATGTGCGTGTTCGGCGACCCCGCGAAGGCGGCCACCGCGGCCAGCGAGATGCAGAACGCGCTGCGCGAGGCCGGCGAGGCGGGACGCTTCCGCACCGGCGCGCTGCGCATCAAGGTGGGCTGGCACTACGGCCCGGCGACGCGGCGCGGCGACGACATGGTCGGGATCGCGCCGGTCACCGCGCAGCAGATCATCGGGATGGCGAAGGCCGACGAGGTGCTCACGTCCGGCGCGACCCTGGAGGCCCTGCCCAAAGGCCTGAAGGCCGGCGCCCGCTTCATCGACAGCGTGGACGCCGAGGCCTTCGAGGGCACGCTGGACGTCTACGAGGTGCCGTGGGACGACGAGGCGGAGCTGACCCAGATGGCATCCGCCGCCGGCGCGGGCGTGATCGTGCACTCGGTGCTGGAGCTCACGCACGGCCCGGACCGCCTCGCGGCGAGCGCCGACCGGCCGCGCGTGCTGCTCGGGCGGGGCGCGGACTGCGACCTGGTGGTCGCGGGCCAGTTCGCGTCGCGCCACCACGCGGTCGTCGAGTGCCGCCACCACCGTTTCCACCTGCGCGACAACAGCACCAACGGCACCATCGTCGTGCCGGACGGCCACGACCCGGTGCGCCTGCACCGCGAGGAGCTGATCCTGAACGGCTCCGGCATCATCACGCTGGGCGGCAAGCCCGACCCGGCATCGGAAGCCTCCGTGCACTACCGCTGCCGCTGAGCCCCGTGCGCGCGCCTCGCCCCGGCGAGCAGCGCGGCGAAGGACGCGAGCGACAGCGCCGCGAACAGCCACAGGCACACCGCGTAGCTGCCGGTCCACCCGAGCACCGCGCCGAACACCAGCGGCCCCGCGACGATGCCGCCGTACATCACGGACTGCCCGCCGCCGGCGATCTCGGCGGTGCGATCCGGCGGCGCGAGGCGCGCGAGCTCGGAGAAGAACAGCCCCACCCAGCCGTTGCCGCTGACGCCGATCGCGACGGTCACGGCGAAGATCGCCGGCAGCGACCACTGCGCGGACAGCCCGGTCAGCAACGCGAGGCTCAGCCCCATCAGCAGCGCGAGCACCGCGAGCAGGCGCTGGCTGCTGACCTGGCGGTCGGCGATGGCGCCGAGCACGATGCGCGACGCGATCCCGGCGACGTGCATGCCGGAGAACGCGAGCCCGGCGAGCTCGGTGGAGATCTCCGCGACCCGCCACAGGTACACCACCAGGTAGCTGCCGATCGCCATCTGGCACGCGGCGAAGCTGGTGCCGGTGAGCGCGACGCGGCGAAGCGCCGGGTCCAGCATCACGCCGCGCAGCGAGCGCGTCATCGCGCCCAGCACGCCGCCGCCCGCGACGGGGGCGTCCGCCGCGCCGCGGGTCGCCAGCGGCGCGAGCAGCGTCAGCGCGCAGGCCGCGAGCGGGATCGCGAGCATCGCCCCCTGCCAGCCGAACGCGAGCGTCAGCGGCGGCAGCGCGGCGCCCGCGATCATGCCGCCGGCCGGCGTGCCGCACTGCTTCACGGAGAACACGAACGCGCGCCAGCGCGGCGGCGACGCGCGGGTCAGGACGTGCGACCCGAGCGGGTTCAGCGGACCGGTCGCGCAGCCGATGATCAGCACGCCGGCGAAGGCCGCGACCGCGGTGGACGCGGTGAACAGCGCGCAGCCCGCCGCGGTCCCGACGAGCAGGATCTGGAACAGCCGCGCCGGCCCGGTGCGCGCGACCATGATGCCGGACAGCGGCGCGGTGACCATCGCCGCGAGGTAGATGGCCGCGACCAGGAAGCCCACCGACTCGGGAGCGAGGCCCATGTCCGGGGCGGCGACCGGCGCGATCACGGGGATCGCGTAGCCGGCGGTCGTGATCGCCGAGTGCATCAGCAGGATCGCGCCCAGCGGGCGCAGCGCACCCGACGCGACGAGCTCCCTCATGCCCCGCTCCCGTTCCCGCGGGGCCGGTCCCCACGCAGGCCGGGCATTGTGCAGCATCGGCGCATCGCGGACGGGTCGGAGCGCGGGCGCCGGCGGCGCGGCGGCCCGTCAGTGTCCCGGCCTTCCGGAATCCGCCATCCCGGTGAATGCCGGCCCGCGGCGCCGCAGACGCGGTGTCCGACCGGCGCCGCGAGGCGGGCGCCCGCGTGCTCGTTGCATGCCGGCGCACCGCCGTGCCGGGCACGCGCTGGCGGGAAGCTGCGTGGATCGACGGCCTGTCAGCAGGCTGTTGCTCTTCGACAGCCTGCGCCCGGCACGGGGATGTGCCGGCATGAACGAATCACGCAAGTGATTGATGCATGGCGCGAGCGGGAGACCGCCCGGGAAATCGACATGGCCGCGAAGCGAGTTCGAATTCGACAGGACGTCGAATTCCAACGGCCTGTTAGCATGCGCCGGCGCCCGACCGGGCTCTCGAACGAGGAGCTGCACGCATGGCGAAGACAGACGACGCACGCCCGCTCGCGGGCCGGGTCGCGGTGGTGACCGGCTCGTCGCGCAACATCGGCAAGGCCATCGCGCGCGATCTCGCGCTGAACGGCGCGTCGGTGGTCATCCACGCGCAGAGCGACCGCGACACCGCGCGCGCCACCGCGGCGGAGCTCGAGGTGCACGGCGTGAAGACGCTGGTGCAGCTCGGCGACATCGCCGATCCGAAGGCCTGCGACGCGCTGGTGCACGCCGCGGTCGAGCACTTCGGGCGCCTCGACATCCTGGTCTGCAACGCCGCGATCCGGCGTCAGACCCCGTTCCTCGAGATGACGCTGGAGCAGTGGCGCGAGGTGATCGCCACCGACCTCGACAGCGTGTTCTGCCTGACCCGCGCGGCCGCGCCGCACATCGTGGCCGCCGGCGGCGGCTCCATCGTGTGCCTGGGCGGCAGCCCGTCGCACATGGGCACCAGCGAGCGCGCGCACGTGTGCGCCGCGAAGATGGGCGTGGTGGGCCTCGCCCGCGTGCTCGCGCGCGAGCTGGGCGGGCACGACGTCAACGTCAACGTGGTGTGCCCCGGGCACGTGGACACCACGCGCGGCGCATCCGCCGGCGCGACGTCCACGGTCACTGCCGAGCGGCCGATGCCGCGCAAGGCGTACCCGGAGGAGATCGCGGCGATGGTCTGCCACCTGTGCCTGCCGGCAGGGCGCTACGTGACGGGGCAGACCATCCACGTCAACGGCGGGATGCTGATGGCGGGCGCCTGA
>CBDUCN010000054.1:0-20665 GCA_965365655.1 uncultured Gammaproteobacteria bacterium | reverse complement strand
GTCGGCAAGCTCGCGTGGCAGTCCATCCAGCGCAGCGACTTCGAGATGATGCAGGCCATCGTGCTCGTCGTGGCGTGCCTGTACATCGTGCTGACCTACGTCGCGGATCTGCTCAACGCGTGGCTGGATCCGCGGATCCGGGTGGGCTGACGCGATGGCCGTCTCCACCCACCCGTCCGGTCTGCCCAGCGCCGAGGAGATCCTCGAGCCCAGTCCCGGGGCGAAGATGCGCCGGCGGGCGCTGCGCCACATCGGGTTCACGCTCGGCGGCGGCGTTTTCCTCGCGATCGTGCTGATGGCGCTGCTCGCGCCGTGGATCGCACCCCACGACCCGCTGGCCCAGGACCTGACCAACCGGCTGGTGCCACCCGTGTGGCACGAGAAGGGCAGCTGGGAGAATCCGCTCGGGACCGACCACTTCGGGCGCGACTACCTGTCGCGGATCATGTACGGCGCGCGCATCTCGCTGCTGATCGGCATCGCCGCGATGCTGATCAGCGGCGTCATCGGCACGACGCTGGGAGTGATGGCCGGTTACTTCGGCGGGCGCGTGGACATGGTGATCACGTTCATCATCACGACCCGCCTCGCGATGCCGGTGATCCTGATCGCGCTCGCGGTGGTGGCGCTGATCGGCAGCTCACTGCAGATCGTGATCATGGTGCTGGGCTTCCTGATATGGGACCGCTTCGCGGTGGTCATGCGAAGCGCGACGCAGCAGGTGCGCAACCTCGAGTACGTGGCCGCGGCGAAGGCCGCGGGCTGCTCGACGCTGCGCATCGTGCTCACCGAGATCATGCCGAACATCGTCAACAGCCTGATCGTGGTGGCGACGGTGGAGGTCGCGCACGCGATCATCCTCGAGGCCGCGCTGTCCTTCCTGGGGCTCGGCGTGCAGCCGCCGCTGCCGTCCTGGGGCCTGATGATCTCCGAGGGCAAGGGCATGATGTTCTTCCAGCCCTGGGTGATCGCGATCCCCGGCACCGCGCTGTTCCTGCTGATCCTGTCGGTGAACATGCTCGGCGACGGCATCCGTGACGTGACTGCACCCGAGAACCGCAATTGAGCCTGCTCGAGGTGGACGGCCTGTCGGTGGACATCCCGCTGGCAGGCGGGGTGCTGCACCCGGTGCGCGACGTGAGCTTCGCGGTCGAGGAGGGCGCGACGCTCGCGATCGTCGGCGAGTCGGGCTGCGGCAAGTCGCTCACGTCGCTCGCGCTGATGGAGCTCCTGCCGAAGTCGGCACGGCGCACGGCCAGGCGCCTGGAGTTCGCCGGGCAGTCGCTGCTCGAGTTCTCGGAGCGGCAGATGTCCGACATCCGCGGCGACCGCATGGCGATGATCTTCCAGGACCCGATGACGTCGTTGAACCCGGCGTATCCGATCGGTGACCAGCTCGAGGAGTCGCTGCTGCGCCACCGCAAGGTGAGCCGGCGCGAGGCCCGCGATCGCGCCGTGTACCTGCTCGAGAAGGTCGGCATCACGGCCGCGGCGAGCCGCCTCGGGCAGTACCCCCACCAGCTCTCCGGGGGCTTGCGCCAGCGCGTGATGATCGCGATGGGACTGATGTGTGGCCCCGAGCTGATCATCGCCGACGAGCCGACCACCGCGCTGGACGTGACCATCCAGGCGCAGATCCTGCTGCTGCTGGCGGAGCTGCAGAAGGAGTTCGGCATGGCGCTGATCCTGATCACCCACGACCTGGGCGTGGTCGCGCGCGTGGCCGATCGGGTCGCGGTGATGTACGCCGGGCAGGTGGTGGAGACGGGCACCGCGCAGGAGGTCTTCGATCGCCCCACGCATCCGTACACGCGCGGATTGCTGGAGTGCATCCCGATCCCGGGCAGGACCGAGCGCGGGTCGGCGCTCGGCTCGATCCCGGGCATCGTGCCGTCGCTGGTCGGAGGACTGCACGGCTGCAGCTTCCGCGAGCGCTGTGCGCTCGCGCACGCGGCCTGCGCGGAGCCGCCGACGGTGGACTTCCGGGAGATCGGTGACGACCGCGGCTATCGCTGCGTGCTGGCGCCCGAGGAGATGGCCTCGGAGATTGCCGAGGCGGGCACGTCGTGAGCCAGGCGGCGCAGTCCGTCGCGGCGCACGCGGAGGCTCCAGCGTTGCAGATGCTGGACGTGCGCAAGACCTACCACGTCGGCGGCGGCCTGTTCCGGGCGCGGCGCCCGCTGCACGCGGTGAACGGCGTGTCGCTGGACGTCGCCGCGGGCAGCGTGATGGGCCTGGTGGGCGAGTCGGGCTGCGGCAAGAGCACACTCGCGAAGATGCTGCTGGGCCTGGAGACGCCGACCAGCGGCGGTATCCGCGTGCTCGGCGAGGACGTCGCGCTGTCGGACCGCAAGGCCATGGCGCGCCGCGTGCAGCCGATCTTCCAGGATCCGTACTCGTCGCTGAACCCGCGCAAGACCATCAGCGCGATCATCTCGCTGCCGCTGCGCGTGCACGGGCTCGGCGACCGCGCGGAGATCGAGCGGCGGGTTCGCGAGATCATGGAGCTGGTCGGTCTGCCGCGGCGCCTCGCCACCGCGTATCCGAACCAGCTCTCCGGCGGGCAGCGCCAGCGCGTGGCCATCGCGCGCGCGCTGATCATGAGGCCGGACGTGGTGATCTGCGACGAGCCCACGTCGGCGCTGGACGTCTCGGTGCAGGCGCAGATCCTCAACCTGCTGCAGGACCTGCGCAACGAGCTGGGGCTGACCTACATCGTGATCAGCCACAATCTCGCGGTGGTGGAGCACATCGCGACCGAGGTCGCGGTGATGTACCTCGGGCGCATCGTGGAGCAGGCCGATACCGCGAGCCTGTTCGAGTCGCCGCGCCACCCCTATACCCGTGCGCTGCTGGCCTCGGTGCTGACCCCGGAGCCGGGCCTCGGCGTGCCCGACACGCACCTGGGCACCGCGTTTCCGAACCCGGTGGAGCCGCCGCCCGGGTGCACCTTCCACCCGCGCTGTGCCGACGCGATGGAGCGCTGCGCGCGCGAGGCGCCGGTCCCGACGCAAGCCGAGGGCGCGAGGGTGGAGTGCCACCTCTACGACTGAGCCGCCGTCCTCGGGCGCCGGTCGCCGCACTCTCGCGGCCGGCGGCGCGACCGGCCGCCGGGCGCACGGCCCGGCTGGAGCACTGACGCCCCGCACGGTGGCCCTGGCGCGCACCGGGGCGCACGCGGCAGCATGCTCGCGCCATGGACCGTTCCGCCGACCGCGCAGCGCCCGCCGCGTCCCATCTCGCGGCCATTCTCATGCTGCTGGCCGGGCTGCAGCTGCTGCCCGTCGTCGACGGCCTCGCGCGGTACCTGAGCGCCGAGTACTCGGTGCTGCTGCTGGCGTGGGGGCGCTACGTCTCGCACCTGGCGGCGGTGCTGCCGGTCGCGGTGTGGCGCCACGGGCGGGACGCGCTGTGGCCGCCCAGCCCCTGGCTGCAGCTGCTGCGCGGCGCGCTGCTGGTGCTCGCGACGCTGTGCTTCTTCGGCGCGGTGTCCCGGATGCCGGTCGCGGACTCGATCGCGGTGGTGTTCGTGTATCCGTTCATCGTCACCGCGCTGTCCGCGCTGCTGCTCGGCGAGCCGGTGGGCGTGCGCCGCTGGAGCGCGGTGGCGACCGGCTTCCTGGGCGTGCTGGTCGTGGCCCGGCCCGGCGGCAGCTTCGATCCCGTGGGCACGCCGCTCGCGCTGGGCGCCGGCACGTCGTTCGCGTGCTACACGCTGATCACGCGCCACCTCGCCGGACGCGCGCCGCCGCTCGTGGGGCTCACGTTCACCGCGGTGGTCGGCGCGATCGTGATGACGCTCGCGCTGCCGTGGATCTGGCAGCCGGTCAGCCCCGGGGCCGGCGCGCTGATGGTGCTGATGGGGCTGCTCACGGCCACCGGCCACGGGCTGGTGATGCGCGCCTACGAGACCGCCCCGGCGTCGCTGCTCGCGCCGCTCGGCTACTCGGAGATCGTCGGCGCGGTGCTGGTCGGCGTCGCGCTGTTCGGCGAGTTCCCGGACCCGACGACCTGGGCCGGGATCGCGATCATCGCGGCCAGCGGCGTCTACATCTCGCTGCGCGAGACGCGCCGCGGCGTTCCGGTGCCGCGCAGCGCCGCGCCGCCGGGCTGAGCGCCGGGCCGCGACGCACGCGCGCCGGCATTGATGCGCCGGCGTCCAGCCGTCACGCTTGGCACTTCACAGACGAGGATCCCGTGCCATGACCGAACCCTGCGACCTGGACGCGCTCGAAGCTCGCCGCCTGATTGCGACCAAGGGCCTGTCGCCCGTGGAGCTGGCGGAGTCCTGCATCGCCCGCATCGAGGCGGTGGACGACGCCGTGAACGCGATGGTCGCGCGCTGCTTCGAGCGCGCGCGCGACGAGGCGGCCGCCGCCGAGGCCGCGGTGATGGCCGGCGAGCCCCTGGGGCTGCTGCACGGGCTGCCGATGGGCGTGAAGGACCTGAACGTGACCGAAGGTCTTCGCACCACCTTCGGCTCGCTGCTGCACGAGGATCACGTGCCCGACGCCGACGAGCGCATCATCGCGGGTCTGCGCGCCGCCGGGGCGATCGTGCTGGGCAAGACGAACACGCCGGAGTTCGGCGCCGGCGCCAACACCGTGAACAAGGTCTACGGCGCGACGCGCAACCCGTTCGACACCGCGCTCAGCTGCGCCGGATCCTCGGGCGGCTCGGCGGTCGCGCTGGCGGCGGGCATGGCGCCGATCTGCACCGGCTCCGACACCGGCGGCAGCCTGCGCACGCCGGCGTCGTTCTGTGGCGTCGTGTCCATCCGCGGGACGCCCGGCCTGGTGCCGTCGGACCGCCGCGCGCTGGGGCTCACGACCTACAACGTGCAGGGCCCGATGGCGCGCACCGTGGCCGACGCCAGCCTGATGCTGGCCGCGATGGCCGGCGACGACCCCTGCGACCCGCTCGCGACCCCGGTGGATCCGGAGCAGTTCGCGGCCGTCGAGGAGGTGGATCTGTCCAGCCTCCGCGTCGCGTTCAGCGAGGACCTCGGCTTCGCGCCGGTGGACGATGGCGTGCGCCGCGTGTTCCGCGAGCGCGTGGCCGCGTTCCGGCACCTGTTCGCGGCGTGCGAGCCCGCAGACCCGGTGATGCACCACGCGAGCCGCGTGTTCTGGCTGATCCGCGGCGTGCACTTCCTGGCCGCGCACACCGCGCGCTACCGCGAGCACCGCGACCTGCTGGGGCCCAACGTGATCGCGAACGTCGAGGCGGCGCTGCAGATGCGTCCCGAGGACATCGCGTGGGCGTACGCCGAAAGCACCCGCATCTACCGCGAGTTCCAGCGCTTCTTCGACGACTTCGACGTCCTGATCTGCCCCACCGCGTCGGCGCCGCCGTTCCCGGTGGAGCAGCTCTACGTGGACACCATCAACGGCGAGAAGCTGGAGAGCTACATCAAGTGGGTGGACCTCGCCGCCGGGATCACGCTGACCGGCCACCCCGTGGTGCAGCTGCCCTGCGGCCTCGGCCCGACCGGCATGCCGTTCGGGCTGCAGATCGTCGGCCCGCGGCTGCACTCGGACCGCTTCGTCATCGGCGTCGCGGCGGCCCTCGAGCGCTGCTTCCGCGGCGCGCCGGAGCTCGCCCGCCCGGTGCCCGACGTCGCCGCGCTGGCCGCGGCGGCGTGCTGACGGGCATGTTTCATGGCAGGGCGGTGGCGCGCGCCGGCCGGCGACTCCGTGCCGGTTGGCAGCCGGGCGGACCGCGCTTAGCATCCGGCGGCGCCCCCGAGGAACCCCCGCAATGCCCGTGAAACCCGAGATCGAGGCCGCCGTCGCCGAGCTCACCGCGTGGCGGCGGGACATCCACGCGCACCCGGAGACCGCGTTCGAGGAGTACCGCACCGCGGACATCGTCGCCGCGAAGCTGCAGTCCTTCGGCCTCGACGTGCACCGCGGCCTCGCGAAGACCGGGGTCGTCGGGACGCTGCGGGTCGGCGACTCGAACCGCGCGATCGGCCTGCGCGCCGACATGGACGCCCTCGACATCCTCGAGGAGAACGACTTCGATTACGCGTCCACCATCGCCGGCAAGATGCACGCGTGCGGCCACGACGGGCACACGGTGATGCTGCTGGGCGCGGCGCAGTACCTCGCCGCGACGCGGCGCTTCAACGGCACCGTGCACTTCATCTTCCAGCCGGCTGAGGAGAACGTGGCCGGCGGCCGCGTGATGGTGGAGGACGGGCTGTTCGAGCTGTTCCCGGTCGAGGCCGTTTACGGGATGCACAACTCGCCCGGCATCCCCATCGGCAGCTTCGCGGTGCAGACCGGGCCGGCGATGGCGGCCGCGGACATGTTCGAGCTGATCCTGTCCGGCAAGGGCTCGCACGGCGCCCACCCGCACCACGGAGAGGACCCCGTCGTCACGGGCGCGGAGCTGGTGATGGCGCTGCAGCGCATCGTGAGCCGCAGCGTGAACCCGATGAAGGCGGCGGTGGTGAGCATCACCCAGTTCCACGCCGGCTCGAGCATGAACGTGATCCCGGAGACGGTGCGCATCACGGGCACCTGCCGCAGCCACGACCCGGCCGTGCAGGATCAGATCGAGCGGCGCCTGCGCCAGGTCGTGGCCGGCGTGTGCGCGGCCCACGGCATCGACTTCGAGCTGGACTACCAGCGCCGCTACCCGGCCACCATCAACACCGCCGAGGAGGCGCGGCACTCGGCGCGCGCGGCTGCCGAGGTGGTCGGCGCGGAGAACGTGATCCTCGACCTGCCGCCGTCGATGGGATCGGAGGACTTCGCGTGGATGCTGCAGGGGCGGCCCGGGTGCTACGTGCGGGTCGGAAACGGCGACGGCGAGCACGGCTCCTGCGTGGTGCACAACCCGCGCTACGACTTCAACGACGACGCGATCGCGTACGGCGCGAGCTACTGGGCGACGCTGGTGGAGCAGCAGCTGGGGGTCGCGGCGTGACGCGCGGCGGCGCGGAGCGCGCGCGATGACGCCGGCGGTCCGGGTCGCCATCGGCAGCCTCGGCACGGTGGGCTTCGAGGTCGCGCGGCGCATCGTCGCCGGCGGGGACGGGCTGACCGTGAGCGCGGTGTCGGCGCGCGACGTGGACCGGGCGCGTGAGCGCCTCGCGTCGCTGGGCATCGACGCCCCGGTGGTGGCGCTGCACGCGCTGGCCGATCACGCCGATGCGGTGGTGGAGTGCGCGCCCGCGGAGCACTTTCGCGAGCTCGCGCAGCCGGTCATCGCCGCCGGTGCGACGCTGGTGCCGATCAGCGTGGCCGGTCTGCTCGAGAACATGGACCTGGTGGACGCGGCGCGGCGCACTGGCGCACGCATCCTGGTGCCGAGCGGCGCGATCCTGGGTCTGGATGCGCTGCGTGCCGCGGCGGAAGGCGAGATCCTCGAGGTGCGCATGGTCACGCGCAAGCCGCCGGGCGGGCTCGCGGGGGCGCCGCACCTGCTGCGCGAGGGGATCTCGGTGGACGGCCTGACGGAGCCGCTCAAGGTGTTCGAGGGCAGCGCGGCGGAGGGGGCGCGGGGCTTCCCTGCGAACGTGAACGTCGCGGCCGCGGTCGGTCTGGCCGGCGTGGGGCCCGAGCGCACGGTGCTCGAGATCTGGGCCGATCCCGGCGTGTCGCGCAACGTGCACGACATCCACGTGACCGCCGACGCGGCCAGCTTCAGCATGCACATCGAGAACGTGCCCACCGCGGAGAACCCGAAGACCGGGCGCCTGGTCGCGCAGAGCGTGATGGCGACGCTGCGCCGGCTCGCGTCGCCGTTGTCCGTCGGGACCTGAGCCCGCGGCACATCCCGGACGCGGCGCCTCGCGCGCCCGCCATCGCGCCGCGCGCGGATCGTCAGCCGGGCGTGCGCCGGCTGGACTGCCCGGTCAGCAGCACGGTCGCGATCGTGAGCAGGGCCAGCGCCCCGACGGCCGCGAACACGTGCGCCGGCGCCGCGTGGTCCAGCACGAGCCCGAACATCGGCGGCGCGACCACGCCGCCGATGTTGTAGCCGGTGGACACGAAGCCGAACACCTTGCCGCTCTGCCCGGGTGGCGTCAGCGCGCGCACCATCATGTCCCGCGACGGGGCCACGCAGCCGCTCGCGAGGCCCGCGATGCCGAAGATCAGCGCGGTGACCGCGAGCGGCGGGGTGAGCGCCGCGACCGTGAACGCGCAGGCGGCCACCAGCGCCAGGCAGCCGGTGACGAACAGGTCGTGGCGGTGCACGCGGTCGGCGATGCGTCCTCCCAGCAGCACCCCGGCGGGCGATGCGAACAGGAACACCGACAGCACCAGCGCGACCTGCGACAGGTCACCCGGGTGCTGCATCTCCAGCGCCGAGATGCCGAAGGTGCTGATGCCCCGGCCGAACATCGACAGGCCGACGAAGAACGCGACCGCCAGCAGCAGCGGCGCGGTGAACAGCACGCGCAAGCCTCCGGCGGCGCGCGACGCGCCGCCGGGGCCCGCTGCCGCGCCCTGCGCGGGCTCGCGCAGCGCGCCCATGTTGGCCGCGAGCAGCAGGCCCAGCGCGCCACCGACCGAGCCGCACACGACGAGCGCGGTCTGCCAGTCCGACGCGGCGGCCAGCGCGACGACCAGCGGCGGCGCGATGGCCGCGCCGAGCAGTCCGGAGAAGGTGTGTATCGAGAACGCCCGCCCGATGCGGTCGGCGGGCACCCGGGCGTTCAGGATCGCGTAGTCGGCGGGGTGGAACACCGCGTTGCCCAGCCCCGAGAGCACCATCAGCAGCAGCAGGGCCGTGTAGCTGGGGAACAGGCCGATGAGCACCACCGCCGCGGACTCCAGCATCAGCCCCGTGATCAGGATGCCGCGGGCGCCGAAGCGGTCGACCAGGAAGCCCACCGGGGCCTGCGTGAGACCGGTCGTCACGCTGTACACGGTGATCGCGAGCCCGAGCTCGGTGTAGCCGACGCCGAAGTCCTCGCGCATCAGCGGGAACAGCGGCGGCAGCAGCAGCATGTAGAAGTGGCT
Source organism: uncultured Gammaproteobacteria bacterium (assembly GCA_965365655.1). Classification (GTDB taxonomy): domain Bacteria; phylum Pseudomonadota; class Gammaproteobacteria; order HK1; family HK1; genus JBFHNV01. Next base: position 11,687 of record CBDUCN010000054.1, on the reverse strand, counting down.
GAAGAAGTGCGCCGCGCTGACCAGCGCCACGACCCGGGAGGTGTCCGTGGGCGCGGTCGGGGAGGGCAGGGTCTGCGGGGGGGCGGACATGCGCGCGGTCTCGTGCAAAGCGGGAACGCTATCCCAACGCCCGCCCGGGGGCCAACGCGCCGCGGGTGCGTCGCGCGTCCGGCAACGCTCAGGAATCGGGAGCGGGGCGCCGGTCCAGGCCGAGGGCACGCTCGTCGAAGAGCAGCGCGCTGCGGTAGCCCGCGAGAGCGTCGGCGGTGGGCGGCAGCCAGTCCTGCACCTGGCGCGGGAAGCGGCGCACGTCGCTGACCGCATACACGGTGCGCCGGAGGCCCATCTCCTCGAGCAGGAAGAACAGGATCTGCGCGCCCGGCTCCTGGTAGCGGGCGAGCATCACCGTGCCGTGCATGCCGGCGGCGGCGATGTCGGGGCGCGCGTGCGCGACCTCGTGGTACATCCAGCCCGGCAGGTCGCGGCAGTGCAGCGCTCCGAAGACCACCGCATGGCGCTCCCCCGGGCGCCAGTGCTCCTCCACCGCGCGCACGAGGCGCTCCTCCCGGCGCGGCGGCGGAGCCGCGTCCGGCTGCGCGGGCGCCGGGGCGGGCTCATCGATCGCGGCCAGCAGCGGCCGGGGCCGCCTCGAGTACACGTCGGCCAGCAGCCCCGCGGCCGGGGCGCCGAGCAGCATCGCCGGCTCCCCGTGGCGCCACGCGTCGACGAGGCGCTTCAGATCCCGGCTTCCCGTCTCCAGCATCAGCACCCGGTAGTCGACGCGGGGCAGCACCCTCGACGCGAGGAAGGCCCGCACGGCCGCGTCGTGGCGCTCGCCGAGGCACAGCAGGCCCGCGTCCCGGACCGCATCGCGCCAGTCGTCGAGGTCGTCCAGGCTGTCGCGCAGCGCCTCGTTCAGCGCGCGGCGCTCGTACGGCGGCAGATCGCGATAGCGCCGCACCGCGCTGCGCGCGAGGTGCGCCGCGCCGTGGAAGCCGAGCCGCGGGTCGTCGAACACCGGGGCCGCGACCGGCGCGCCGGTGTAGTGGTCCACGGCCCAGCGCATCCCCGTCGCGGCAAGCCCCGCGACCAGCAGCGCCGACGCATAGAGCAGCGCCTTCACCGTAAGCTCCGGCACCGCGCGCGGCGCGGCGTCACGGCTAGGGGCGGTGCGGAGACGATCAGCCCGGGCTCATGCCCCGCAGGCGCTCGTTGCGGCGGCGGAGAAGCTCCAGCGCGGTGAGCAGGAAGATGGACAGGATCACGAGCACCGTTGCCACCGCGAGGATGGTGGGGCTGATCTGCTCGCGGATGCCCGAGAACATCTGGCGCGGGATGGTGTACTCCTCGGCACCGGCGAGGAACAGCACGATCACGACCTCGTCGAAGGACGTGATGAACGCGAACAGCGCGCCCGAGATCATGCCCGGCAGCACCAGCGGGACCGTGACCTTGAAGAAGGTCGTCACGCCGTCGGCGCCGAGGCTCGCGGACGCGCGGGTGAGGCTGTGGTCGAAGCCCACCAGCGTCGCGGTGACGGTGATGACGACGAACGGCGTGCCCAGGGCCGCGTGCGCCAGGATGATGGGCACCAGGTGCAGCCACTCGGCGTACTCGGAGACCTGCGCCGGGGTGATGCCGACCAGGGTGTAGAAGAAGTACATGCCGACGCCGGTGATCACCAGCGGCACGATCATCGGCGAGATCAGGATTCCCATCAGCAGTGTCTTGTACGGCAGGCGGCTGTTGCTCAGGCCCACCGCGGCGAGCGTGCCCAGCGAGGTCGCGAGCAGGGTGCTGAAGATCGCGATGATGATGCTGTTCTTGATCGCGACGCGCCACACGTCGCTCTTCTCGCCGATCAGGAAGTCCTCGTACCAGCGCAGCGAGAAGCCGGGCATCGGGTACGTGAAGTACGGCTCCGCGTTGAAGCTGAGCGGGATGATCACCAGGATCGGCGTGATCAGGTAGATCAGGATCGCGCCGCACGCGAGGCGGAAGCCGATGTGCCAGGTGCGTCCGAGCGCGCCCACGTACGGGGGCAGGGCGCGCAGCTCGCGGTACGCCCAGCGCACGATCACGAGCGCGGCGACGACCAGCAGCGCGTAGATGAGTACACGGGTCATGCTCATGGCCTCATCCCAGCTTCATGTTGTCGATGCCGACCAGGCGGTCGTAGAGCACGTAGACGGCGAGCACGCTGAGCAGCAGCAGGCCGCCCAGCGCCGAGGCGAGGCCCCAGTTCAGCGAGCGGTTCGTGTGGTCGGCGATGAAGTAGCTGACGAGCTGGTCGGTCGGGCCGCCGACGAGGGCCGGCGTGATGTAGTAGCCCAGCGCGAGGATGAACACCAGCAGCCCGCCGGCGCCGATTCCGGCGACCGATTGCGGGAAGTACACCTTCCAGAACGCGGTCCAGGGCGTCGCCCCGAGCGAGCGCGCCGCGCGCTCGTAGCTCGGTGGAATGTTCTTCATGACGCTGTAGATCGGCAGGATCATGAAGGGCAGCAGGATGTGCGTCATCGAGATGATCACGCCGAAGCGGTTGAAGATGAGCTGCACCCGTTCATCGAGGATGTTCAGGAACAGCAGCACGTCGTTGAGCACGCCCTCGGTCTGCAGCACGACGATCCAGGCGGTCGTGCGCACCAGCAGCGACGTCCAGAACGGCAGCAGCACCAGGATCATCAGCATGTTGCTCGTGCGCAGCGGCAGATTCGCGAGCAGGTGGGCCACGGGATATCCGAGCAGCACGCACAGACCCGTGACCATGAAGCTGATGATCAGCGTGCGCATCCACACCGAGTCCCATCCGAGCAGCAGGTAGAGCTGCTTGTTGGGGTCAACGGGCACGATGTTCTTCTCGACGTCGTACTCGAAGTCCAGCGCTTTCAGGTAGAAGGTCGGCGTGATCGTGCTTCCGGCGTACTTGATGGTCGACCAGTACTCGGGCTGGCTCCAGTCCTTGTCGATCTTGATGAGCGCCTCGCGCCAGCTCGGCGGAACGTCGCCCTTCTCGATCATCCGGCTGGTGCGCCGCCCGGTCTTCATGTTCAGGCTGCGCATGCCGCTCTGGTCGTAGTTGAGCCGCGTCGCGACACGGCCCAGATCACGCGACTCGTAGGCCTGCGCGGTCTCGCGTGCGAGAGCGTCGAAGGCCTCGTCCGGGGGAAGCCTGTCCTTCGCCGGGTCCCACGCCTCGAGTGCCGCGAGGGTCTCCGGATAGACCTCGGAGATCAGCGGATCGTGGAAGCTGCGCACCATCATGAAGCAGATGGGCGCGATGAAGGTGAAGCCGATGAACACCAGCAGGGGCACGACCAGCATGAAGGCCCGGACCTTGTTGCGGCGCTCCGCCTTCGCCAGCCGCTGCTTCAGCGACAGGCCGTCGGCCACCTCGTAAACGGCCTCGGTGTTCGCGGCCATCGGCTACCTCCACGTCTCGCGCACGGGCGTGCGCGTTGCCAGGCCTGTCCGGGCCCGCCCACCCTGGACGTCCCGGGGCGGCGTCGCCGCCCCGGGACGGGTGACCGGATCCCGGTCGATCGCCCGCTCGCTCAGCGCGCGAGCCAGGTGTTGAAGCGCTCGTTCAGCTCGTCCTGGTTGTCGGCCCAGAACAGGTAGTCGTTCTGCAGCGCGCGCTTGAAGTTGGCCGGGGCGGTGGGCATGTGCGGCACCATCTCGGGGGCCAGCAGCGCCTGCGCGGACTTGCGCACGGGGCCGTAGGAGATCCAGTTCGACTGATCCCAGTTGCGCACCGTGTCGGTGGAGAACGCGACGAACTCGAGGGCGGTCTCCAGGTTGCGGGTCCCGCGCGGGATGACCCACAGGTCGAGGTCCCACACCTGGCCGTCCCAGACGATCACGAACGGCTTCTTCTCGTTCACGATGGCATTGAACAGGCGGCCGTTGTAGGCGGTGGTCATCGCGACCTCGCCGTCGGCGAGCAGCTGCGGCGGCTGCGCGCCGGCCTCCCACCACACCACGGAGTCCTTGATGCTGTCGAGCTTGGCGAACGCGCGGTCCTTGCCGGCGTCGGTGTCGAGCACCTCGTACACGTCGCCCGGCGCCACTCCGTCGGCCATCAGCGCGAACTCGAGGTTGGCCTTCGGGTTCTTGCGCAGGCCGCGCTTGCCGGGGAACTTCTTCACGTTGAAGAAGTCGGCGATGGTCTTCGGCTTCGCACCCTTGAACTGGCTCGCATCGTAGGCATAGACCGTGGACCACACGATCTCGCCCACCGCGCACTCGGTCAGCGTGCCTTCCATGAAGTCCTTCTCGGCCGGCGTTCCGTCGGGCGCGGGCGGGAGGATGGACTTGTCGATGGGCACCAGCAGGCCCTCGTCACAGCCGCGAACCGCGTCGGACAGCTCGACGTCCACCACGTCCCAGGTGACGTTTCCGGACTCCACCTGGGCCTTCACCTGCGCGAGGCCTCCGTTGTAGTCCTCGGAGTTGATCTTGATGCCGGTCTTCTCCTCCCACGGCTCGTGGTAGGCCTTCACCTGGCTGCGGGTGTACGCGCCGCCCCAGGACACCACGGTCAGGGAATCCTGGGCCGCTGCCGGGCCGACGGCGCCGAAGCCGACGGTCGCGCCGGCGAGCGCGGCACAGAGAATGGTCTTGGTTCTGGTCATGGTTTCTTCTCTCTCCGATTGCATGCAGAAGTTTTTAACATGGCCGGGCCGCTCCGGGCCCGTGCTCCATCCGTGTTGTGTCGTTCTTCCCTGTGCCCGCGGCGTGAGCGCCGCAAACCTGTCGCTCTCAGGGGTGATCCAGCGCGCGGCAGTCGGCCGCGTGCCAGCCCACCGGCACCGTCTCCCCGACCTCGAGGTGCTGGTGCCCGGCGGCATTCGGCACCTTGATGACGAAGTCCGAATGCCCCAGCAGATTGACGCGAGTGCGCACGTGGTCGCCGAGGTAGATGAGCTCCTCCACCCTGGCGTCGTAGATGTTGTCCACGGTTCCGTCGCCGGGGCGCACGGTGATGCGCTCCGGGCGCAGCGACAGCGTGGTGCGATCGCCCACCGACGAGACGTTCACCTTCAACGCCTTGACCGGCTGCGCCCCCTCCACCTCGACCACGCAGTTCTCGCCGTTCATCTCCTTGACGACCCCGGTGAGCCGGTTGTTCTCGCCGATGAACTGCGCGACGAACGCGTTCATGGGGCGCTCGTAGAGGTCCTCAGGGCTCGCGAGCTGCTGGATCACGCCGTCGTTGAACACGGCGATCCGGTTCGACATCGTGAGCGCCTCGGACTGGTCGTGGGTGACGTACACCACGGTGACGCCGAGGTTCTCGTGGATGTGCTTGATCTCGTACTGCATCTGCTCCCGGAGCTGCTTGTCGAGCGCGCCCAGCGGCTCGTCCATCAGCACCAGCTTGGGCTCGAACACCAGCGCGCGGGCCACCGCCACGCGTTGCTGCTGGCCGCCGGAAAGCTGCGCCGGACGGCGTCCGCCGAAGGCGCCGAGCTCGACCATCTCCAGCGCGCGGCGCACCTTCTCGTCGATGGTCGATGCGTCGACGTTGCGCACCTTCAGCGGAAACGCGAGGTTCTCCGCCACCGTCATGTGCGGGAACAGCGCATAGTTCTGGAACACCATGCCGATGTTGCGCCGGTGCGGCGCGACGTCGTTGATCGGCTGGCCGTCGAGAACGATGTCGCCGTGCGTCGCGGTCTCGAAGCCGGCGAGCATCATCAGACAGGTGGTCTTGCCGCTGCCCGAGGGACCGAGCATGGTCAGGAACTCACCCTCGGCAATGTCCAGGTTGAGGTTCTTCACGACGAGGTTCTCGCCGTCGTAGCTCTTCTGGACGTTTACGAAACGTACGTAGGCGTCTTCGGGTCGGGGGTCGGTCACGTGCTGTACGTCCGGCGGTGAGAGGGGGGAGGCGCGCCACGGCTTCTAGAGCGACTCAGGGCCGGCAGATGCGGCGCGCGGAAGGGATTGTAGACGCTTGCTTTCTTCAAGGGCAACTTGGCGCTCGCGCAACTCTCGGTATTTTCTTGGTTTTTTCACCGCGCCGCACCATTTTGGGGGTGCGTGCCGGTGCATTGCCCCCGCACGGGGCGGCACGAACCACCAGGGCCGTGCCGCCGCCTCGCGAACGGGGCCGCGATCAGCCGTCGCCCAGCGACTGCAGCAGCGCCTGCGCAGCCTCGCGCTCGTTGAACTCGGGCGCGTCGTCGAGCAGCGCGCGCAGCAGCTCGCGCGCCCGCGCGGCGTCGCCGGCGCGATGCAGCGCGGCCGCCTGGTGGTAGCGGATGTCCGGGTTGTCCGGTGACATCTGCAGCGCCCGGTCGATCAGCGCGAGGCCCTGCTCCACCTGACCGTCCTCGACCAGCAGCCAGCCGTAGGTGTCCGCGATCTCGGCTCGCCGGGGCACACGCTCGTATGCGCGCTTCGCGAGGTCCAGCGCGCGCTCGTCGCCGCGCAGGTGATAGAGCCACGCGAGGTTGTTGAGCGCCACCACGTTGTTCGGGTCGCTCTCCAGGACGCGCTCGTACTCGCCGAGCACGGCGCTGCTGTCGGCACCGCTGTCGCCGTGCATCGCGGCCGCGAGCAGGCTGCGCACCGCGCTGTCGGAGGGATTCTCGTCGAGCCACGCTCGCGCGTGGCGCCGGGCCTGCTCGTGGCGGCCCGCGCGTTCCTCCGCGAGGAACCGCTTTCGCACCAGCACGCTCGTGGGCGCCTTCTCGAAGGCCGCCGCGTAGTGGCGGGCCGCGGCCTCCGCGTCGTCGCGGGTCATCGCGACGTCGCCGCGCAGCATCGGGCCTGCCGGGGCGTCGGGCAGGTCCTTCTCGAGACGGTCGGCGATCGCGAGGGCCGCGTCGGGGCGGCCCGCCGCGACCTCCAGCTGGCCCAGCGTCGCGCGCGCCAGGTGATTGTCGGGCGCGAGATCCAGCGTGCGCTGCAGCGAACGCCGCGCGGCGTCGGTGCGCCCGCCGGCGCGCTGCGCGAGCGCGAGATGGAAGTGCGCCGCCGGCGACTCGGGCAGCGCGAGGGTCAGGTTCCGGAACGTGCGTTCGGCGTCCTCCGACGCTCCTGATGCGAGCTGGCTGCGGCCGTGCAGCAGTGCCACCGCCGGCGCGTCGGGCGCCTGCTCGTACGCCTCTCGCGTCACGGCGAGGGCCGCGGCCGCGTCGCGCCGGCGCAGGTAGTAGCTCCCGAGCACGAGCCGCGGGCGCACGGCCGCCGGATTGTCGCGCCGGGCCTTCTCCAGCAACTCCAGGGCCTTCGCGGCGTTGCCGGCGTCGCTCTCGATGCGCGCCAGCCCCATCAGCGCGACGACCTCGGAAGGCTTGTCTTTCAGCACGTCCTCGAACCCACGGCGTGCCGCCTCGGTGTCGCCCTCGACCAGGGACAGCCGCGCGAGGTTGAGCCTGGACGCGCGGGCGTCCGGCGCCAGCTCGGTGCTGCGCCGGTACGCTTCGCGGGCCGCCGCCCGGTCTCCGGACGCCTCGTGCACGGCGCCCAGCAGGTTGTGGGCCTCTGCGCTGTCCGGGTGCTTGTCGACCAGCTCACGGGCGGCGAGCAGGGCGGCCGGCGCGTCGCCCTGGCGCAGCCGGGTGAGCACCAGCAGGAAGTCGGCGCGCGCGAACTGCGGGTCGCGCTCGATGACCGCCTCCAGCTCGCTCACCGCGGCCTCGGTGTCGCCCGAGGCCAGGTGGCTGACCGCGAGCTGGGTGCGGATCGCCGTGGTGTCCGGCGAGGCCTCGGTGGCCCGCGCGAGGTAGTCCTTGCCGCGATCCGGGTCGTTGAGCTTCATCCACGCGGTGCCCAGCAGGCTCAGGGTCTGCGCGTCCGCGCCGCCGTCGTTGTCCAGAGGCGCGAGGGTCTCGATGGCCGAACGCGGCTGGTTGAGCTCGAGCTGCACCGCGGCGAGGAGCTTGCGCCCCGCCGGATCGCCGGGTACCTGCGCGACGTAGCGCGACAGCATCGCCTGCGCCTGGTCGAAGTCGCGCTGCAGCAGGTTTACCTGACCCATCAGGAGCTGGCTGGGCGCATGGTCGGGTGCGACGCGCAGCACCTCCCGCAGCGCCTCCTGCGCGCCCTTCAGGTCGTTGCGCTGGCGCGCCTCCACGGCCCGCAGGTAATACGCCATCGGCGTGTTCAGATTGGCGCGTTCCAGCGCGTCGAGCGGTGCGCGGGCTTCGTCCACCTTCTGCTGCGCGAGCAGCGCCCGGGCCAGGCCGAGCTGTGCGACGGGCAGTCCGGGGCTCAGCTCCAGCGCCTTGCGGAACGACGCCTCGGCGGCAACCGAGTCGTTCATCGCCTGCTCCAGCTCGCCCTTCAGCAGCCACGTCTGGGTCTCGGTGTCGCGGCGGGCCAGCGCGGCGTCCACCTGCTCGCGGGCGCTGTCCAGTGACCCGCTCGCGAAGTCCAGGCGCGCGAGGCCGCGGTGCGCCGCGGTGCTGTCGCCATCGAGCTCCAGGGCCTTCGTGTACGCGGCCCGCGCCTCGTCGGTGCGTTCCAGCGCGAGCAGGGCGTCCGCCTCGAGCACCTTCCACTGCGCGCTGCCGGTCGCGTCGGACTCGACCAGCTCCAGCGCCCGCTCGGGCTCGCGGGCGACCACCAGCGCCTTCGCGAGGTCCAGCGCCAGCTCCGGATCGGCGCCGCCGCCGAGCGCCCGCGCGCGCTCGAGCTCCTTCACCGCCTCTGCGCCCAGCCCTTCGGCCAGGTAGATGCGCCCGAGTCGTGCACGTGCCTCGGCGTTGTTTGCTTCCAGCTGCAGCGCCGCCTTCAGCTCGATGACGGCCGCGCGCGGATTCTCCTCCTGGAGGTAGCTCGTGGCGCGTGCGAGGTGCTGCTCGACCTTTGCCGAGTCGTCGCCGCAGCCGGCCAGCAGGGCCAGTGCCAGGGTCAGCACGCAGGTCGGGAGGCCGGTCGGAACGCGCGGGGAGTCACTGGACATCGTGGGTCTCTCGGGTCGTGGGAGGTCGCCGGCCCCGGGTCGACGGGCCGTCGCGACGGGTGTGCGCTCGCGACGCGTGTACCTGGCGCCGTCCGTTGCCGTGGGCGACGTGGTTCGTCACGAGCGCTCGTTTCAGTTGATGTTGAACGTGGTGTTCCCGTTCTCGTCGAACAGGCGCAGGGCCGGAGCGTCGTCCTCCGTCATCTGCAGGCTCGCACGGGTGCGGCCGCGCGCATCCGACAGGTCCAGGAACGGCGTGTCGTCGAAGCGCAGGCCCAGCGACATGCGCGGCCGCCCGTTGCTGTCCATGATCTGCAGGACCGGCACCTTGGAGTACATGCGCAGGAACAGCCGCGCCTGGCCGTCGTTGTCCAGCAGCGTCAGCTCGCGGGACTCCATGAGCTTCTGGCGCACCACCACGTCCTCGACCAGGAACCCGTCCAGCAGCGTCCAGCCGCCGGCGAGGATCACGAGCAGCAGCGCGAAGAACTGTACCCGGAGGCGCCGCTCGAGGCGGCCCAGGCGGCGCAGCAGCTCGTCCACCGAGGCCTGCTCCACGACGAAGCCGGGGGGCATCGGGGGGACCTGATCGCGGGGCTCGTCCGCCGCGCGGAGCCGGGCGCCGCGCGGGCCGTCCTCCGCGCCGCCCGCCGCGTCCGCATCCGGGGCGGCCGTGCCGGAACCGTCGCGCTCCCGGTCCTCGGCCCCGCGGTCCGGTCGCGTCGCCGGATCCTCGAACGGCTGGCTCATGTGCCTCTTCTCCTTGTCATCGATTCGGATCCCGGCTCGGCGGCTTGCGGGGAGGGCGGCAGGGGGTGGGAGGTGACCGGCTGGCGGGCGACCATTGTAAAGGAAGCATCGGATGCATTCGAAGCCGCGGCGGTGACCTGCTTCTCATACCCGAACGGTGCAATTCCCGCCGCGCCTGGTATCTGGTATGCAAAATACCCATGAAGCCACTATGGTTACGCCACTGGCGCCTCTGCGTCCTGCGGCAGCCTTCGTGTCCCGCCGCAGCGCTGACGCCGGAACGAAGGCGTCGGCCGCGCTGACCGCGCCGGACAGACCAACAACGGAGGAGGAACACGGTGGCTGAGTACAAGTCGGACATCGAGATCGCGCGCGAGGCGACCCTGAAACCCATCGCCGAGATCGGCGCGCGGCTGGGGATCCCCGGCGATGCGTTGCTGCCCTACGGGCACACCAAGGCGAAGCTCGCCTACGACTTCCTGGACGGTCTCGCCGGCAAGCCAGACGGCCACCTGGTGCTGGTGACCGCGATCACGCCCACTCCGGCCGGGGAAGGCAAGACGACCACCTCCGTGGGCCTGGCCGACGGCCTCAACCGCATCGGCAAGAACACCGCCGTATGCCTGCGCGAGCCCAGCCTCGGCCCGTGCTTCGGGGTCAAGGGCGGCGCCGCCGGCGGCGGCTACGCGCAGGTCGTGCCGATGGAGGACATCAATCTCCACTTCACCGGCGACTTCCACGCCATCGGCGCGGCCAACAACCTGCTCGCGGCGATGCTGGACAACCACATCCACTGGGGCAACGCGCTGGGCATCGACGCGCGCCGCGTGTCCTGGCGCCGCGTGGTGGACATGAACGACAGGGCGCTGCGCGACATCGTCTGCTCGCTGGGCGGGATCGGCAACGGCTTCCCGCGCCAGGACGGTTTCGACATCACCGTGGCCTCGGAGGTCATGGCCATCTTCTGCCTCGCGGAGAACATGGCCGACCTCGAGCGGCGCCTCGGAAACATCGTGGTGGCGCAGACGCGCGACCGCAAGCCGGTCACGGCGAAGGAGCTGGACGCGGACGGCGCGATGACGGTGCTGCTCAAGGACGCCTTCATGCCGAACCTCGTGCAGACGCTGGAGAACAATCCCGCGATCATCCACGGCGGCCCCTTCGCGAACATCGCGCACGGGTGCAACTCCGTGATCGCCACGCGCTCCGCGCTGAAGCTCGCCGACTACGTGGTCACCGAGGCGGGCTTCGGCGCCGATCTCGGTGCCGAGAAGTTCATGGACATCAAGTGCCGCAAGTCGGGGCTGCGCCCGGAGGCAGTGGTGCTGGTGGCCACCGTGCGGGCGCTGAAGATGCACGGCGGCGTCGCGCGCGACGATCTCGGTGCGGAGAACGTCGACGCGGTGACCGCGGGCTGCACCAACCTCGCGCGGCACATCCGCAACGTGAAGTCCTTCGGCGTGCCGGTCGTCGTCGCGGTGAACCGCTTCGTCGCCGACACCGACGCCGAGATCGCGGCGGTGCAGGCAGCCGCCGGGCGCGAGGGCGCGAAGGCGATCATGTGCACTCACTGGGGCGAGGGCAGCGCCGGCACCGAGGCGCTGGCGCGCGAGGTCGTGCAGATGGTGGAGCAGGGCGGCTCCGAGTTCTCCTTCCTGTACCCGGACGAGATGTCGTTGTGGGACAAGGTGGAGACCATCGCGACGAAGCTCTACGGCGCATCCGGCATCGACGCACCGGCCGCGGTGCGCAGCCGCTTCAAGCAGCTGCAGGACGCGGGCTACGGCCACTTCCCGGTGTGCATGGCGAAGACCCAGTACAGCTTCTCCACCGACCAGAACCTGAAGGGGGCGCCGTCGGACCACGTGATCACGGTGCGCGAGCTGCGCCTGTCGGCGGGCGCCGAGTTCGTGGTCGCGGTGTGCGGCGACATGATGACGATGCCGGGACTGCCCAGGGTGCCGTCGGCGGCGAAGATCAGGCTGAACGCCGCCGGCGAGGTCGAAGGCCTGTTCTGAGG
>CBDUCN010000053.1:0-20763 GCA_965365655.1 uncultured Gammaproteobacteria bacterium | reverse complement strand
TCGCACCCGCTGGACCACGAGTTCTACTTCACGCGCGGCATCTACTCGGCCGGCGGCGGCACCGATGACTGGGGCGCGCGCTGGGCGGTGGACTACCCGAAGGCGGACCTGCAGTTCCTGGTCGCGTTGAAGCGCCTCACCGGCGTCGACGCCTACGCGTCCGACAACGCGGTGCCGCTCGGCGAGGCGCGGCTTCGCGACTTCCCGTTCCTGTACGTGCTCGAGGTGGGCTCGCTATACCTGAGCGACGACGACGTGAAGGCGCTTCGCGAGTACCTCCATTCCGGCGGCTTCATGGTGGTGGACGACTTCTGGGGCACCGCGGCGTGGCGCAACTTCGAGTCGGAGATGGAGCGCGTGTTCCCCGACCGCGCGATCGTCGACGTGCCGATGGACCACCCGGTGTTCCACGCGTACTACGACGTCGCCGAGATCCTGCAGGTGCCGAACGTGTACCAGGCGCAGGGCGGGCCGACCTACGAGTACGACGGTTACGTGCCGCGCGTGCGCGGCATCTTCGACGAGCACGGCCGGCTGATGGTGCTGGTGAACTGGAACACCGACCTGGGCGACGCGTGGGAGTGGGCCGACAACCCGGACTACCCGCTTCGCTACTCGACCTTCGCCTACGAGCTGGGTATCAACTTCGTCATCTACGCGATGAGCTACTGATGCCACCCTGCGCAGTCGCGTTGCGCAGCCCCGCCGCGCCGGCCCCGAGCGGCGACCGGTTCACGCCGACCCTGCGCACCGCGGGCGCAGTGAACGACGCGTTCCCCGTCACGCGCCGGGCAGCCGTTCGACCGCGGCGCTCGCGCGCCGTTCGGGGGCGCCCACGCCCGAAGGCGTTGCCGGGGCCGGGGAGGGGGACGACCATGGAGCGCAACGGAACGCACGTGCCGGCACGCTGGTTCCCCGCCCGCTCACGCACGCGTCGGGACGACGTCGGAACCGTCCCGCGATCCGGAACAGCTGCGTAGGACCGGCCTTGCTCGAATTCCTGTTCAACGTGGATCCGGCGCGCCTCGTGGATGCGCGCTTCGAGCTGGCGTGGTCGCCGGGCGTCACCGTGGCCGCGATGGCGGGCGCGGTCGCGGCCGCGCTGTGGCTGGGCGGATACCTGGGCCGGCGCGTTCCGCGCACGCTGCCCGCGCTGCGCGCCGCGCTCGCGCTGCTGCTGGTGCTGGCGCTCGCGCAGCCGGCCGTGACGCTGCGCGTGCCGGACGCGGCCGCCGGGCCGGTGGCCGTGCTGATCGACGACACGCGCAGCATGCGCATCGCCGACGGCCCCGACGGGACCAGCCGCGCTCAGTGGGCCGACGCGGCGTTCGCCCCGGGCGAAGGCGCGCTGCTCGCAGACGTCGCGGCGCGCTTCGACGTGCGCGTGCTGCGTTTCGCCGAGAGAGCGCGCGCGGCGCCGCAGGGCCCGGGCGCGTTCGACGGCGCGGTGTCCGATCCGCTGGGCGTGCTGCTGGACACCGTCGGCGGGCAGGGCAACGGCCTGGCCGGCGTGGTGCTGGTGAGCGACGGCGGGCAGTCGCCCGGCGCTGACGTCGCGCGGGCGCTGACCCGGCTCGCCGCGGCGGGCGTCCCGGTGCACGTCGTCGCGCCGGGGCGCGAGGCGCCGACGCCGGACCTCGCGGTCAGCGACGTGATCGCGCCGGCGACGGTGCTCGCCGGCGACACGGTGGACCTGCGGGTGAGCCTCGCCGGGCGCGGCCTGGACACGCCCCGCGTTCGTGTCTCGGTGCGCGACAACGGGGTGCTGGTGGCCGAGCGCGAGGTCGCGCTGGACGGCGATCCGGCGCGCACCAGCGCGGTGGTCCCGGTGCGCTTCGACGAGCCGGGCCTGCGCCGGCTCACGGTGCAGGCGACCGGCGGCCCGGACGGCGACGTCGCGCCCGGCAACGATCGCGCGGCGCGGCTGGTCGAGGTGCGCGCCGGTCCGGTGCGGGTGCTGCACGTCGAGGGCGAGCCGCGCTTCGAGGTGAAGTTCCTGCGCCGCGCGCTGGCCGGCGACCGCGCGCTCGCGCTGTCGTCCCTGGTGCGCACCGGAGACAACCGCTACCTGCGCCTCGGCATCGAGGACGAAAACGAGCTGGCCGACGGCTTCCCCGACGACGCGCGCGCGCTGTTCCCGTACCACGTGCTGGTGCTCGGCAGCATCGAGGCGGCGGCGTTCACCAGCGCCCAGATCGCGCTGCTGGAGGACTACGTCGCGCGCCGCGGCGGCAGCCTGCTGCTGCTGGGCGGGCGCCTCGCGCTCGCCGAGGGCGGCTATGGCGACACCCCGCTGGCGCGCCTGCTGCCGGTGCGCCTGGAGCGCCCGGCGCCGGACTTCAGGGTCGCGGCGCGGGTGCGTCTCACCGCGGCCGGTCAGGCGCACCCGGTGACCCGCGCCATCGACGGGGTCGACCGTGCGCTGCCGCTGCCGGCGCTGGCGGTGGTGAACCCGGTGCGCGCGCTGAAGCCCGGCGCGACGCTGCTGCTGGCGGGAGACGTGGAGGGCGACGCGGGTGGCGCGCCGCTGGCGCTGCTCAGCCACCACCGCTTCGGCCGCGGCCGCGTCGCGGTGATGCCGGTGCGCGACCTGTGGCGCTGGCGCATGCACGCCGACGTGGCGCTCGAGGATCGCACCCACGAGCTGCTGTGGCGGCGGCTGCTGCGCTGGCTGGCGCGCGAGGTGCCGGAGCCGGTGGAGGTCACCGTCACGCCGCGCGTCGCGGCGCCGGGGCAGACGGTGGAGGTGCGCGCGCGGGTGCGCGACGCCGCGTTCGAGGTGCACGAGGGGTCCGCCGCCGAGGTCGCGCACACGACGCCGCTCGGCGAGATCGCGACCCGCACCCTGGCCTTCCGGCCCGGCCCGGATGCGGCGTTCACCGGCAGCATCACGCCCGCGGAGACCGGGCGCCACGAGGTGGTGCTGCGCGCGCTGTTCCCGGACGGTCGCGAGGCCGAGGCCCGTGGCGGCGTGCTGGTCACCGAGGACGCGCAGGAGTTCCGCAGCGCGGGCCTGGATGCGTCGCTGCTGCGGCGCATCGCGGCGCGCACCGGCGGCAGCTACCGCGCGGCCGCCGACGCGGACGGCCTCGCCGGGCGCGTGGCCGCGACCGCGCCGTCCGGCGAGCGCCGCCAGCGCGTCGCGTTGTGGAACGCGCCGGCACTGCTGCTCGCGATGCTCGCGCTCGCGTGCGGTGAGTGGTGGCTGCGCCGCCGGAGGCGCCTCGCGTGACCGCGCGGGCGCCCGGCGCGGTCACGCCGCCGCCGCGCAGCGCGCGCCGGCCCACCGCGCCCGCACGCCGCGCGGGGCGGAGCGTGCACGCCGCCATCGCCGCGCTCGCGCGAGGCTGTGCCGCCGGGCGGCGCGTGCGAATCGCCGCGGCCGGTGTCTCGTGCGCGCTCGCGCTCGCGCTCGCGCCCGGCGCGGCGGCCGCCGCCGCGACCGTCGCGCCGCGGCTGCTGGTGGTGTCGGGGATCGGCGGCGGCGAGCCCTGGTCGCAGCAGTTCCGCGACTGGTCGCTCGCGATGCTGGACGCCGCGCACGGCCCGCAGGGGTTGCCGCGCGATCGTCTCACCTGGCTGTGCGAGGCGCCGGAGCGCGATCCGGGCCGCTGTGCCGGGCGCAGCACGCGCGACGGCGTGCTCGCGGCGTTGCAGGCGCTGCCGGCCGGCGAGCCGCTGATGCTGCTGCTGATCGGCCACGGCACCGCGCGCGACGGGCGCGCGCTGTTCAACCTGCCGGGCCCGGACCTGTCCGCCGACGACCTGTACGCGGCGCTGGAGCGCTTCGGCGACACGCCGCTCGCGGTCGTCAACACCACCGCCGCGAGCGCCCCGTTCGCGGCCGCCCTGTCACGCCCCGGCCGGGTGGTGATCACCGCGACCGCGCGCTCCGCGGAGGACGACCACACCCGCTTCGCGGGCCACTTCGTCGCGGCGTGGTCCGGCAGCGCGGCGGACGCCGACAAGGACGGCCGGGTGTCGCTGCTCGAGGCCTTCCGCTTCGCGGCCCGGCGCGTCGGCGAGGAGTACCGGGCCAAGCAGCAGGTGGCCACCGAGCACGCGCTGCTCGAGGACGACGGCGACGGCCGCGGCAGCCGCGAGCCGGGGCCGGACGCGCCGGACGGCGCGGTCGCGGCGCGCTTCCACCTCGCGCTCGTGTCCGGCGGCGTCGCGCTGACCCCGCGCGAGGAGGCCCTGGAGCGCCAGGCCCGCGCGGTGCTGGACCAGATCGCGCTGCTGCGCGCGCGCCGCGCGGCGCTGCCGGAGGCGGAGTACCGTCGTGTGCTGGAGGCGCTGCTCGTGGGGCTGGCCCACAACCGGCGCGCGTTCAGGGAGGGGCTGGAATGACCGCAGGAGCGCACGTCGAGGACCACGCCACGCGGGCGGGCCCGATGCGCGATGGCGCGGCCGCCGACGCGGGCGCACGCGGTGCCCGCCTGCGGGCGCGGGCCGGACACGCGTCGCGCGCGTACGACCATGCCGGTGCCGCGTCACGTCCCGCGGACCTGTCGCGGTGCCGGCGACGCGGTGGCCGGCTCGCGGCGGCCGCGGGCGTCGCGACGCTCGTGCACGCGCTCGGCGCGGCGGCGCAGGCGGACCTGGCCGACGTGGCGGCGGAGCTTCGGGTCGGGCGCTACACCGCCGCCGCGGCGCACCTCGAGCCGCACCTGGCCGCCGATCCCACGGACGGCGACGCGTGGCACCTGCTCGGCGATGCGCGCGCCGGGCGCGGCCTCGCGGGTCCGGCGCTGCTTGCCTACGCGCGCGCGCTCGCCGCCGGCGCGACCCGTCCGCTCACCGTGAGCGTCGCCGCCGCGGACGTGCGCGCGCTGGCCGGCGAGGCGGAGGCCGCCGGCGCCGCGTACCGCGACGTGCTCGAACGCTGGCGCCGCGGCGGCGTCGAGGACCCGCGCGAGCTGATGGCGGTCGCGCACGCGGCGCGCGCGCTGGGTCGGGGCGACCCGTCGCTCAGGCGGACCGCGCTTCGCATCTACGAGGAGGCGATGCAGCGCGCGCCCGAGGACCCGGCGCCGCGTCTCGCGCTCGCCGACCTGCTGCTCGCGAGCTACAACAACGCCGAGGCGCTGCCGCTGTTCCAGGAGGCGATGCAGCTCGACGCCGAGCACCCGGACGCGCTGCTGGGCCTCGCGCGCAGCCTGCGCTTCGACAGCTCGGGCGGCGCGCTGGAGCTCGCGCAAACCGCGGTGCAGCTCGCGCCCGGGCGCGTCGACGCGCGCGTGCTGCTCGCCGACCTGCTGGTCGAGCAGGAGGATCCGGACGGCGCCGAGGCGCAGCTCGCGGCGGCGCTGGACGTGAACCCGCGCTCGCCGCACGCGCTCAGCGTGCTCGCGGCGCTGCGCGACGCGGCCGGCGACGACGACGCGGTGAGCGCGCTGATGGCGCGCGTGCTGGCCCTCGCGCCCGGCTTCGCGGAGGGCTACGTGATCCTGGCCGAGGCGGCCACCGACCGGCGCCGCTATGCCGACGCGGTGCGCTACGCGGTGCGCGCGGTGTCGCTGGACGAGCGCGCGTGGCGCGCCCACGCGCTGCTGGGCATGAACCGCCTGCGCCTCGGCGAGCTGAAGTCCGCCCGCCTCAGCCTGGAGAAGGCGTTCCGCGGCGACCCCTTCAACGTGTGGGTGAAGAACACGCTGGACCTGCTCGACGGGATGGACGAGTACGCGCGCGTGACCTCCGAGCGCTTCCTGTTCACCGCGCGGCAGGACCATGCCGAGGTGCTGGCGCCGCTGGTGCTGGACATCGCGGAGCAGGCCTTCGATGCGCTGGAGGCGCGCTACGGCGCGCCGACGCGCAAGCCGCTGCGCATCGAGGTGCACCCGGAGCACGACGACCTGTCGGTGCGCACCCTGGGGCTGGTGGGGGTGGATCTGCTCGGGGTGTCGTTCGGGCCCACGGTGGTGCTGGACAGGCCGATGGCGAGCCCCGGCGGGCCGTCGAACTGGGCGTCCACGCTGTGGCACGAGCTCGCGCACAGCTTCCAGTTCGTGGTCTCCGAGGGACGCGCGCCGCGCTGGCTGGCCGAGGGCATGGCGGTGCACGGCGAGTGGACCGCGTTCGACGGCTGGGGCTCGGACCCGGGGCCGGGCTTCCTGCAGGCGTACCTCGAGGGCAAGCTCGCGAAGGCCAGCGAGCTGAACGCGTCCTTCCTGCGCCCGGACAGCGGCGAGGCGCTGGGCCACGCGTACGTGCAGGCGGGGCTGCTGGTCGAGATGCTCGAGCGTGACCACGGTCCGCAGGCGGTGCTCGCGCTCCTCGCCGGGTACCGTGACGGTGCCCGCACGCCGAAGCTGCTGCGCAGCGTGCTCGGGCTCGCGCCCGCGCAGCTGGACGCGAACTTCGACGCGTACATGCAGCAGCGCTTCGGGGGCGCGCTGGAGGCGCTCGCGAGCAGCGGCGAGCAGCCGTCGCGCTACGCGGAGCTGCTGCGCCGCGGCCGCGAGGCGCTGGAGGCCGGTGACCTCGACGCGGCCGAGGCGCCGCTGCTCGAGGCGCGCGGGCTGGTGCCGTGGCACGTGGGTCACGGCAGCCCGCACCGTGCGCTGGTGGACCTGTACAGCAAGCGCGGCGACGGTGCCGCTGCCGCGCAGGCGCTGGCCGAGTGGGTGGCCGTGGACGCGGACTCGCTGGACGCGATCCGCGAGCTGGCCGATGCGCGCGAGGCGCTGGGCGAGCGCGATGCCGCGATCGGCGCGATCGAGCGTGCGCTGCTGATCCAGCCCTTCGACCCCGCGCTTCGCGAGCGCCTGGCCGTACTCTACGAGGCGGGCGGCGAGTGGACGCTGGCCACCCGCGAGCGCGCGGCGGTGGTCGCGCTGGGCGCGGTGGACCCGGTGGAGGCGCGCTACCGCCTCGCGCTGGCGGCGCACCGGTCCGGGGATCACTGGCGTGCGCGGCGCGAGATCCTGGACACCCTGGAGCAGGCGCCGCTGTTCGAGTCAGGGCTGGAGCTGCTGCTGGCGGTGCGCGCGCAGCTCGAGGGGGCGGACGAGCCGGGGGGTGAGTTCCGCATCGTCGTGCCGCCGCTTCGATGAACGCCGCGCACGGGAACGCGACCGGGCGCCCGCGCAGGGGCCGGTGCCGCCCCGCGCGGGCCACGAACAGACGAGGAGAGGTCAATCCATGAATGACGACGTCGTGAACGCCGACCAGCCGCGAGCCGCCACCGCGCCGGGGCCCGTGCCCGCGGACGACGCGGCGCTGGCCGACGCGCTGGCGGCCGACTACGCGCGGCTGCGCGCCGAGGTCGGCAAGCGCGTGGTCGCCCAGGACGGCGCGGTAGAGCTGGCCCTGCTGACGCTGCTCGCGGGCGGCAACTCGCTGCTGGTGGGCGTGCCGGGCCTCGCGAAGACCCTGCTGGTGCACACGGTCGCGGAGGCGGTGGCGCTGAAGTTCTCGCGCATCCAGTTCACCCCCGACCTGATGCCGTCCGACATCACCGGCACCGACCTCGTGCAGGAGGATCCGCAGACCGGTCGGCGGCGCTTCCAGTTCGCGCCGGGGCCGGTGTTCGCGAACATCGTGCTCGCGGACGAGATCAACCGCACGCCGCCGAAGACCCAGGCGGCGCTGCTCGAGGCGATGCAGGAGCGCCGCGTGACCGTGCAGGGCACCACCTATCCGCTCGAGCTGCCGTTCTTCGTGTTCGCGACCCGCAACCCGATCGAGCTGGAGGGCACCTACTCGCTGCCGGAGGCGCAGCTCGACCGGTTCCTGTTCGAGATCCAGCTCGACTACCTGCCCGAGGACGCGGAGCTGGACGTCGTGCGCGCCACCACCTCCACGCAGTCCGGCGAGGTGCAGCCGGTGCTCAGCGGCGAGCAGCTGCTCGCGTACCAGGCGCTGGTGCGCCGCGTGCCGCTGGCCGATCCGGTCGGCCGCCACGCGCTCGCGCTGGTGCGCGCGACGCGCCCGGGCACCCCCGAGGCGCCGGAGTTCGTCAACCGGTGGCTGGCCTACGGCGCCAGCGTGCGCGCCGCGCAGACCCTGGTGCTGGGCGGCAAGGCGCGGGCGCTCGCGCACGGGCGCGCCCACGTCGCGTACGAGGACGTGCGCGCGCTGGCGCACCCGGTGCTGCGCCACCGCATCCTGCGCAACTTCCACGCCGAGGCGGAGCAGGTCAGCACCGATCGCATCATCGAGCAGCTGCTGGCCGCGGTACCGCAGCCGGAGGGGCGGTGAGCCTCGGCGCGGAATCCAATCGCGACACCGCGCGCGGGCGTCTCGGCGCGCCGCGCTTTCTCGATCCGGTGGTGCTCGCGCGCATCGGCAACCTGGACCTGATCTCGCGCGGCGTCGTGGACGGCTTCGTCAGCGGCCTGCACCGCGCGCTGTACCTGGGCGTGTCCACCGATTTCGCGGAGCACCGCGCGTACACCCCCGGCGACGACGTGCGGCGCATCGACTGGCGGCTGTTCGCGCGCAGCGACCGCATCCACGTCAAGACCTTCGAGGCGGAGACCAACACCGACCTCGTGCTGGCGCTGGACGCGTCGCGCTCGATGGACTGGGGCTCCGGCGCGATCACGAAGCTGGACTACGCGCGCATGCTGGTCGCGAGCCTCGCGCACCTCGGCTCGCGCCAGCGCGACCGCGTCGGCGTCGCGACCTTCGCCGACGACCTGCTGAACGTGGTGCCGCCGGCGGCCGGGCGCCGCGACGCGGTGCTCGCGGCGCTGGACCGCGTGCAGCCGGTGGCCGGAGCCGACCTGTCGCGCGCGCTGGACCGGCTGGGCGCGGCGCTGCTTCGCCGCGGCATCGTGGTCGTGGTGTCCGACTTCTACCTGGACGCGGAGGAGGCGGTGCGCGCGCTGGCGGGACTGCGCGCACGCGGCCACGACGTGATCGCGTTCCACGTGCTGGACCCCGCGGAGCGCGACCTGGGTCTGGACGACCCGGGCGTGCTCGAGGATCTCGAGACCGGGGAGCGCATGCCGGTGGTGCCGGCCGAGGTGCGCAGCCGCTACCGCGGGCTGGTCGAGGCGCACGTGGACGCGCTGGGCCGTGAGTGCACGGCGCTGGAGATCGACTTCCTGTCCCTGGACACCGCGACGCCGCTGGACCACGCGCTGTTCCACTTCCTGAGCCGGCGCGCGCGGCGCACGGGGCAGCGGTGAGCGCGCACGGCGGCGTCGCCGCGGCGGCGGCGAACGGGTCGCTCTCGCGGCCGCGCGCGACGGCGGGCGCCGCGTGACCGGGCTCGGCGTGCTCGCGCCGTGGCTGCTGGGCGCGCTCGCGGCCGCGGCGATCCCGGTGATCGCCCACCTCGCCCGCGCCGAGCCCCCGGAGGGCCGCGGCTTCCCGTCGCTGATGTTCCTGAAGCGGGTGCCGTTTCCGTCGCGCGCGCGGCGCCGGGTGCGCGACCGCGCGCTGCTCGCGCTGAGGCTGCTCGCGCTGCTGGCCCTGGTGCTGGCCTTCGCGGGGCCGTACCCGCTGTACGACGGCGCCGCGGCGCCGCCCCCCGGGCGCGACACGGTGGTGCTGGTGGACGTGTCCTACAGCATGAGCGCGCCGGGCGTGTTCGACGCGGCGCGCGAGGCCGCCGGCGAGGCCGTGGACGAGGCGCTGGCCGAGGGCCGCGTCGCCGTCGTGTCCTTCGACAGCGCGCCGCTCACGGTGAGCGGCCTCGACGAGGGTGCGGCGGCCGCGCGCCAGGCGCTGTCGGGGCTCGCGCCGGGGCCGGGCGCGACCGACCTCGCGCGCGCGCTGGAGGGCGCCGAGCGCCTGCTCGCCGCGAGCGTCGCCGGCGCGCGCCGGGTCGTCCTGGTCACGGACCTGCAGGCCGCGAGCGGGGGCCGCGAGCCGCGCCTGCGAGAGGACATCGAGCTCGCGATCCGCGCCGTCGGCGCGCCGCGGCCGGGCAACCTGGCGCTGACCGCGGCGTGGATCGCGCACGGCGCGCGCGCGGCGGACGGCCCGACGGTGCTGCGCGCGCGGGTCGCGAACACCGGCGGCGAGCCGGCCGCCGGCACGCTTCGGATCGCCGTCGACGGCCTGGACGGCGACTCGCACCCGCTGACGCTGGGGCCGGGCGAGGCGCGGGAGATCCCGCTGCCGCTGTTTCCGGCCGCCGAGCGGCCGACGCGGGTGCACCTGTCGCTGGACGCGGACGGCGGCGCCAGCGGGCTGATCGCGGACGACCACCTGTACCGGGTGCTCGCGCGCCGGCGCCCGGTGGACGTACTGCTGGTGCAGCCGCCCGGCGCGCCGCCGTACCTGGACGCGGCGCTCGCGCTCGCGCGCGACCCGGCGCTGCGCGTGGTCCGGCGCGCACCCGCCGCGGTGACGCCGGACGACGTGGTGGCGGCGGAGGTGGTGATCCTGGACGGCGCCGCGCCGGCCGACGCCGCGTTGCTGGATGCCCTCGACGAGCGCGTGTCCGCCGGCGGCGGCCTGCTCTGGCTGGCCGGCGAGCGCAGCGGCGCGCTGCCCGGCTCGCTGCTGCCGGCGGTGGGCGACGTGGTGTCGCCGGGGCCGCACGGCAGCGCGCTCGGCGATCTCGCGCCGGGGCATCCGCTGTCCGCCGCGGGCGCGGGCGACGGGACTGCCGCGGCGGCGCCGCTGTCGGCGGTCACCGCGTGGCGCTACCGGCGTGTCACGCCGGCGGCCGGCGACGAGGTGCTCGCGCGCTTCGACGGCGGCGACCCGGCGCTGCTCGCGCGCGCTCGCGGCGACGGGCGCGTGCTCGCGCTCGCGACCTCGGTCGCGCCCGGGTGGAGCACCCTGGCGCTGGAGCCGGTGTTCGTGCCGCTGTTGCTGGAGGGCGTGGCGTGGATCGCCGGGCGCCCGGAGCTGCCCGGCTCGGTCGTCCCGGGCAGCGCGGTGGATGCCGCGGAGACGGCGGCTGCGGCGGCCGGCGGCGAGGCGCTGGCGCGGGCGCTGGCCGCCGGCGACGCGCTGCGGGTGCGCGCGCCGGGCGGCGCGGAGCGCCGCATCGCCGAAGGCGCATCGGTGGTGCTCGACGCGCCCGGCTTCCACGAGCTGCGTGCCGGCGACGCGGCGGCGCTGCCGGTCGCGGTGAGCGTGGACGCGCGCGAGTCGCAGTTTCGCCCGCTCACCGAGGCGGCGTTCCGCGAGCGGCTGCGCCGAGGCCCCGCGCCGGCCGGGCGCGCGCCCGGCGCACTGCGCGGCGGCGAGCCGGACCGCCGCCTCGCGCACGGGCTGCTGGCGCTGGCGGCGGCGCTGCTGCTGCTGGAAAGTGTGCTCGCCCGCCGCATCACTCGGCGGCGCGCCCGCGCCGCTGCCAGGGAGGCCACCGCATGAGCGAGTCCGCACCCCGCCGGGAACTGCTGCGCGCCGTGCGCGGCGCGGGTGCGGTGTGGCGCCGTCGCGCGCGACTGGAAGGCGCCTGCATCGCGGGCGCGGGCGTCGCGCTGGCGGCGGCCGCCGGCATCGCGGTGATGGACGCGAGCTTCTTCGACCCGGGCGTGGTGCAGGCGGTGCGCATCGCGGTGTATGCGGTCGCGGCCGCGCTCGCGGTGGTGTTCCTGGTGCTGCGGGTGCCCGACACACGCGACGCGGCCCGCGTCGCCCGGCACCTCGAGGGCCGTGAGCCCGCGCTGGACGCGCTGCTGATCACCGCGGTCGAGCGCGCCGCGGCGGGCGACGGCGGCGGGCTGGAGGACCGGCTGTTCACGCGCGCTGCGGCCGCGTTCCGCGCGCCGACCGGCGCGACCTGGGAGGACCGCTACCGCACCCGCCGCGCGGCCACGCTGCTGGCCGGCCTCGTGGTGGTCGTCGGCATGGGGCTGTGGGTCGCGCCGTCCGGCTGGCACCACGGCGCCGGCCTGCTGCTCGGGCCCGCCCGCGCCGCCCAGGACGGCATGCCGTACGCGATCGCGGTGGCGCCGGGGGATGCCGAGGTGCTCGAGGGAAGCGACCTCGCGGTGAGCGGCGAGGCGCAGGGCTTCACGCCCGACGCGGTGGCGCTGTACTACCGTGCGCCCGGCGCGCGCGCGTGGGAACGGCTCCCGATGCAGTCGGAGGGCGCGCCGTCCTGGGAGGCCACGCTGGCCGCGGTCGCGGCGCCGCTGGAGTACTACCTCGAGGCCGGCGGCGTGCGCTCGCCGCGCCACCGGGTCACGGTGCAGCCGCTGCCGCGCGTCGATCGCATGGATCACCGCTACCGGTTTCCCGCCTACACCGGTCGGGTGCAGCGGGTCGTGGAGTCCGCGACCGACATCGCGGCGGTCAGCGGCACGCGCGTCGAGGTGCAGGTGCTGCCCGAGCAGTGGCCGGCGCGCGGGGCGCTGGTGCTGGACGGCGAGCAGCGTCGCGCGTTGACCGAGGCCGATGGCCGGCTCGCCGCCGAGCTGACCGTGGACGAGGCCAGCCGCTACCACGTCGAGCTGCTGCTGCCGGACGGCACGCCCGTGCCCGCGACGCCGGACTACGGCATCGCGGCGCTCGAGGATCGCGCGCCCCGCATCGCGATCCGCCGCCCCGGCGGCGACACCCGCGCGACGCCGGTGGAGGAGATCGAGGTCGCGGTGCAGGCGCGTGACGACGTGGCGCTGCGCAGGGTCGAGCTGGTGCTGTCGGTGAACGGCGGTCCGGAGGAGGTGCTCGCGCTGGCCGCCGGGGACGCGGGGTCGGAAGCCGCGCTGGACACGGTGCACCGCCTCGCGCTGGAGGAGCGCACCCTCGAGCCCGGCGACCTGATCGCGGTGCATGCGCGGGCCAGCGACGGCGTGGAGTCGCGCGCCGCGGTGACCGACATCCAGTTCCTGGAAGTGCGCCCGTTCGACCGCGACTACCGCCGCGCGCCGTCCGGGCGCCAGGGCGGCGGGGGCGGCGGGCAGCAGGGCGGCACCCAGGACCTCGCCGCGCAGCAACGCGACCTGGTCGTCGCGCTGTTCCGCCTCGCCCGCGACAACGGACGGCTGCCGTCGGCGGAGCGCGAGGAGCGCCTGACGACGCTGTCCGATGCCCAGGCGCGCATCCGCGGCCGCGTGGAGGCCATCGTGCGCCGCATCAAGGGCCGTGCGATGGTGCGCGTGACCCCCGGCTACAAGGCGATGCTCGAGGAGCTTCCGAAGGCGGCCTCGGCGATGACCCGCGTGGAAGCGCTGCTCGCGGTGCCGGACCCGGACGAGGGGCTGCCGCCGGCGCGCGAGGCGCTCGCGCACCTGCAGCGCGCCGACGCCGCGTTCCGCGAGGTGCAGGTGGCCTCGCAGGCCGGCGGCGGCGGCGGGGGCCGTGCCGACAACCGCGACCTCGCGCGGCTGTTCGAGCTCGAGATGGATCGCTTCCGCAACCGCTACTCCCAGGTGCAGCGCGGCGCGATGCAGCAGCGCCAGCAGCAGGTGGACGAGACGCTGGAGAAGCTGCGCGAGCTCGCGCGGCGCCAGCGCGAGGAGATCGAGCGCGCCGAGCGGCGCGCGCAGCGCGCGGACCTCGCCGGGCGGGCCGCGCCCACCCAGCAGGCGCTGGCGGCACAGCTCGAGGAGCTGATGCGGCGCCTGGAGCGCCTCAGCCGCGAGCAGCCCAGCGCGAACCTGGACGACGCGCGCCGCGCGCTGCAGGACGCGGCGCAGGCGATGCGGCGCGCCGGCGACGGGCAGCAGTCGCAGCGCCAGGGTGCGCGACAGGGCCAGCAAGGTCAGCAGGGTCAGCAGGGTCAGCAGGGCCAGCAGGGCCAGCAGGCACAGCAGGGTCAGCAGGGACAGCAGGCACAGCAAGGTCAGCAGGGACAGCCGGGTCAACAGGGACAGCAGGGTCAACAGGGCCAACAGGCGCGGCAAGGCGCGCAGCAGGGCCAGGCCGCCGGCGGGCAGCCCGGCGGTGCGGCCAGTGCCGACGGGCAGCGTCAGGCGGCGCGCGGCGGTGGCGGGCCGCGCGACGGCGAGCGCCGCGCGACGCCGGGTCGCGGAGGCGCGACCCGGCGCAGCGGCGACGCGGGCGCTTCGGAGCGCGCGGCGCGCGACGCGCTGGAGCACCTCGAGCGCGCCCGGCAGGCGCTGGAGGGCGATGCGCCGGCACAGGTCGCGCGCGCGCTGGACGAGGCCGGCGCCCGCGCCGACGACCTGGTCGCGCGCCAGGACGGATTGCGCCGCGCCATCGAGCAGGCGCCCGACGACGAGGTGCTCGAGCGGCTGGAGGCGAAGGAGTCCCTGGAGTCGGACGTCTCGGCGCTGCGCGAGCGCCTGGACCGCATCGCGGCGATCGCCGGGGAAGGGCAGCCCGAGGTCGCGCGCCGCGCCCGCGAGGCCGCCGGGGTGATGCGCGAGCAGGACGTCGAGGGCCGCATGCGGCGTTCACGCGAGGAGCTGGCCGCGGGCCGGCCCAGCGCCCGGCTGGAGAGTGCGCTCACCCAGAGCCTGGAACAGGCACGCGAGAGGGTGGCTGAGGCCGCGCGCCTCGCGCGCGAGGAGGCCGAGGCCGCGCGGGCCGCGGGACCGGGCCGCGGCGGGCCGGGCGGTGGTCCGGAGCAGCTCCGCGCGCTGATGCGCGAGCTCGCGGATCTCCGCCGCTCGCTGCAGCGCGGCGGCGGCGCGTGGGGCGACGGCCCCGGCGGCCGCGACGCCGCGGACCTGATCGCCCGCGTGGACCAGATCGGCCGCCTGCGCGGCCCCGTCGCGAACAACCCCGACGCCGCCGGCAACCTGGAGGCGCTGATCGCGGGCGTGCGCACGCTGGCCGACGGTGACGCGGGCGGCATGCAGGGCACGCAGGACGCGGCGCCGGTGCTGGACGCGATCTCGGCGCTGGAACGGGCGCTGCGCGCCGGCGCGGGCGGCGACGCGACGGCGCTGGTCGCGGTGCCCGAGAGCGATGCCCCGCCGCGTTACCGCTCGCAGGTGGAGGAGTACTTCCGCCGGCTCGGCGAGCAGCCGCCGCCGCGCCCCGCACCGTGAACAGCCGCGCGTATTCGCGCTTCACGCGCGTGTGAGCCCGGCCTCCTCATCCCCTCGTGACGAGGGGAAGGGGCGAGGTGGGGGAGCAGGAACGAGCCCTCGAGCGAAGCCCCGGCTGCGGCGAGACCCGGAGCATCCATTCGGGGAGCTGCCGGGCGCTCAGGCGCGCGCGGTGACCAGCCCCCCCTGCCGGTGCTGGAACTCGACCGTGACGAAGGCCAGGCCCACCGCGTAGCCGCGGGCGCCGTGCGGACGCACGCGCATCACGCGCGCCACCGCGCACAGCAGCTCGCACTCCACGCGCAGCAGCAGACCCGGCGCGAGGCGCCGCGGCGTCATGATGCGCATGCCCTGTGACGAGAAGTCCTCCAGCCACCCGTCGCCCGCGGCCGGCCCCTCGGCCGCGCGGTAGTCGACGCGGATGCGGCGTGTGAGCCGCGGCACCGAGCGGGTGCCGGGCTCGGCGAGCGGGTCGGTCTCCACCGGGCGCAGCGGGCTGTCGCACGCGTGGCAGCGGCACGCGCCGGCGAGCCCCACCGGGCGGTCGTTCACCGTGCCGCACAGCGGACAGCGCAGCGACTCGAAGACCGGCGCGGCGCGGCCGCTGCGCGCGGCGCGCGGGTCCACCGCGCGCGGCCGGCAGCGCGCGGCGCCCCCCGCGCCCATCTGCTCCGCGTGGCGCAGCGCGTCGTAGCGCGCGCGGCGCTCCGGATCCGACAACACCGCGTATGCCTCGTTGATCAGGCGCGCGCGCACCTCGTCGCCGCCGAGATCCGGGTGGAAGCGAAGCTTCTGCATCAGGGTGCGGTAGCTCGCCTTGATCACGTCCGGCGCGGCGTCCGGCTGTACCTGCAGCAGGCGGTAGTAGTTGCGGCGGTTCTCCACGGGGGGCGGCCTGCGGCGGCGGGGCTTCACCGCGTATAGCGGCCGCGCTCCGCGATTCCTTTGGCCAGGAATCCGCGACATCGGCCGCGGGCGGCACGCCGCGATGCCTGCGGCGGCCGGCCAGGCCCGCGCGGCGCTGCGCAGGCGCCGTTCCGGCGCCGGCTCAGCCGCGCCCGACGAACGGCATCTTGGTCGCCATCACGGTCATGAACTGCACGTTGGCGTCCGGCGGCAGGCTCGCCATGTAGAGCACCGAGTCGGCGACGTGCTGCACGTCCATCAGCGGCTCCGCCGCGACCTCGCCGTTGGCCTGCGGCACGCCGTCGGCCATGCGCGAGGCCATCTCGGTGCGCGCGTTGCCGATGTCGATCTGCCCCACCGCGATGTCGTACTTGCGCCCGTCGAGGCTGGCCGACTTCGTGAGGCCCGTGATCGCGTGCTTGCTCGACGTGTACGGCGCCGAGTTCGGGCGCGGTGCGTGGGCGGAGATGGAGCCGTTGTTGATGATGCGACCGCCCATCGGCTGCTGGCGCTTCATCAGCCTGAACGCCTCGCGCAGGCACAGGAAGGAGCCGGTGAGGTTGACGTCGACCACCGCGCGCCACTGCGCGACCTCGAGGTCCTCGAGCGGGATGCCGGGCGCGTTCTGGCCCGCGTTGTTGAACAGCAGGTCGAGACGGCCGAACGAGTTCTCCACCGTTGCGAACAGCGCGGCCACCGCGTCCGGGTCGGCGACGTCGGTCGGCACGCACAGCCGCTCGCCCGCATCCGCGTTCGCCATCGCGGCCGTCTCCTCGAGCGCGGCCTTGCGGCGCCCGGCGAGCGCGACCCGGTAGCCGTCGTTGGCGAGGGTCACGGCGACGGCGCGGCCCACGCCGCTGCCGGCGCCGGTGACGATGGCGGACTTCGATGTGCCGTTCATGAACATCTCCTCATGCTTGTGGTGGCGCGGGCCGGGGAGTGATCCGCGTCACGCGGGTGGCTCGTCCGGGCGGTAAAGTCGCTCGACAATCTTGCACACCCGGCGTGCCGCCTGCACGTCGCTTCGAGGACCCCGCCATGCGACGACTTCTACATGCCCTGCCCCTGCTGCTCGCGAGCGCCGCGATGCCGGCGCTGGCCGCGGACCCGCAGACCGTGACCGTGTACAAGAGCCCGACCTGCGGATGCTGCAAGCTGTGGGTGGACCACATGCGCGACGCGGGCTTCGAGGTGGTCTCGCACGACGTCGCGAACGTGACGCCGGTGAAGATGGAGCACGGCGTGCCGCCGCAGCTCGGCTCCTGCCACACCGCGCTCGTGGGCGGCTACGTGATCGAGGGCCACGTGCCCGCCGAGGACATCGCGCGGCTGCTGCGCGAGCGCCCGGCGGTCGCGGGTCTCGCGGTCCCGGGCATGCCGACGGGCTCGCCGGGAATGGAGTTCGGTACGCCCGAGCCCTACGACGTGGTCGCGTTCGGCAAGGACGGATCGCTGTCGCGGTACGCGTCGCACAACCGCTGACGCGGCTGCACGACCCCACCTTCTCGTAGCGCGCAAACGAAGACGCCGCCCTCGCGGGCGGCGTCGTGAGGTTGGCGGAGCGACGGTGAGCGGATCAGCTCGCGCGCCGTCTCGCGCGGAAGCCGGCGGCCAGCAGACCGATGCCGACCAGCGCCGTGGTCAGCGGCTCAGGCACCAGGCGGAAGCGTGCGCTGCGCCCGGGGTCGAGAACCAGCGCGATGTCGCCCGAGCCGGCCGCGGTGTCGTCCGTCGCGACCCAGGTCTGGATGCCTGTGGGCTGCGTGTCGAACTCCAGGAACATGGTCCAGAGCCCGTCCAGCGCGCCGATGGCATAGCCGTCGGTGCAGCACGGCGCCCAGTTATGGACCGTGTCGAACACGGTGCCGCCGCCGCTGACCGTCGTTCCTTCGTTCGGATCGTCCTCGACCGTGAACGCGGCGGTGTCGCCGGCCAGAGTCGCGGTCATCCGCGTGCTGCCGCCGGTGGTGTCGTTCGCGTTGTCGTGCACCACCACCATGTGCACGCCGTCGGAGGCCTGCACGAAGAAGGTCTGGGTCACGCCGTCGATCGTCGCGAACGGGCCGTTGTAGCTGGCCGCGTCGGGGTTGCTGTACGAGTAGTGCTGGGCGATGGTCTGCCCGGAGTCGTCGAACAGGTCGAGGAATCCGAGCACGTTGCTGTCGAAGTCGCCGGCGCCGGCGGCGGACTCCTGCGACACCTCCACGCGCACGGCCTCGGCGATGCCGGGCAGGGCGAGAGTCAGCGCGGTCAGCGTGCAGATTCCGAGGCGTCGCAGCGTTCCGGGAGTGGTCATGTCATGGTCCTCCTGTTCCTGCATGGGCACGCCGGTCCCGGCGCTTCCCCACGGCTATCGATACCAGGAACGCAAAGCAAGATCGGTGCCGGAATTCGTCAACCCTTTTCCGTTCAGCCGGTTGGAGGATCGGGCGCCGGCCCGTGTGCGCCGCGGTGTAAAGAATTCCGACACTGCGCGGCCGCTGCCCCCGTCGCGGGGCAGCGGCTCAGCCGAGCTGGAACCAGGCTTCCGGCACCACGCCGGCGAAGTCGACGAAGTTCACGACGAAGTGCGCGCCGATGATCGGTGCGATGCGCCGGGTGCGCACGTACGCGCCCATGAACAGCGCGCCGATCGCGGCAGTGATCAGCACCGCGTGCAGTCCGCCGCTCCAGTGGATCAGGCCGAACGCCGCCGCCGACACCGCGATGATGATCGCGACGTTCGCCGTGCGGCGGCGCAGCGCCCGGTACAGCCACGCACGGAACACGAGCTCCTCCACCGCCGCGACCAGCGCGAGCCCCACGGTCAGGTCGATCCACTCCGCGAGCGGCACCGGGATCGGCGGCATCGCGCCGAGCGGCGGGTATCCGGGCAGGCCTGCGAGCACGCGGTACGCGTTCTGGTCGATCACCGTGGCGGCCAGCGCCAGGCCGAGCATCGTCACCGCGAAGGAGAGTGCCGGCTGCGGTGCGAGGCCCAGGTCCGCCGGTGCGAGACGCCCGCTTCGCCACAGCCATGCGAGCACCGCCAGCGGCAGCAGCTTCACGGCCACGTAGTCGATCGCGAGCCACCAGCGCCAGTCGTGCACGTGGATGTTCGCGAGGTCGTTCAGGTAGAACGGGCACAGGATGGCCGCGACGACGAGAATCCGGCAGGCGTTCATCGCGGGCTCACGCGACGCGGCGCACGAGGTCCGGCCGGGCATGCACGGCGTGCGCGATCACCCGGCATCGGGGCGAGGCGGGCGGCCGGCACGCGTCATCGCCGGTGCGCCGAGCAGCGGATGACGCGCAGCGTCTCGTGCCAGAGTCCGTAGGCCGCGAGGTCGTCGGCATGGACCCAGCGTGCGTCGGCCGCGTCCGTCGCGGCCGACGGCTCGCCGGACACCCAGCGCGCCCGGAAGTCGACGAGGGTGTAGTGCAGGCGGACCCGGCCGTGCTCGTCGCGGGTGATCGAATCGACGACGTCGACGAGGCCTTCGATACGCACCTCGACGCCGGTCTCCTCCATCACCTCGCGCACACCGGCGTCGCGGGTCGTCTCGCCCAGCTTCTGGCGCCCACCGGGCAGGCTCCAGGAGCCCGCCCGGGGCGGCTTGCCGCGCTTGATCAGCAGCACCTCGTCGCCGCGCCAGACCACCACGCCGACGCCGACCATCGGATACCCGGGATACTCGCGCGACATCCTGACCCTCGTGTGTACGTGCGCCTGTGGCCGCGGGCGCGCGCATGCGTGCGCGGCGAGAGCGCTGCGGCCCGCGCGCGTGCGTCGCGCATCCCGCCGCGACTACGCGCGCCCCTTCGGCACCACCTCGTGGCCCGGGGCCTCCGGCTCGTCGTCGACCATCCGCGCCGGGAAGCCCGGCGCGCGCACCGTGAGCCCGGTCGCGTCCTCGAGGCGGCGGATGATGTTCGGTGACCACTCGCGGGCGCCGTAGCGCTCCTCGCCGTCGGCGAAGATATCCATCAGCAGCGGGTTCAGCTCCAGCGGGACGCCGGCGCGCTCGGCGAGCGCCTGGAACAGGCCGATGTCCTTGCGCACCAGGTCCATCGTGAACGAGATGTCGCGCGAGCCGTTGAGGATCACCTGGCTCTCCGTCTCGTGCACGAAGGAGTTGCCCGAGGAGATGCGCACCGCCTCGAACGCGACGCCGAGGTCCATGCCGGCGGCCTTCGCCGTGACCAGCGCCTCGCAGCACGAGACGAGGTTCGCGGTGGCCAGGTAATTGGTGACGACCTTGAGCACCGAGGCCGAGCCGAGCGGGCCGGTGTGCAGGATGCGCCGGCCCATCGCGCTCAGCAGCGGCAGCACGCGCTCGAAGGTGGCGCGCCCGCAGCCGGCGAAGATGGAGATGTTGCCGGTGTCCGCACGGTGGCAGCCGCCCGAGACCGGGCAGTCCGCCGCCTCGGCACCGGCGGCGAGCACCTTCGCGCCGAGGCGGCGCACCTCCGCCTCGTCGGTGGTGGACATCTCCATCCACACCGTGCCGGCGCGCATGCCGGCGAGCGCGCCGTCGGCGCCCTCGAGCACCGCCGCGGACGCGGCCGGCGACGGCAGGCAGGTGATCACCGCGTCGGCGCCGGCCGCGATCGCCGCCGGCGAGTCCGCCCACGCGGCGCCGGCGTCGAGCAGCGGTTGCGCCGCGCCCCGGTCGAGGTCGTGCACGGTGAGCGCGACGCCGCCGCGCAGCAGCGAGCCGGCGAGCTTCGCGCCCACGTTGCCGAGCCCGATGAAGCCCACCTTCACGTCGCGTCTCCTTCGCCGCTGCCGCGGCGCTTGCCCTCGCGGCGGGCAACTGGCGCAATGGTAGTGGAGCGAGGGAGGGGAGGGCACGTGAGGCGATGAACGGCGGGCGGCCGGCGAAGCGCGTATTCGACGTCGTGGGCACTCGCCCGCTGCGCCCTGACGGCGTGGACAAGGTCACGGGGCGCGCGCGCTTCGGCGCCGACCTGCGCGTGCCGGGCATGCTGGTCGGGCGCG
>CBDUCN010000052.1:0-20821 GCA_965365655.1 uncultured Gammaproteobacteria bacterium | reverse complement strand
GCCCGAGTCCGCCGTCGCCGGGCGCACGCGCGTCGAGCAACGCCGCGATCCGCCGCAGCCGGTCCACCGCCTCGCGGGGCGGGCCGGGGGGTGGAGGCTGCACCATCAGGTCCGGGCCCAGCAGCAGCGCGAGCTCCTCCACCTGGGCCAGCGCCGCGTCCTGCTCCGGCGGCACCAGGTCCGCCAGCCACACCACGCGCCGCACCTGCGGCAGCTGCTCGAGGCGCGCGGCCAGCCGCCCGGCCTCCTCCTCGCCCGCGACCAGCACGTCCAGCGCCCACTGCTCTCCCTGCGCGACCAGCTCGCGGTACGTCGCCACCGCCTCGCCGTCGGGATCGCGCAGGTTCAGCGGGTTGTCGTCGAAGCGCGCCTGGCTGGCCACCACGGCGGCGAGCGCCGCGAGCGCCGCGGCCCCCGCGACCACCCGCCGCGGATGACGTTCGCCCAGCGCATCCAGCGCGCGGGCCACGGGCAGCCCGACGCCGAGTCGCCCGAATCGCGGGCCGCGCGGGCGCATCAGCGTCAGCAGCGCGGGCATCAGCGTGAGCGTCGCCGCGAGGCTGACGAACATGCCGACACCGGCGATCAGGCCGAGCTCGGATACGCCGGCGAAGCTCGTCGGCAGGAACGCGAAGAAGCCGGCGCCGGTGGTCAGCGCGCACAGCGCGAGCGCGCCGCCCACGTCCGCGGCGGCGCCTTCGAGCGCGTCGCCGTGCGGCTGGCCGGCCGCGTGCAGCTCGCGGTAGCGCAACCCGAAGTGCACCGCGTAGTCCACGCCGAGCCCGATGTAGAGCACCGCGAACGCGACCGAGATCATGTTCAGGTGACCCACCGCCAGCGCCGCGAACGCGGCGGTCCAGAGCAGCCCGGCGAGCAGCGTGATCACGCTCGCCAGCACCAGGCGCACGCTGCCGAGGCCCAGCATCAGCACGACGGTGACGCCGACGAGGGCCAGCAGCGCGGCCCGGCCCGCGCCGCGGCTCACCGTGCGCAGCTCCTCGTCGCTCATCGCCAGCCCGCCGGTGACACGCACCCGCACGCCGTGCTCCGCGTCGAGGCGCAGCCGGCGCGCAGTGTCGCGGACGGCCGCGATCGCGTCGGCCGCGGGGAAGAGCTGCCGGTAGTCCGGCGCCGGCGCCGCGACGACGATGCGGCGCGCATCCCCCGCCGACTCGCCCGCCAGCAGGGCGCGCCAGCTCAGACGATGGAACTCGCCCCGCGCGGTGGCCTCCAGCGCGGCGGCCAGGCGCGACGCGAAGCGCTCCAGCATCGCCGGGTCCACGTCGCGCTCGGCCGTGAGCGCATCGATCAGCAGCGCCAGCACGCTGTCGAGGCCGGGGTCCCGGGCGAGGCGGCCCAGCAGCGGCTGCGCCGCGACCAGGTCGTCCACCAGCCGCGCGCGCTCGGGCGCGTCCAGGTAGAGCAGCGCGTGGCGGCGGAAGAACGCGTCGTCGCCCGTGACCTGCGCGCGCCGGAAGCCCGGCTGCGACGACAGCGATGCCGCGAGCCGCCCGGCCGCCAGCGACGCGAGGTCCGGGGTCGCGGCATCGACGACGATCACCAGGGTGTCGGTGAACTGCGGAAACTGCTCGCTGAAGTCGATGTAGCGCTGGCGCCAGTCCAGCGACGGCGAGAGCATGTCCGTGGTGTCGGTGTGGATGCCGAGGTGGCCGCGCACGACGACCGCTGCGCCGGCGCTCGCGAGCAGCGCCAGCGCCAGCACGGCCGGCCACGCCCGCCGCGCGACACGCACCCAGCGCACCGCGAGCGATTCCAGCATCAGGACGTGCCCGCCGGGCGGACCGTGCCGCGTGCGGGCTCACACGCGATACACGTACTCCCTGCCCGCGTCGCGATCGATGTCCGGGGGATAGCTCGCATGCTTGTCGGCGTAGTAGCGCCCGCGCTGATCGCCGGCCGAGGCGCGATTGTAGGTCGCGTACAGGATCCGCCGCGCGCGCCCGGTGCGATTGGGCGCGGAGCGGTGCGGCACGTACGAGTCGAAGAACACCGCGTCGCCGGCGGCTGCCGGACACGCGCGGTACGCGTCGTCGGGCACCGCGTCGCCGAGCGGCGTCCATGCCTCGCCCACCCGGCCGCGCTCGTGCCACCCGGGAGCCAGCTCCAGGCAGCCGTTCTCGGGCGTCGCGGCGTCGACGGCCAGCATCATGCTGACGTGCAGATCCGCGTAGCGGTCCCATCCAGCCTGCACGTCCTGGTGCGGCTCGAAGCCGGCGCTGCCCGGCGTCTTGAAGTTGATCTTGTCCTTGAACAGCACGGCCGGCTCGCCGAGGAGCCGGGCCATCACCCGCATCACGCGCGGCCCGGTGAGCAGCGCGTCGAGCTCCGGGTGGAACGGGCAGAAGTTCTCGATGCGCGACAGCACGCGCGCGCCGGGGTGCAGGCGGTCGTCCTCGTGGTACACCCAGTGACGGCCCGACCGCTCCGGCGCGCGGGCCAGCTCGTCCACCCAGCGCGACAGCCGTGCAGCCTCCTGCGCGTCGAGGAACGCGCGCACCGCGACGTAGCCGTCGCGCCGGAACGCGGCCAGCTCGGTCGCCGTCAGCGGCGATCCGGCCCGGGGCGTGGATTTCGCCGCATCCATCTCGCCGTCTCCTGCCGGGCGCGGGACGCCGCGCCGGGTCGCGGAGAATACAGGATCACGTTTCGCTGCCGGCGAGCGCGGCGAGCAGCCGCACCAGCGCGGTCTGCAGGCTGCGGTCGGCGTGCCGCACGCCGCGCGCAAGCGCCGGCAGGTGCCGCAGGCCCATCGGATCGTGCAGCACCGCACGCAGCAGGCCGCGCGGCGTCGGCGTGCCGTAGGCGTCGACCAGCCGCTCCAGGCACGGCGGCACCCGTTGCCCGACACCATCGGAAATCGCGCGCAGCGCGAGCCACGGCACGCCGCGTTGCGCCGCGACCTCGCCCACCGCGGCGCTCTCCATGTCCACGGCCAGCGCGCCGTCGTGCGCGGCCAGCGCCGCGCGCGCCGCGGCGCCGTCAAGCGGGCGATCCACGCTCGCCAGCGGCCCCAGGTGCAGCGCAGGCGTGCCCGCCAGCGCAGCCTCGGCCCGCGCGAGCAGATCAGCGTCGCACGCCCGCGGCGCGCCGGCGCGCGCGCCGTGCAGCGCCGTCGCGAGCAGCAGCGCGCCGGGCGCGAGACGCGCGTGCAGCGCGCCCGCGTACCCGGCGACCAGCAGCAGCTCGGCGCCGCGGTCCACGAGGTCGCGGGCGGCATCGCCGGCGCGCGCGCCGCCCATGCCGCTGCACGCGACGCTGACCCGTGCCTCGACGCCGGCCACCCGGCACGCGCGGCGCACGACCCGCGCCTCGCGGGCCAGCGCGACCACCACGCCGACGGCCGGAGCCACGGCGCGCTAAAGACCTGCGCGCAGCGGTCGGCGAGCGGTCAGCGCCCGCCGAGGTTGCGGTAGCGCGCCAGCGCCCACAGCGGGAAGTAGCGGCTGTAGCCGTGGTACTTGAGGTAGAAGACCTTCGGGAAGCCGGGCGCGGTGAACTCCGGGTCCGCCCACAGCCCGTCGCCGGCCCGGGTCTGCAGCAGGTGCCGGATCCCGCGGCGCACCGCAGGCGCGTCGACCTCGCCCATCTCGAGCAGCGCCAGCAGCGCCCACGCGGTCTGGAAGCTGGTGCTGCGCGCGGCCTGCCCCGCGAGCGCGGGCTCGAAGTAGCTGGCGTTGTCCTCGCCCCAGCCGCCGTCGTCGCGCTGGCAGGACTCGAGCCACGCGACGGCGCGGCGCACCGCCGGGTCCCCGGGCGACACACCGGCCGCCGCGAGCCCGACCAGCACCGACCAGGTGCCGTAGATGTAGTTGGTGCCCCAGCGCCCGAACCAGCAGCCGGCGGCCTCCTGCTCGCGGCGCAGGAACGCGACGCCGCGCTCGATGGTGGCGGCGTGCGCGTCGCGGTCCAGGCGGGACAGGAAGGTCACGCAGCGCGCGGTCACGTCGGCCGTGGGCGGGTCCAGCAGCGCGCCGTGATCCGCGAACGGGATCTCGTTCAGGTACTCGTAGGTATTGTCGACGTCAAACGACGCCCAGCCGCCGTTGCTGGACTGCATGCCGACGATCCACTCGGCGGCGCGCGCGATCGCGTGCGCGTAGCGGTCCGGGTCCGCTTCCAGCATCGCCCACGCGACCACCGGCGTGTCGTCGACGTCCGGGTAGTGGCTGTTCGCGAACTCGAAGGCCCAGCCGCCGCCGCGCGCACTGCAGTTCAGGCGCCAGTCCCCGGGCTCGTCCAGCACCTGGCGCGGCGCCAGCCAGTCCAGCCCCGCGATCACCTCGTCGCCGTCGACGCGGCGCTCCGACGCCTGCAGCGCGAGGCAGGCCAGCGCCGTGTCCCACACCGGCGACACGCAGGGCTGGCAGTAGGCGTGGTCCTCCTTGATCACCAGCAGGCGCGCCAGCGCGTCGCGGGTCTGGCGCCGCAGGGGGTGCTCCGGGCCATAGCCCAGCGCCTTCAGCGCCTCGTGGGCGTTCACCATCGCGGGGAAGATGGCGCCCAGCCCGTCCACGCCGTTGAGACGCTCGACGAACCAGTCGCGGGCCCGCGCGATGGCACGCCGGCGCATGAAGCCCGGCACCAGCGGCTCCAGCATCCGGCCCACGCGGTCGAGCGCCAGGAACAGGCGGTTGAGGCCGGACTTCACCGGGAAGTAGTCCCGCTCCTCCTCCGGCGGCACGACGAACAGCTCGCGCACGTCGACGCCGCGCGGGTTCTCCGCGCGCGGCTTCAGCGTGCACAGGATGAACAGCGGCACCATCACCGTGCGCGACCAGTACGACACCTTGCGGATGTGGAACGGGAACCACTCCGGCAGCAGCATGATCTCGACCGGGATGAACGGCACGGCCCGCCACGGCACCTGCCCGAACAGCGCGAGGGCGATGCGCGTGAACACGTTCGCGTGGGCGGCGCCGCCGGCGCCGAGAATGAACGCGCGGGCCTCGGCCATGTGCGGCGCGTCGGGCGGGTCCCCGATCAGCTTCAGCGCGTAGTACGCCTTCACCGCGCAGCTCAGGTCGGAGGCGCCGCCGGGATACAGCGACCAGCCGCCGTCGTCGCACTGCTTGTCGCGCAGGTAGACGCCGATCCGGGCTTCCAGCGCGTCGTCCACCTCGTCCATGAAGTGCATCATCAGCACGTATTCGGCCGGGATGGTGCAGTCGGCCTCGAACTCGTAGCACCAGTGGCCCGCCGCGTCCTGGTCGTCCTTGAGCGCCGCCGTGCCGCGCTCCAGGGCCGACTCCAGCTCGGATGGGGTGCGCACCGGGGCGCGCTCCGGCGCGCGGGCGCCGGCGGCAGGTTCGTTGAGCGGTTGCAGCGATTCCATGATGCGGTGCTTCGACGGCGGTCAGCGGGCGTGCGCGCGCCCGCGGCGGCGCACCGCGGCGTTGCGGCGATCGTCCGGCATCACACGGATAGCGCGTGCTCCTGCGCCGCCGCGGCCGGAAGGCCGCGCGTCGTGAGATCGAACAGCAGGCGCAGCAGCCGGTCGCGGCGCACGCAGAGGTCCGTGACCCGGACGGTGGCGTGCACGGCACGACGGCTGATCTTCACCTGCGCGCCGCTGCGGAAACCGGGGCTCGCGTGGATGCGGCGCAGCGTCAGCACCGCCATGCCCAGCGCCCACAGGCAGAAGCGCCGGATGCCCGGCTGACCCGCCGGCATCGCGAGCGTGTAGTCCAGCGCGTTGGCGAGGTGCCCGCGCGCGGTCGCCACCAGCGCGCCGTAGCCGGCGAGGAAGGCCGGGTCGCGCGTGCCGGGGGTGAGATCGTCGAGATCGAAGCCGTGCGCGCGGAACACGTCCCGCGGCAGCCAGCACGCGCCGCGCGCCAGATCCTCCCACACGTCCTTCAGGATGTTGGTCATCTGCAGGCCCTGCCCGAAGGAGACCGACAGCCGCAGCAGGCGCTGGCGGTGGACGGCGATCGCGGGGTCGTGCACGCAGAACAGCTCGGTGAGCATCTCCCCGACGACGCCCGCCACGTGGTAGCAGTAGCTGTCCAGCGCCGGCATGTCGGCGAGCCCCGAGCGCGACGCGTGCTCCTGGAAGCGGGCCATGCCCCGGGACATGATGCGCACGCAGCGGCGCATCGCCGCCTGCTGGCGGTCGTCGAAGCGGCGCGTGATGCGCAGCACCCGCGGCGCGTTGAGCACCAGCTC
Source organism: uncultured Gammaproteobacteria bacterium (assembly GCA_965365655.1). Taxonomy (GTDB): domain Bacteria; phylum Pseudomonadota; class Gammaproteobacteria; order HK1; family HK1; genus JBFHNV01. The sequence continues at coordinate 14,635 of CBDUCN010000052.1, read as the reverse complement.
CCGCTCCGGCGGCGGCAGCCGCGGCGACAGCCGCGGGTAGAGCTCGTCGGAGAAGCGCATCGCGACGAGGTCGCCGTCCAGCACGCGCACGAACTGGTCCGCGAAGTACCGCTTGTGCTCCGGCGCCAGGTCCGGGTCGTCCTCGATGGTGTCCGCGATGCGGCACAGCAGATAGGCGTTGGCCACCGCCTCGTGCAGCCCCGGAGGCAGCGTCGGGATCGTCAGCGCGAACGTGCGCGACACCTGCCCCAGCACCCGCGCCTGGTAGTCCAGGTCGCCGTCGCGCTGGGCCTCGCCGGAGGCGCCTGGCGTGTGGTGGGCCATGGAATGGGCCATTGAGGTGGGTGGTGGTCCTGCTCCGTGGCGGTCCGCGAGGCGCCGTTCCGCGGCGCACCCGCACGTTATGATACGTCACTGACGACGCGCTCGCGCGCGGACCGGACGCCTGTCCCGTCGCGCCCGAGCGCGCCGCACGACTTGCCGAGGCTCCGGCGTCGGAGACGGCGCGCTTCGCGCCATCCGCCCGGCCTATCCCGGCAACCCGTTGATTCACCGAGTATAGCGAGCCGTAGAGGTAGCGTCATGGCGTACAAGAACATCAAGCTCCCGGAGGGTGGCGAGAAGGTCACCATCAAGGACGGCAAGCTGTCGGTCCCCGACAACCCGATCCTCGGCTACATCGAGGGCGACGGCATCGGCCCGGACATCACCCGCGCGTGCCTGCGCGTGTGGGATGCAGCGGTCGAGAAGGCCTACGGCGGCAGGCGCAAGGTGCACTGGTGCGAGCTGTTCATGGGCGAGAAGGCCGCAGGCCTCTACGACGGCGACTACTTCCCGGCCGAGAGCCTGGCCGCCATCAAGGACCTGGTCGTGGCCATCAAGGGCCCGCTGACGACGCCGGTGGGCGGCGGCTTCCGCTCGCTGAACGTGAGCCTGCGCCAGGAGCTGGACCTCTACGCCTGCGTGCGACCGGTGAAGCACTACCCCGGCGTGCCCTCGCCGCTGAAGAAGCCAGACGAGGTGGACGTGGTCATCTTCCGCGAGAACAGCGAGGACGTGTACTCGGGCATCGAGTACCAGTCCGGCACCGCGGAGAACAAGAAGCTCGCGAAGTTCCTGAAGGAGGAGATGGGGGTCCGGTTCTTCGACGACGCGGGGCTCGGCATCAAGCCGATCAGCCCCTTCGGCTCCAAGCGGCTCGTGCGCAAGGCCATCCAGTACGCGATCGACCACGGCCGCGACAACGTGACGCTGGTGCACAAGGGCAACATCATGAAGTACACCGAGGGCGCGTTCCGCGGCTGGGGATACGAGCTCGCGAAGGAGGAGTTCGGTGACGTGACGATCACCGAGGACGAGCTCTGGGACGAGTACGGCGGCAAGCAGCCCGAGGGCAAGATCCTGATCAAGGATCGCATCGCCGACATCATCTTCCAGCTCATGCTGCTGCGCCCGTCCGAGTTCAGCGTGCTCGCGACGATGAACCTGAACGGCGACTACCTCTCCGACGCCTGCGCGGCCGAGGTGGGCGGCATGGGCATCGCGCCGGGCGCCAACATCGCCGACCACGTGGCGGTGTTCGAGGCCACCCACGGCACGGCGCCCAAGTACGCGAACCAGGACAAGGTGAACCCGGGCTCGCTGCTGTTCTCGGGCGTGATGATGCTCGAGTACGTCGGCATGAACGAGGCCGGCAAGATCATCGAGGACGCGTACGCGAAGACCATCGGGCAGAAGGTGGTGACCTACGACTTCGCACGCCTGATGGACGGCGCGAAGGAGGTCAAGACGTCCGAATTCGCGAGCGCCGTGATCGGCAACATGTAGCGGCGCCGCAGCGCGCCGAGAGGGCCGCCCGCAGGACGCGGGCGGCCCTTCTCCGTTCGGTGCGCGAGATGCGCCCGAGGCCGGCGGTCAGGGCAGCAGCACGGTGGACCCGGTCGTCTGCCGGCCTTCGAGCGCGATGTGCGCCTTCGCGGCGTCCTTCAGCGGAAAGGTCTGGTTGACCTCCACCTTGAGCTTGCCCTCGAGCACCATCTCGATCACGCGCCCCGCGGAGTGGCGGAAGTCCTCGGGCGTCGCGGTGTAGGTCATCAGCGTGGGCCGTGTGACGTACAGCGAGCCCTTGCCGCTGAGGATGCCGATGTCCAGCGGCTCCACCTTGCCCGACGCGTTGCCGAAGCTGACCATCGTGCCGCGCGGGCTCAGGCAGTCCAGCGACTTCATGAAGGTGTCCTTGCCGACGCCGTCGTACACCACCGGCACGCCCTTGCCGCCCGTCAGCTCCTTGACCTTCGCGACGAAGTCCTCGTCCTTGTAGAGGATCGTGTGCGCGCAGCCGTGCGCCTGCGCGAGCTTCGCCTTCTCGGCGTTGCCGACGGTGCCGATCACCTCGGCGCCCAGCGCGCTCGCCCACTGGCAGAACATCAGGCCCACACCGCCGGCCGCGGCGTGGAACAGCACCTGCTGGCCCTTGCGCACCGGGAAGCAGCGCTCCGCGAGGTACTCGGTGGTCATGCCCTGCAGCATCATCGCCGCGGCGGTCTCGTCGCTGATGTCGTCCGGCAGCCCGATCACGAAGCCGGCGTCGATGGTGCGCACCTCGGCGTAGCCACCGAGGTTGCGCCCGTACGCGACCCGGTCGCCGACGGACACGTGCTTGACCCCGGAGCCCACCGCTTCCACCACGCCGACGCCCTCCATCCCGGGGGTGAAGGGCTTCGACGGCGCGGGGTACATGCCGGTGCGGAAGTACACGTCGATGTAGTTCAGCCCCACCGCGCTCTGGCGCAGCCGCACCTCGCCGTCGCCGGGCTCGGGCACGGCGACCTCCTCCCACTTCATGACCTCGGGCCCGCCGGGCTCGTGAATCTGGATCGCATGCGGCATGTTCGTTCTCCTTGGGTTTCTGGCTCGGATGTCGTTGTCGGGATGTCGGACCGGGATGCGGGCCTCCCGGCCCCGGCGCTCACCGCGCGGGCGCAGGCAGCGCGGGGAGACCGCCCGGCGCTCGCCCGGCCCACCGTGCGGCCGCCGCCCGCTGGCCGGGTCGGGCGGCCCTGCCGCCCCGCGTCCGCGCGGCAAATCTCTCGTCGACCCCGGTTATGCTTGGGCACCCGCCGTTCCGGACGTCCCCGGAGCCGACAGCCGTCAAGAATACGCCAGAGTGGCGAACGAGGATCCGTCGCGACCATGAGCACTTCCGCCACCCCCCCCGCCTCCGACCGCTGGCAGTTCTGGATCGACCGCGGCGGCACCTTCACCGACGTGGTCGCGAAGCGGCCCGACGGGGCGCTCGTGACCCACAAGCTGCTTTCGGAGAACCCCGAGCACTACGACGACGCGGCGCTGCACGGGATCCGCACCCTGCTCGGGCTGGGCCGCCGCGACCCCATCCCGGCCGCCGGCGTGGAGGCGGTGAAGATGGGCACCACGGTGGCCACCAACGCGCTGCTCGAGCGCAAGGGCGACCGCACCGCGCTGCTCGTGACGCGCGGCTTCCGCGACGCGCTGCGCATCGGCTACCAGGCGCGGCCGGCGCTGTTCGTGCGCCACATCGTGAAGCCGGCGGAGATCTACGAGCGCGTGCTGGAGGTGCCCGAGCGGGTCGCGGCGGACGGCGAGGTGCTGGTCGCGCTGGACGAGACGGCGTGCCGGGACGCCCTGCAGCGCGCGTTCGACGACGGCATCCGCGCCGTCGCGATCGCGTTCATGCACGGCTACAGGCACCGCGACCACGAGCGCCGCGCCGGCGAGATCGCGCGCGACGTGGGCTTCACCCAGGTGTCGCTGTCGCACGAGGTGAGCCCGCTGATGAAGCTGGTGAGCCGCGGCGACACGACGGTGGTGGACGCGTACCTGTCGCCGATCCTGCGCCGCTACGTGGACCGCGTCGCGTCGGAGCTGAACGGCGCGCGGCTGATGTTCATGCAGTCGAACGGCGGCCTGACCGACGCCGCGCTGTTCCAGGGCAAGGACAGCATCCTGTCCGGGCCCGCCGGCGGCATCGTCGGCGCGGTGGCCACCTGCGAGATGGCGGGTTTCGACCGCATCATCGGCTTCGACATGGGCGGCACCTCCACCGACGTGTCGCACTACGCCGGCGAGTACGAGCGCGCGTTCGACACCCTGGTGGCCGGCGTGCGCATGCGCGTGCCGATCATGCGCATCCACACCGTCGCGGCCGGCGGCGGCTCGGTGCTGCACTTCGAGGACTTCCGCTACCGGGTGGGCCCGGACTCCGCCGGCGCGAACCCGGGACCCGCGTGCTACCGCCGCGGCGGCCCGCTCACCGTGACCGACTGCAACGTGATGCTCGGCAAGCTGCAGCCCGCGCACTTCCCCGCCGTGTTCGGGCCGGGCGCGGACCAGCCCATCGACGCCGACGCGGTGCGCGCGGGCTTCGAGGCGCTCGCGGACGACATCGAGCGCGCGACCGGCGAGCGCCCGGCGCTGGAGGCGGTGGCCGAGGGCTTCCTGAAGATCGCGGTGGAGAACATGGCCAACGCGATCAAGAAGATCTCGGTGCAGCGCGGCTACGACGTCACCGAGTACACGTTGTGCTGCTTCGGCGGCGCCGGCGGCCAGCACGCGTGCCTGGTCGCGGACGCGCTGGGCATGAAGCGGGTGTTCCTGCACCCGTACGCCGGCGTGCTCTCGGCGTACGGGATGGGCCTCGCCGACATCCGCGCGATGCGCGAGCAGGCGATCGAGGCGGTGCTGGGCGAGGACGGCGGCGCGGTAGAGCAGGCCCTGGCCGGGCTCGAGCGTCAGGTGCGCGCCGAGGTCGCCGAGCAGGGGATCGCGGACGACGACATCGAGATCCGCCGCCGCGCCCACGTGCGCTACGAGGGCACCGACAGCGCGCTGGTCGTCGACCACGGCGCCGCGCGCGCGATCCAGGCCGGCTTCGAGGCCGCGTACCGCGAGCGCTACGGCTTCACGATGCCCGAGAAGCGCCTCATCGTCGAGGCGATCTCGGCGGAGGCGATCGGGCGCACCGAGAGCGTCGAGGACCCGGAGCACCCGGTGGAGCGCGACGTGCCGGCCCCCGAGCCGGTGGACCGCGTGCAGATGCACAGCGCCGGCGAGCGGCGTGCGACCCCGCTCTACGACCGCGAGACGCTGCAGCCCGGGCAGCGCATCCGCGGGCCCGCGATCATCAAGGAGCCGAACAGCACCACGGTGCTGGAGCCCGGCTGGGCCGCCGAGGTCACCGCGCGCGGGCACCTCGTGCTGGAGCGCGTGGAGGCGTTGCCGAAGCGCGTGGCCGTGGGCACCGAGGCCGACCCGGTGATGCTCGAGGTGTTCAACAACCTGTTCATGTCCATCGCCGAGCAGATGGGTGCGGCGCTGGAGAACACCGCGTACTCGGTGAACATCAAGGAGCGCCTGGACTTCTCGTGCGCGGTGTTCGACCGCCTCGGACAGCTGATCGCGAACGCGCCGCACATGCCGGTGCACCTCGGCTCGATGAGCGAGAGCGTGCAGGTGATCATCGGCGAGCGCGGCGACAGCATGCGCCCGGGCGACGTGTACGTGCTCAACAACCCGTACCACGGCGGCACGCACCTGCCGGACATCACCGTCGTCACGCCGGTGTTCGACGACGCAGGCGACGAGGTGCTGTTCTACGTCGCGTCGCGCGGCCACCACGCCGACGTCGGCGGCATCACGCCGGGCTCGATGCCGCCGGACAGCCGGCACATCGATGAGGAAGGCGTGCTGATCGACAACTTCGTCCTGGTGTCGGAGGGCCGCTTCCGCGAGCGCGAGACGGTCGAGCTGCTGACCGGCGGGCGGTATCCGGTGCGCAACGTCGAGCAGAACCTCGCCGACCTGAAGGCGCAGATCGCGGCCAACGAGAAGGGCGTGCAGGAGCTGCGCAAGATGGTCTCGCACTTCGGCCTCGCGGTGGTGCAGGCCTACATGCAGCACGTGCAGGACAACGCCGAGGGCGCCGTCAAGCGCGTGCTGGGCGTGCTCGACGACGGCCACTTCCGCTACGAGCTGGACGACGGCAGCGCGGTGGAGGTCACCATCACCGTGGACCGCGACGCGCGCCGCGCGCGCATCGACTTCTCCGGCACCTCCCCTCAGCTCGAGAGCAACTTCAACGCGCCGTCCGCGGTGTGCCGCGCCGCGTGCCTGTACGTGTTCCGCACGCTGGTCGACGACGAGATCCCGATGAACGACGGCTGCCTGAAGCCGATCGAGATCCACATCCCGAAGGGCTGCATGCTGGCCCCCGAGCACCCCGCCGCCGTGGTCGCAGGCAACGTCGAGACCTCGCAGGTGGTCACCGACACGCTGTACGGCGCGCTGGGCGTGATGGGCGCGTCGCAGGGCACGATGAACAACTTCGTGTGGGGCGACGACGAGGTGCAGTACTACGAGACCATCTGCGGCGGCTCCGGCGCCGGCCCCGACTTCGACGGCTGCGACGCGGTGCACACCCACATGACGAACTCCAGGCTCACCGACCCCGAGGTGCTCGAGTGGCGCTTCCCGGTACGGCTCGAGGACTTCCGCATCCGCGAAGGCAGTGGCGGCGCAGGAACGCACCGCGGCGGCGACGGCGCGGTGCGCCGGGTGCGCTTCCTGCGCGACATGACGGCGACGATCCTGTCCGGCCACCGCCGCGTCGCGCCGTACGGCATGGCCGGCGGCGAGCCGGGCGCGACCGGGCGCAACTACGTCGAGCGCACCGTCGGCGGCGTGGACGAGCTCGGAGGCGCCGATCGCACGGAGATGAAGACCGGCGACGTGTTCGTGATCGAGACACCGGGGGGTGGGGGGTACGGGCCGCCGGGGGAGTGACTGCCGCGCGTGTGAAGGCTGGCCGGACAGTCAACGCGGTTTCTGAGCTTGCGTTTCCGCGGAGACACTCGCCGGTGGCCCGGCGGCCCGATCCCTCATGCTTCGCGCTGCCAGCAGGGAATCCGCCACCGCCGAGCAGGTGATTTCTCCTGCGAGCTCGAGGTTGCGCCTGGTTGTGGCTCAACGGGTGAGCCCGCGGCGTGCCCGCTTACGGCGATTGAGATGGATGCCGCACTCACAGGCGCGCGGGCGAGAGCAGGACGCGCCTGACAAAAGGAGCGTGACCAGGCGGCCGCCCCCAGGCTTTGTCGGGAGCAGGTCAGCCCTGGCGCCTGCGCTCGACCGGCAGTCTGCATTCTAGCGGCCATTCGCCCATGACGCGCAGTCCGAAGGTAACCGGACCGCGGCAAACCTCCCCAGTCGGCGACGTTCTCCAGCAGCGCTCTCACGTGAACGTGAGCGTTGCCGACGTGGTGGCCACCGTCACCTTCTGAAGGCAGCCCTACACTCCCGAGACATCATCGCCAGCTGACGTCGCCGACCGACGCTCACGGCCAAGATGTTCCACAAGCTCGGAGAGAAGCTTCTCCAGGTGCTCGAACCGCGTACTCGCGCCTGCATCAGCATGCTCGAGATCTTCCAAGAAGCTCGCAAACCATTTCGAAGCCCCGTCTTCAAGCCTATGCACGAAGGCGGCGTAGCCGACGACCTCAGGCCTTTCCTCACTCGAGTGCTCGATGGCCGTCTCGCCCATCGCGCGCTGCTCTTCCCGCCAAATCATGAAACGCGAGGTCGCGAAACCATTTGTTCTATCATAGCTGTCGCTGGCAAATGTCTTGCCGATCTTTGCAAGGAGGTTCGCCACCGTTCGCGTCTCTTCAGCGCTCTGAAACTTCAAGTAGTTCACCCGCGCGTAGAGCATCTCGAGCACACCGAAGTACCGAGCCAGTCGGAACAGGGTGGTCCGAATCGCCGTGTCGTGGCGCGGAGTTTTCAAGTACTCAAGAAACTGCTTCGTTCGAATATTGTTCAGCCGATGACGGAGCTCGTCAGCAGCATCCAGAAGCGGCTCTCTGAAGCGAGCGAGCTGAACGGCTTCTTCGGCACGCCGCTCTCTCTCCCGCTCCTGCTGCTTGTGCTGGTGCTCCAAATTCATGAGCCTCTCGGCGGCGTCACTCGCAGCGTCGGAGAGCTCTCGCTGAAGGGCACGTGAGTCGCGGCTCTCCCTGGCGGCTCGCACCGCTGTGATTCCAGCAACGCCAAGACTGGTCAACGAAGCGACCAGGGCCGCCAAGACGGCCGGATCCATACTTGACATCGTTCGAGTCCCTCCATCGGGCCCATGAAGGCGATTCAAGCCAGCCGGAGGCTCCTACGAAAAAGTGGACATTCCAACGTCACTGGATTCCTGCTTCCGATCTCTTCCGCAGTCAGCTCGACCACCCGGAGGCACGACACCAGCGCCCCCCCCCCGCACATCAGGAGAGGCAATCGAACGCCTGGAGGCCGTCATTCGCGACGGTCGGGCAGCCGTGCCCGGCGCACGGCGTCGCCGCCTGCGACAAGCACCGTCGCGTCTCTAAGTGGCCCCTTCGGAGAGTTCGTCGAGCGCCTCGATAGCGTGCGTCGCGTAGACAACGCTGGTCCCACCGCCCATCAGGATGGCAACGCCCAGCGCATCAGCGATCTCATCTCTTGTGGCACCCGCTTCGAGCGCATCATGGACATGGTGCGCAATACAGTCGTCGCAGCGTGCAGCAACGCTGATTGCCAGCGCAATGAGCTCCTTGGTCTTCGCGTCGAGCGCCCCGGCAGCCACACCTGCCTGGTGAACTCCCCAGAAGGCCTTCATTACGGCAGGCTGCGCGGACGCCAGCTCGCCGGAGTTCTTTTCGAAGTTACGCAATCTTTCGGCATAGGAAAGAGGCCGTGCCGTCGTGCTGCTCATGGTGCTGGTCTTCCGTTTGTCTCGCGACCGGATCACGCTGACGGTTTCAGGACGTTCTCGAGCGCGCCGAGAAAGGATCGGAGCTGGTCCTCCGACATGCCAACAGAGCCTTTTTCGACAATCGAGGAGAGAATTCCCGCGGCAATGTCGCCACGCTTTTCGACCTCGATCGCGGGCAACATCATCCCGATGCAATGAGGCATCATCTTCTTCAGCATCATCTCCTGCATCTTGCCTGAGCCGTCACCACATTCTCCGGACATCATCCCCGTCATCATCTCGGGCATCATCTCCTTCATGTCGGAGCCTGCCATCATCTTGCCCATCATGGTTGCACACATTTCCTTTTTCTCATCTGCATCCATGCCGGCGAAGAACTGATCCATCTTGGCTTGGCGTTCGGCTTTGTTCATGGAGCGATCCCCCAGGGTGCCTGCACGTGCTCGGCCCACGGGCTCAACCACACGCGCCCGAGACATTCGATCAGGTCGAAACTAGCGCTGACCACTTTCACGGGCGTTGACCTGGATCAGTCGGCACGGCCAGCCTTTTCCGCGAGCCTTTTCTGCCGCTCAGCAACATGGGGAGTCCAGAGACGCAAGGGGTTCCAGGGCCCCGACATGGCGGTGGCCGTCGATCGGGGGCTGCACTCGAAGCACGAATCCGCCCCGGGATCGCGCCCCGCACTCACCCCTTCCCCGCGAGCACCTCGAGCGCCGCCGCGTGCACGCGGGCGTCGCCGGCCGCGACCACGCGCCCGCCGTGCGCCGCCGAGCCGCCGTCCCAGTCGGTGATCACCCCGCCGGCCGCCTCGATCACCGGGATCAGCCCCTGCACGTCGTACGGCGCGAGCTCCGCCTCGACGATCAGGTCCATCAGGCCGTGGGCCAGCATGCAGTAGCTGTAGCAGTCGCCGCCGAAGCGGCGAAGGCGCACCGCGCCGGCGACGCGCTCGAACGCGGCGAGGTCCGCGACGCGCGGGAACATGTCGGGGGTCGTGCAGCCGAGCACCGCGTCGGACAGCGCGGCGCACGGGCGCACGCGCAGCGCGGTGCGCACGCCGCCGCGCTCCAGCCAGGCGCCGCGCGGGCCGCCGGTGAACAGCTCGCCGGTGAACGGCTGGTGCATGCCGCCCAGCACCGGGCGCTCGCCGTCGTGCAGGCCCACCAGGATCCCCCAGTGCAGCTGGCCGGTGATGAACGCGCGGGTGCCGTCGATGGGGTCGATCACCCACGTGAGGCCGGCGCTGCCGGGCTCGTGGCCGTGCTCCTCGCCGTAGATGCCGTGATCCGGATACCGCGCGGCGATCCGCTCGCGGATCACCGCCTCGGCGCCGCGGTCGGCCTCGGTGACCGGGTCGTAGCCGGCCTCCCCCGCCTTCTTGTCGTCCACTGCGAGCGCGGTGCGGAAGTGCGCCAGCGTGCTCGGTCCCGCGGCCAGCAGCAGCTCGCGCAGGAAGCCCTCGAGCTCGTCGACGGCGCCGGCGGCGAGCGGCGTCGGCGCGTGGCGCGGCAGCGCGGCCGGCTCAGCCATCGGCGCGCATCCGGTCGCCGGCCGGGTCGTACAGCGCGCGCAGCGACGCGCGCGCCGGCACCCGCTCGCCGGCGACGTCGATCGCGAAGCCGCCCGACGCGACGTACCCGGTCGTGACGCCGTCCGGGGCGCGCACGTAGCCGAGGCCGACCGCGCCGCCCAGCGTGTGGCCGTAACTTCCGGAGGTCAGGTGGCCCACGATCCGACCGTCCTTCAGGATCGGCTCATGGTGATACAGCAGCGGCTGCGGATCCTCGAGCAGGAACTGCACCAGGCGCTTGGCCAGAGGGCGCTGCTCGCGCTGGCGCATCGCCGCGTCGCGGCCGATGAAGTCCACGCCCTTGTCGAACGCGCACACGAATCCGGCGCCCGCCTCCAGCGGCGTGTCCTCGTCGCCGACGTCGTGGCCGAAGTGCACGAAGCGCTTCTCGATGCGGCACGAGTCCATCGCGTGCATGCCCGCCATCACGAGGCCGTGCGGCTCGCCTGCCTCGACGATCGCATCGAACGCGTGGCGCGCCTGGTCGACCGGGACGTAGATCTCCCACCCGAGCTCGCCGACGTAGGACACCCGCGCCGCGCGGCCGACCGCGCAGCCGACCTCCACCGGCTGGCTGGTGCCGAACGGAAACGCGGCGTTCGAGAGATCGGCCCCGGTGACGTCGGCGAGCAGCGCGCGGCTGCGCGGCCCCATCACCCCGAGCACCGCCCACGCCGACGTGACGTCGGTGGCCGTGCAGTGATCGTCGTCGCGCACGTGGCGCGCGAGCCAGTCGAGGTCCTTGTGCGTGACGCCCGCGCCGCTGACGACCAGGTAGCGGCGCTCGTCGAGGCGGGTCACCGTCAGGTCCGCCTCGATGCCGCCGCGCTCGTTGAGCCAGTGCGTGTACACCACCTTTCCGGCGGGCACGTCCACGTCGGCGCTGCAGATGCGCTGCAGCGCGGCGCACGCGTCGCGCCCCTGGACCAGGTACTTCGAGAACGAGGACTGGTCGAGCAGCGCGACACCCTCGCGGATCGCGCGGTGCTCGGCGGCGGAGTGCTCGAACCAGTTCTGGCGGCCGAACGAGTACTCGTAGCGCGGCTCGACGCCGTCCGGCGCGAACCAGTTCGGGCGTTCCCAGCCGGCCGCCTCGCCGAAGCACGCGTTGCGCGCCGCGAGGCGCTCGTGCAGCGGCGAATGGCGCACGTCGCGGGCCGTCTCGTACTGGCGGTACGGCCAGTGGTTCGCGTACAGCAGCCCGAGCGTCTCCGAGACCCGCGCCTCGAGGTAGCGCTGCGTGCCCTGGAACGGGAACACGCGGCGGATGTCGTTGCCCCACAGGTCCAGCGGCGGATGGCCGCGCTCGATCCACTCCGCGCACGCCTTGCCGAGGCCGCCGGAGGTCTGGATGCCGACCGAGTTGAGCCCGCACGCGACGAAGAAGTTCGCGAGCCCCGGCGCCGGGCCGAGGTGGAACTGATCGTCCGGCGTGAAGCTCTCGGGGCCGCAGAAGAAGCTTCGCCACCCCACCTCGGCGAGCAGCGGCACGCGCGCCATCGCGTGCTCGAGCACCGGCATCAGCTGCTCCTCCACGTGCCCCGGCAGCTCGTCGAAGCAGAAGTCGTCCGGGATGCCGTCCATCCCCCACGGCCGCGCGTCCGGCTCGAAGGCACCGACCAGTAGCGAGCCGGCGTCTTCACGGTAGTACGCGCAGCGGTCGTGGTCGCGCATCACGGGCAGGTCCGGCGGCAGGTCCGGCAGCTTCTCGGTATGCGCGTAGTAGTGCTCGCACGCGTGCAGCGGCACGTTCACGCCCGCCATCCGTCCGAGCGCACGGCCCCACATGCCAGCCGCGTTGACCACCACGTCGCAGGCCACCTCGCCGTGGTCGGTGAGCACCGCGTGCACCCGGGCGCGCTCGATCCGGAACCCGGTCACCTTCACCCCTTCGACGCAGCGCGCCCCGTGCAGGCGCGCGCCCTTCACGTACGCGGCGGTGACGTCCACCGGGCTCGCGTGCCCGTCGTGCGGCACCCAGCTCCCGCCGAGCAGGTCGCCGGTCTCGAGCAGCGGCCAGAGCTGCTTGATCTCCCCGGCGGTGACGATGTCCACCCGCGTCACGCCGAACGCGTTGTTCATCGCCGCGACGCGCTTCAGCTCCTCGAAGCGCGCCGGCGAATGCGCGATGGACAGGCTCCCGACCTGCCGGAAGCCCGTGGACTGCCCGGTCTCCGCCTCGAGGTCGCGGATCAGCCCCATCGAGTACTCGCACAGCTTCGCGTGGCTCTCGTTCGCGCGCATCGTCCCGACCAGCCCCGCCGCGTGCCACGTGGTGCCGCACGCGAACTGGCGGCGCTCGAGCAGCAGCACGTCGCTCCAGCCCTGCTTCGCGAGGTGGTACGCGACGCTCGCGCCGGTGACCCCGCCGCCGACGACGATCGCGCTCGCGCGTTCCGGAAGCTCGACGGGCATCGGGGATCCTCCTCGACCGCTGACCGGCCGCCACTTAATCAGAGCCGGCCGGCCGCGTGCAATGCTCGTCCATCCGCCCGCGCCGGCCAGGACGGGCCGGCGCGCGCCGAGGGCACCGCGACCGCCCGATGCGACGGACACACATCGCCACGCACACGAGCACTACCTGCCCGCACGACGGACCCGGGTGCCGTGGCGCTCCCGTCCGCCTGCCCTGCGGCCACCCGGCGAGCGGCACGCTGGAGAACGGGCAAGAGCCCGCCCGGGCGCGCGAGGACGGATCCGGCGGTCCCCGGCCGCGGAGGATCGCGCACGCGTAGACTCCGCCACCGCCCTCACGCACGTCCATCGATGTCCCTCGTCACCCTTCGCGACGTCGAGCTGGCCTTCGGCAGCGATCCGCTGCTCGACGGCGCGTCGTGCGCGATCGAGCGCGGCGAGCGGGTGTGCCTGCTGGGGCGCAACGGCGCCGGCAAGAGCACCCTGCTCGCGCTGATCGCCGGGGCGATGGCGCCGGACGCCGGGGAGGTGCGGGTGGACCCGGCGACGCGGATCGCGGTGCTGCCGCAGGACGTGCCGCCCGGCCTCGCGGGGCGCGTGCGCGCGGTGACGCTGGGCGGCCTCGCCGAGACCGGCGCGCTGGTCGAGCAGCACATGGACGCGGCGGCGCGCGGCGACCTGGAGCGCCTGGACGGCCTTCAGCAGCGCATCGACGCGGCCGGCGCGTGGGACGTGGAGCGCCGGGTCGAGCGCACCCTGTCGCACCTCGATCTCGATCCGGACGCGGACTTCGCGGCGCTGTCCGGAGGGCTCAAGCGCCGCGTGCTGCTGGCCCGCGCGCTGGTCGCGGCGCCGGACGTGCTGCTGCTGGACGAGCCCACGAACCACCTGGACGTGGACGCGATCGAGTGGCTGGAGACGCTGCTGCTCGGCTGGCGCGGCGCGCTGCTGTTCACGACCCACGACCGGCGGCTGCTGGAACGGGTCGCGACCCGCATCCTGGAGCTGGACCGCGGGCGGCTCACGTCGTGGCCCGGCGACTACGCGAACTACCTGCGCCGGCGCGACGAGCGCCTGCACGCCGAGGAGAAGGCCAGCGCCGAGTTCGACCGCCGCCTCGCCGAGGAGGAGCGCTGGATCCGCCAGGGCATCCAGGCGCGGCGCACCCGCAACCAGGGCCGGGTGCGGCGCCTCGAGCAGATGCGGCGCGAGCGCGGCGAGCGCCGCGACCCGCAGGGCCGGGTGCGCTTCGACGCGCAGGCCGCGGGGGCGTCGGGGCGCAAGGTCGTCGAGGTGCGCGGCGCGACCTTCGGCTACGGCGGCGAGCCGGTGATCCGCGACCTGGACCTGCTGATCGAGCGCGGCGACCGCATCGGCATCATCGGGCGCAACGGCTCCGGCAAGACCACGCTGCTGAACCTGCTGCTCGGGCGCATCGCGCCGACGGCCGGCGAGGTGATCACGGGCACGCGGCTGGAGGTCGCGTACTTCGACCAGCACCGCGCGGCGCTGGACCCGGAGCGCTCGGTCGCCGACAGCGTCGCCGACGGCGCCGAGTTCGTCGCGCTGGCCGACGGCCGCAAGCACGTGATCGGCTACCTCGCCGAGTTCCTGTTCCCGGCCGCACGCGCGCGCTCGCCGGTGAAGAGCCTGTCCGGCGGCGAGCGCGCGCGGCTGCTGCTCGCGCGCCTGTTCGCGGCGCCGTCGAACCTGCTGGTCATGGACGAGCCCACCAACGACCTGGACATGGAGACGCTGGAGCTGCTCGAGGAGCGGCTGCTCGAGTACCCGGGCACGCTGCTGCTGGTGAGCCACGACCGCGCGTTCCTGGACAACGTCGTGACGTCCAGCCTGGTGATGGAGGGCGGCGGGCGCGTCGG
>CBDUCN010000051.1:0-20892 GCA_965365655.1 uncultured Gammaproteobacteria bacterium | reverse complement strand
CGGGCGCTCCATCTTGCCAGCATCCCCGGCGCCGTGTCCGCTGCCGCGTTGTCGCCGCCGCCCCGGCGGGGACATACTCCGGGGCCCACGTGAGCGCGGTGCGCGGCGCACCGGGAGCCCGATGAAGATCGAGAACGTCGAGACCTTCCACGTCAGCCTGCCGTTCGACTCCGGCGGCGCGGAGGGGTGGGCGGCGAACGCCTGGACGGCGCTGGACTACGTGCTGCTGCGCGTCGACACCGACGCCGGCATCAGCGGCTGGGGCGACGCATTCGGCTACGGCGCGGCCTGGGCCACGCGCGCCGCGGTGGAGCGCATCGTCGCGCCGCAGCTGATCGGCCGCGACGCCCGCGACATCGCGCGCATCCACCACGACCTGCAGCAGCGCAACCACATCTGGGGCCGCTACGGGGTGACCCTGTTCGCGATCAGCGGCGTGGACATCGCGCTGTGGGACATCGCCGGCAAGGCCGCCGGGGAGCCGCTGCACCGGCTGCTGGGCGGCGCGCGGCGGATGCGCATTCCGGCGTACGCGAGCCTGTTCCGCTACGCCGACCCGGAGGTGGTCGCCGAGCGCACCCGGGCCGCGGTGAACGAGGGCTTCCGGCACATCAAGCTGCACGAGGTGCGCGAGCCCGAGGTGCGCGCGGCGCGCGAGGCCGCCGGCGTCGGCGTGCCGCTGATGGTGGACGTGAACTGCGAGTGGACGCCGCACCAGGCGCTCGCGATGACCCGCACGCTGATGCCCTACGACCTGTACTGGCTGGAGGAGCCGATCTATCCGCCCGAGGACTTCGCGGCGCTCGCGGCGCTGCGCCGCGAGACCGGCGTGCCGCTCGCCGCGGGGGAGAACGCGTGCACCGCGTTCCAGTTCCGCGACATGATCGCGAGCGGCGGCATCGACTTCCTGCAGCCCAGCGTCACCAAGGTGGGCGGCATCTCCGAGATGCTGAAGATCGTCACGCTGGCCGAGACGCAGGGCGCGACGCTGATGCCCCACTCGCCCTACTTCGGCCCCGGCCTGCTCGCGAGCCTGCACCTTCTCGCGACGCTGCCCGACGAGTGCCTGGCCGAGTTCTTCTACTACAAGTCGCTGCCGGCCAGCCTGTACGGCGACGCGGTGCGCGCGGTGGACGGCCACATGATCGTGCCCGACGGACCGGGGCTGGGCCTCGAGCCCGATCCCGACGTGATCCGCGAGCACGCGGTCGCGCACTGAGCCCCGCCTTCAACACCCCCGGGAGGAGATAACGATGGCATCGAGCCGAAAAGTGATCATCACCTGCGCCGTCACCGGCAGCATCCACACGCCGTCGATGTCGCCGCACCTGCCGGTGACGCCGGACGAGATCGCCGCCGCCGCGGTGGGCGCCGCCGAGGCGGGGGCCACGGTGCTGCACCTGCACGCGCGGGATCCCGACGACGGGCGCCCGACCCAGGACCCGTCGGTGTTCATGAAGTTCCTGCCGCGCATCAAGCAGCAGACGGACGCGGTGGTGAACATCACGACCGGCGGCCATCCGAGGATGACCACCGAGGAGCGCATGCGCCCCGCGTTCGAGTGCCAGCCCGAGGTCGCGTCGCTGAACATGGGCTCGATGAACTTCGGGCTGTACCCGATGCTCGGGCGCTTCAAGGAGTTCGAGCACGCGTGGGAGCGCGAGCACCTCGAGAACAGCCGTGACCTGGTGTTCAAGAACACCTTCAAGGACATCGAGCAGATCCTGACGGCGTGCAGCGGCAACGGCACCCGCTTCGAGTTCGAGTGCTACGACATCTCGCACCTGTACACCCTCGCGCACTTCCTCGACCGCGGCATCGTCAAGCCGCCGCTGTTCGTGCAGAGCGTGTTCGGGATCCTGGGCGGCATCGGCGGACACCCGGAAGACCTGATGCACATGCGGCGCACCGCGGACCGGCTGTTCGGAGACGACTACGTGTGGTCCATCCTGGGCGCGGGCCGCAACCAGATCCCGCTCGCGACCATCGGTGCCGCGATGGGCGCGAACGTGCGCGTCGGCATGGAGGACTCGCTGTGGTGCGGTCCCGGGCGCCTCGCCGAGTCCAACGCCGAGCAGGTGCGCAAGATGCGCCAGGTCCTCGAGGGCCTGTCGCTGGAGGTCGCGAGCCCGGCCGACGCGCGCGAGATGCTGCAGCTGAAGGGCGGCGACAACGTCAAGTTCTGACGCGTCGCCGGCCCCGACGCCACCGGCAAGGACCGCTGCTGGAGCCGCCTGCTCACGCCGTGATCGATCGCACAGACGCAGACAGCGCACCGGAGCGCAGGGTTGCGGCGCGGTCGACGCCCTCGCGCAGTCGAATCCACGCCTGTCGTTCTTCGCCGCGACCGCCGCGCGCCGTGCGTCCGCACGGTAACGACCGGGCCGCCGGGTGAGCGCAACCGCCGCAGCCACGCACGAGGCGTTCACGCCGTTCCAGCGCGCGCTGGTGCTGGTCACGGTCTCGACCTGCACCGCGCTCTACGCGCTGACGATGACGGTCGTGAACGTGGTGCTGCCTCAGCTGCAGGGCGCGCTGTCGGCGACGCCGGACCAGGTCGCGTGGGTGGTGACGCTGAACATCATCGCGACCGCCATCGTCACGCCGATGACCGGCTGGCTGGTCGCGCGCTTCGGGCAGCGCAACGTGATGATCTGGGCGGTCGCAGGCTTCGCCGCGTCGTCCCTGCTGTGCGCCACCGCCGAGAGCCTGGGCGCGCTGCTGTTCTACCGCGTGCTGCAGGGCGGCTTCGGTGCGCCCACCGTACCGCTGTCGCAGGCCATCCTGCTCGCGGCCTACCCGAAGGAGCAGCGCGCGATGGCGCAGGGCTTCTTCGGGATGGCCGTGGTGATCGGGCCGGCG
Source organism: uncultured Gammaproteobacteria bacterium (assembly GCA_965365655.1). Taxonomy (GTDB): domain Bacteria; phylum Pseudomonadota; class Gammaproteobacteria; order HK1; family HK1; genus JBFHNV01. Next base: position 18,030 of record CBDUCN010000051.1, on the reverse strand, counting down.
GTGGGCCCGGTGATGGGCGGCTACCTCGCGGAGGAGTACAACTGGCGCTACGTGTTCCTGTTCATCGTGCCGCTGGCCCTGGTCGCGCTGCTCAGCACCATCGCGATCATCCGCGACGGCGGGCGCGAGCAGCGCCCGCGCCTCGACTGGACCGGCTTCCTCACGCTGTCCGTCGCGCTCACCGCGATGCAGCTCATCATGGACCGCGGCGAGCGGCTGGACTGGCTGGACTCGCCGCAGATCCTCGCGCTGATCGTGATCATGTGCGTGGCGTTCTACATGTTCGTCGCGCACACCCTGACCCACGAGCGCCCGTTCATCGCGCCGCAGCTGTTCCTCGATCGAAACTACAGCGTGGGGCTGTTCTTCGTGTTCGCGTACGGCATGCTGAACTTCACGCCGATCGTGCTGCTGCCGGCACTGCTGCAGAACCTGAAGGGCTACCCGGACGACCTCATCGGTCTGCTCCTCGCGATGCGCGGCATGGGACTGGTGGTCGGGTTCTTCATCGCCGGACGCATGGGGCGCTTCGACCCGCGCTGGGGCCTGTGCCTGGGGCTGGGCGCGGTGGGCTTCAGCGGGATCTACCTGTCCAACATCGACTTCAACGTGTCGGTGTTCACGCTGACCTGGACCGGCATCGTGCAGGGCATCGGCTGCGGCATGATGTGGGTGCCGCTGACCATCGTCACGTTCGCGACGCTGCCCGAGCGCCTGCTGCCGCAGGGCTCGGCCATCTTCCACCTGCTGCGCAACTTCGGCACCAGCATCTTCGTGTCGCTGAGCGTGATGCTGGTCACGCGCACCGCGAAGGTGAACTACTCCGACCTCACCGAGAACGTGACCCCGTACAACGAGGTGCTGCAGTTCCCGAACCTGATCGGCGCCTGGAGCATGGACACCACCCGCGGCCTCGCCGTCATCGGCGGCGAGATCCAGCGCCAGGCGCAGATGATCGGCTACGGTAACGCGTTCCTGCTGTACACGACGCTGTCCTTCGCGATCATTCCGCTGCTGCTGCTGATCCGCATCAAGCGCTGAGCGACCGAAGCTTCCGCCACGCCTGCCGCGACGGCGCCCGGACGCCGCTGCCGGCATCTCGCGACGGCACGCGCAGGACCCGCGAGCCCTGTAGCCGTGTCACACGGACTTGAAACGGACCCCGCCGAAGTGCTGCTCGGTGGGCTGCAGCTCGATGGTGGACACGTTCACGTGCCACGGCGCCTCGACCGCGTACAGCACGGCCGCCGCGATGTCGTCGGCGGTCAGCACCGAGATCCCGGTGTCGGTGATGCGCTCGCGCGCCGACGCGTCGTCTATCGCGACGTCGAAGAACTCGGTCTGCACGCGCCCCGGGCAGATCTCGGTCACGCGCACCCCGCTGCCGGCGAGCTCGATGCGCAGGTTCATGCCCATCAGGTGGACCGCACCCTTGCTCGCGCCGTACAGCGCCGAGTTGATCGGATACAGCCCCGCCACCGAGCCGATGTTCACGACGTGGCCGCGCCGGCGCTCCACCATGCCGGGCAGCGCCGCCCGCAGCAGGTGCAGCACCGCCTTGACGTTGGTGTCGATGGTGACGTCGATGTCGTCGTGGTCGGCCGCGAACACGTTGCCGAAGCCCCGCCCCAGGCCGGCGTTGTTCACCAGCACGTCGGCGCCCAGCTCCGCCGCCAGCGCCGCCAGCGCCGGCGTGTCGTTGACGTCCACCACGTGCGGCTCGCAGCCGGTCTCGCGCGCCAGCGCCTGCAGCCGATCCGCACGTCGCGCGAGCGCGTGCACCACGATCCCCCGCGCACGGAACTCGCGCACGATCGCGGCGCCGATCCCGCTGGACGCGCCGGTGACCAGGGCGCTGCTGTAGTCGGACAATGACATCGATCCCGCTCCTCGGAATTGGCGGCGTCGACGCCGCAGTAAAGGCCGCGTTTCAACCGCAGGGGCCGAGCCGATCCCGGGGCGGAGCGCAGCGCAGCACCCACGCTCGCATGCCCCCGGCACCCGTGCACCGCCGGCCGTGGACACGCGCCCGCGCTGTTCCGGCGGTCCGCTCGGACACGCGGCCCCTTGGTCCGGCCACGCCCTTGTGGTGAATTAGGCCCCGAACCTTAACGGAGAACGACCATGCAGCTTCGCGATCCACGCTCGGTGCGGCGCGTCGCGGTCATCGGGGCCGGCACCATCGGGGCGTCCTGGGCGGCGCACTTCCTGGGCCAGGGGATGGACGTGCAGGGCTGGGACCCGGCGCCGGACGGCGAGCAGCGGGCGCGGCAGTTCATCGCCGGCGCGTGGCCGGCGCTGGAGCGCCTCGGGATCGCCGACGGGGCGTCGATGGAGCGCCTGACGTGGCACGCCAGCGTGGAGCAGGCCCTCGCGGGTGCCGAGTTCGTGCAGGAGAGCGCACCGGAGAAGCGCGACGTGAAGCGTGCGCTGTACGAGCGCTTCGACGCCGCGCTGCCCGCCGACGTGGTCATGAGCAGCTCGACGTCCGGCCTGATCATGAGCGAGCTGCAGGCCGGACGGCCCGGCGCCGCGCGCTTCGTGGTCGGGCACCCGTTCAACCCGCCGCACCTGATCCCGCTGGTCGAGGTGCTGGGCGGGCGCGACACGGCGCCCGAGGCGGTCGACTGGGCGCTCGAGTTCTACGACGCGTTCGGCAAGAAGGCGATCCGGCTGAACAAGGAGGTGCCCGGACACCTGGTCAACCGCCTGCAGGCGGCACTGTGGCGCGAGGCGATGGACGCGGTCGCGACCGGCCTCGCGAGCGTCGACGACGTGGACGCCGCGATCGCGTACGGGCCGGGGCTGCGCTGGGGGGTGATGGGTCCGTTCCGGCTGTGCGCGCTGGCCGGCGGCCCGGGCGGCTTCGGCAACTTCCTGGATCACTTCGGGCCCGCGATCGAGGACTGGTGGCGCGACATGCGCGACGTGACGCTGACGCCGGACGTCAAGGCGGCGCTGGTCGCGCAGGCCGACGCGGCCTTCGGCACGCGCCCGATCGCCGATCTCGCGGCCGAGCGCGACACCCTGCTGCTGGACACCATGGCCACGCTGGCGGCGACGCGGCGCGAACGGGGCTACGACTGAGGCACTGCGATGTCGGGACTCGCCGGGGCGACGACTCCCGACATCGCGGCCGCGCGACGGACGCGCGTTGCCCGGAGCCCCGGGCGGCGCGTGACGCGACGGAGCGCTTACTCCGCGGCCTCGCTGGCGCCCTCCGGAGCGTCCACGATGCGGGTCTTGAAGTCCGCCGGCGCGACCACCTCGAGCACCTCGAAGTCCTTCGAGCACTCGATCTCGCGGTGCGGGATCTGCGGCGGCTGCAGGATGCAGTCGCCCTTGCGGATGGTGTGCACGCCCTGGCCGGCGTACTCGAACTTCGCCCAGCCGTTGAGCACCAGCACGAGCTGGAAATCGCACTCGTGCACGTGCCAGTGCTGCACCGCGTCCTTCTGCTCCTTGCCGTTCGCGCGGATGATGTGCGCGACGTAGTCGCCGCCGGTCGCGGCCTTGATGCCCAGATCGCGGTAATCGAAGATCTCGCGCAGCCCCGGCGTCCAGCTCGCATCCGCGGCGAGGTTGTGGACGAAATCCCAGTCCTTCTTCATGTCGTGACCTCCTGGTGGTGGTGGCGCGGTGCGTCCCGGAGCCGGCCGGGCGCGGCCGCCGCGCGGCGGTCTGCGCAGGTCGCGTGAGCGCGGCCGTCCGCGCGCCACTGCGCCCGGCTCAATGTGCACGCCGCGCGCCCGGACCGCAACGGCGCGCCGGAGCGGATCGCGGCGCGCGGGGCGCGAGCTGCCAGCCGTGACCGCCGCGATGCGGCGCAACGCTGACCGGCCGATCGCGGGCCCGGCACGCCCGGCGCGCTCATCGCGGCGCGGGGACCCGCGCCGCGATGCTGCAATGCAAGACGGCCGCGGCAGTTCATGATCTCCAGACCCGGTGCTGCCGGCGCTGCGGCGAGGACGGCTTCGTCCGAAAGCTCCTGGCCGATCGCGCGCCCGCGCGGCGTCGTCATCAGGGGGCAGCGGCCGGAATCACGTGCCGGCGCCCCACGGCGACGAGCGGCTCTATAGAATCCCCGGCTGCCAGTCACGGGGGAGAACGGCATGAGTCTGGACGGAAAAGTAGCGCTGATCACCGGCGCGACCAGCGGCATCGGCCTCGCCAGCGCGCGCGCGATGGCGGCGGCGGGCATGAAGCTGGTGATCGCGGGCCAGCGCGCGAGCCTGCTCGCGGAGAACGCGAAGGCGCTGGGGGACTGCGTCGCGGTGGCCGGCGACATCACCGAGCCCGGCGCGCCGGAGGCGCTGTTCCAGCGCGCGCTGGACACCCACGGACGCCTCGACGTGGTCATGAACAACGCGGGCCTCGTCGAGAACGGGCCGGCGGAGACGATCGATCTGGATCGCGTGTCGCGGATGGTGCGGGTCAACGTCGAGGTCGCGTTCCGCGTGATGTACCTCGCGATCCGCCACTTCAAGCAGCAGGGCAGCGGCCACCTGGTGAACACGTCGAGCGTGCTCGGCACGAAGGTGCGGCCCAACATCGGCGCCTACGCCGGCACCAAGCACGCGGTGGAGGCGCTGGCCGAGGCGCTGCGCCTCGAGGTGGTGGGCAGCGGCATCCGCGTGACCTGCGTGGAGCCGGGGCTGGTCGCGACCGACCTGCATCGCGACTTCGCAGAGCCGCCGTCGAAGATGCAGGGCATCGAGGAGCCGCTGAAGCCGGAGGACGTCGCGCGCAGCGTGATGTTCGCGCTCGAGCAGCCGTCCCACGTGCTGATTCCGCGGGTGCTGATCCTGCCGCGCGAGCAGCCGATGTGAGCGCCGGCATGACTGCGTTTCGAACACTCGCCGAGGGGCTGCGCTTCCCCGAGGGGCCGATCGCGATGCCCGACGGCAGCGTGCTGCTGGTGGAGATCGCGCGCGGCACGCTGACCCGCGTGCACGCGGACGGGCGCACCGAGGTCGTCGCCGAGCCCGGGGACGGACCGAACGGCGCCGCGATAGGCCCCGACGGCGCGTGCTACGTGTGCAACAACGGCGGCTTCAAGTGGCACGAGGACGCGCAGGGACTGCGGCCCGTGCTGCAGGCCGACGACTACGGCGGCGGACGCATCGAGCGCATCGACCTCGCGACCGGCGCCGTCGAGGTGCTGTACACGGAGTGCGACGGCGCGCCGCTGAAGGGGCCCAACGACATCGTGTTCGACGCCCATGGCGGCTTCTGGTTCACCGACCTCGGCAAGGTGCGCGCGCTGGACATGGACCGCGGACGGGTGTTCTACGCGAAGGCCGACGGCAGCCACATCGCGCTCGCGGCATTTCCGTTCTTCGCGCCGAACGGCATCGGGTTGTCACCGGACGGCGCGACCCTGTACGTCGCCGAGACGCCCACCGCGCGGGTGTGGGCCTTCGACGTGGAGGCGCCCGGCCGGCTCGCGAAGCGGCCGTGGCCGTCGCCGAACGGCGGGCGGCTGCTCGCGGGCTCGGCGAACTACCAGACCTTCGACAGCATGGCGGTGGACTCCGCGGGCAACGTGTGCGTCGCGACGCTGATGAACGGCGGCATCACCGTGATCGCGCCCGACGGCTCGCGCGTCGAGCACCTGCCGTTCCCGGACCTGTACACCACCAACATCTGCTTCGGCGGCGAGGACCTGCGCACCGCCTACGTGACGCTGTCGTCCACCGGCCGGCTGGTGGCCTGCGAGTGGCCGCGGCCGGGGCTCGCGCTGAACCATCTGAACTGAGCGGATCGCGGACCGCTCGGCGCCACACCCTCCCCCGCCGCCCCCAGGGGCGTGCCCGTGTGGCGAAGGCTGCCGTGTATCGTCATCGTGAACACCCGGGTCAGGAGCCCGCCCGCATGCGCACCACCAACCGCCAGTGGAAGCTGGCCCGCTATCCCGAAGGCATGCCCGAGGCCGGGGACTGGGTGCTCGAGGAGAGCCCGGTGCCGGAGCCCGCGCCCGGACAGGTGCTGCTCGCGTCGCGCTTCCTCGACGTGGCCCCGTACATGCGCGGGCGCATCAGCCCGCAGAAGAACTACGCGGCCGGCGTGAGCCCGGGCGACGTGATGATCGGCGGCGCGGTCGCCGAGGTGGTGCGCTCGGAGGTGGACGGCTACGCCCCCGGCGACCTGGTGGTGTCGGACTTCGACTTCGGCTGGCAGGACTACGCGGTGCTGGGTCCGTCGAAGCTGCGCCGGGTGGACACCGCGCTCGCACCGCCGGAGTGCTGGCTGGACGTGCTGGGCCTCAACGGCATCACCGCGTACTTCGGGCTGCTCGAGGCCGCGTCGATGCGCGCCGGCGACACGGTCGTGGTGTCGGCGGCGTCGGGCAGCGTGGGCCAGCTGGTCGGCCAGCTCACGAAGATCGCCGGCGGGCGCGCGATCGCGGTGGCCAGCAGTGCGCAGAAGGTGGCCGCGTGCCGCGAGCTCGGCTTCGACGACGGCATCGCGTACCGCGACACCGACGACCTCGCCGGCGCGCTGAAGCGCGCATGCCCCGGCGGAATCGACGTCTACTTCGACAACACCGCGGGGCCGATCCTCGACGCCGTGCTGGGCAATCTCGCGACCCACGCCCGCATCACGATCTGCGGCACGGTGAGCCTCGCGGGGAAGTTCGGCGAGCCGGACATCGGCGAGCGCTACTGGCGCCAGGTGCTGGTCGCGCGCGCGCGCATCCAGGGCTTCCTGGTGCTCGACTACGCGGACCGCTACGACGAGGCCCGCGCCCGGCTCGCGCGCTGGGTACGCGAGGGCCGCATCCGCCAGCGCTTCGACATCGCCGACGGCCTGGAACGCACGCCGGAGGCGTTCATCCGCCTGCTCACCAGCCGCAACGAGGGCAAGCAGCTCGTCAAGGTGTAGAAGCGGAAAGAGGGTGGCGAATCACGCGATTCGCGCAGCGCGGGCGCTGCCGCGCTCGCGTCGTGAACAATATGAAAGAAGCGGGCGTCAGCCCGTTTGATCTCGGGAGGACGACATGGGACGGATGGACGGCAAGGTCGCGGCGGTGACCGGCGGCGCGGGCGGCATCGGGGCGGCGACGGTGCGCCGCTTCCTCGAGGAGGGCGCGAAGGTGTGCTTCTGCGACACCGACGCGGCGAAGGGCGAGGCCCTGGAGCGGGATCTCGCGACGCAGGACGCGTTCTTCACGCGGGTCGACGTGTCGCACGAGGACGAGGCCGCGCGGCTGGTCGGCGAGACCGTCGCGCGCTACGGGCGCATCGACGTGCTCGTGAACAACGCCGCCGTGCGCAACTACGTGGACGTCACCGAGGCCAGCGCCGAGAGCTGGGACCGGGTGCTCGGGGTGAACCTCAAGGGCTTCGCGTTCTGCGCGAAGGCGGCGATCGCCGCGATGCGCGATAGCGGCGGCGGCGTGGTCGTGAACCTCGCGTCGGTGCGCTCGCTGGTCGCGGGGCCAAAGTGCGTGCAGTACGACACCACCAAGGCCGCGATCCTGGGCCTCACCCGCAGCATGGCCCGGGACCACGCCGCCGACGGCGTGCGCGTGATGGCAGTGGGGCCGGGCCCGATCTTCACCGACTTCCACGAGCGGCGCGCCGGCGAGCTGGGCCAGACCCACGACGAGTACCGCAAGGTCTTCGGCGCCGACACGATGATGGATCGCCCCGGCACCCCGCGCGAGGTCGCCAACGCGATCCTGTTCGTGGCCTCGGACGAGGCCTCGTTCATGACCGGAACGTGCGTGTTCGTCGACGGAGGGCAGACCGCCCTGTGAGCGGCCCCGCAAAAGAAGAAGGCGGCCACTGGCCGCCTTCCCGTGAATGGGCCGATGCTCAGCCCCTGGGCTCGTCGCCCTGGTCCTGGCACTAGAGGTCGAGGCTGCTCTTCCCCGCGTAGCCGGAACCGAGACCGGAACATGCGACAACCGATCCACTAGACATTGGATCACCTCCTTCGAGCGTTGTGGGCCAGGCGGCGAGTATGCCCTGCCCGCGCGGTCCGCGCACGTGACGACGCGACGGCGCGCAAGTAATCATCCGTGTCCGTGCGCGGCGAGGAACGCCTCCGTACGCGCCCGGTCGGGAATGGGCGTCACCGCCCCGTAGCCGGTGGTCGCGAGCGCGGCCGCGGCGTTCGCGTGGCGCGCCGCGGTGAACGGATCGGCGCCCTCCACCAGGCGCGCGAGGAACGCGCCGTCGAACACGTCGCCCGCGCCGGTCGCGTCCACGGCCTCGACCGCGTGTCCCGGGATGTGCTCCACCCGTTCGTCCGCCGAGACCAGCACGCCGTCCGCGCCCAGCGACAGCGCGACGATGCGCGGGCCCAGCGCGCGGTAGAAGCCGGCAATGTCCCGCGGCGCGCTCAGGCCGGTGAGCAGTGTCGCGTCGTCCAGGCCCGGCAGCACGATGTCCGCGGCCGTCACGGCCGCGTGTATCACCGGGCGTGCCTCGTCCAGCGGCCACAGCTTGACGCGCAGATTGGTGTCGTAGCTCACCAGCGCGCCGCCGGCGCGCGCGGCGCGCATCGCGGCCGTCACCGTGTCGCGCGCGCTCGCGCTGATCGCCTGGCTGATCGCGGACGCGTGCAGCACGGCCACGCCGTCGAACGCGTCCGCCGGCAGGTCGCCGGGCGCCATCCGGCTGGCCGCGGATCCGGCGCGGTGATACGTGAACTCGTGGCCGCCGTCGCGATGGGTGACGAAGTAGTGGCCGGTGGCGTGCGCGTCGCTGCGGCGCACGTGCCGCGTGTCCACGCGTTCGCTGCGCCACAGCGCGAGCAGGCGATCGCCGAACACGTCGGCGCCGACGGCGCTCAGGTAGCCCACGTCCGCGCCCTGGCGCGCGGCGGCGATCGCGCAGTTCGACGTGTCGCCGCCGAACCCCTGCCGGAACAGGCCCGGCTCGCTCTCGTTGAACTCGACCAGCGCCTCGCCCAGGCACAGGATCCGGCGGCTCACCGCGCGCCTGCCTGCCGACGGCCCGTCACCCGCCGGCACGCGACGGACGTCACCGGCTCGCGGCCCGTCCCGCGAGCAGGAAGCAGGCGGCCCGCCGCGCACGGCCACGGTCCGGACGTCGCCCGCGCGCCGCCGGCGATGCGGGACAGGAACCGGCGCCCGATCGACGGCCGCCGCGCGGCGGCGCGTGCACGATCCGGCATCAGTCCCGCGCCGACGCGACCTGCGCGAGCGCCTCGCGCGCGCTCGCGACGAGCGCGGCGCGATCGCCGCGCTGCAGCGCAGCCACGTCCACCAGCCGCCCTCCGACGCCGACGAACGCGGCGCCGGCGCGCAGGTAGCGCGCGATCTCCGCGACGTCGATGCCGCCGGTGGGCACCAGCGCGACGTCCGGGAACACCGCCTTCAGCGCCTTCACGTGGGCCGCGCCGCCGAGGCTGCTCACCGGGAACACCTTCACCGCGTCGCAGCCGGCGCGCGCCGCGGCGAGCACCTCGGTCGGCGTCGCCGCACCGAGCAGGCACGGCACGCCCGCCTCCCGGCACGGCGCGACGACGTCCGGCAGCACCGCCGGCGACACCACGTAGCGCGCGCCGGCGTCCACGCACGCGGCGGCCTGCGCGGCGTCCAGCACCGTGCCCACGCCCACGTGCAGCGCCGGATCCGGCGCGAGCTCGCGCACCAGCGCGAGCGCGTCCGGGATGGTCAGCGTGATCTCGAAGGTCGCGATCCCCGTGTCGCGCAGCCAGTCGACCGCGCGGCGCGCCAGCACCGCGTCGGGCGTGCGCACCACCGGCACCACGCCGTGGCGGACGAGCGCGTCCAGCGCGTGCGCGCTCACCGGCTGCCGGACGAGGTGACGTGCGCGTCCGGCCGATCGCGCAGCCCCGGCAGCAGCGCGGTTCCCAGACCGGGCCCGTGCGGCGGGTGAATGAAGCCGTCGCGGATCTCCGGCACCGTCGTGACCAGCTCCCGATACCACCCGGAGTGGAACGCGCGCACCGACTCCTGCACCAGCACGTCCGGCAGCGCGAGCGACAGGTGAACCGCCGCCATGAAGGCCACCGGCCCGGTGCAGTCGTGCGGCGCGACCGGGCGGTGGCGCGCCTGCGCCAGCGCCGCGATGCGCCGCGCCTCGGTGATGCCGCCGCACCACACGATGTCCGGCATCACGATCTTCACCGCGCCGCTGTCGAGCAGCGCGGTGAAGCCGCCGGCACCGCCCAGGGTCTCGCTGCCGCACACCGGCACCCGCGTCGCCGCGGCGAACTCGCGCCACGCATCGATGCTGTCGGCGCGCACCGGGTCCTCGAACCAGAACGGATCGAAGGGTTCCAGCGCCTTCGCGATCGTGAGCGCGGCGGGCATGCGCCACAGCCCGTGCAGCTCGACCATGATGTCCATGCGCGCCCCCACCGCCGCGCGCACCTTGCGAAACGGCTCCAGCGCCCGCTCGAGATCCTCGTTCGAGATGTAGTGCCCGTCGCTCTTCTCCGCGGCGAAGTCGAACGGCCAGATCTTCATGCCGGTGATGCCCTGCGACAGCAGGCTGTCCGCGAGCTCGTCAGCGCGGTGCAGGAACGCGTCCAGATCCTCGTACGGCCCCTGCTCGCCGCCGCCGCGCGCGTCGTGCGCCAGCCCCCAGTCGTCGGTGCTCCAGTCCGGGTTGCTGCGCACGTAGCGGTAGCCGGCGCAGGTGTTGTAGGTCCGCACCCGCTCGCGGGTGAGACCGCCCAGCAGCTGGTACAGCGGCACGCCGGCGTGCTGGCCCAGGATGTCCCACAGCGCGACGTCCACCGCCGAGCGCCCGCGCGTCTCGGCGCCGGTGCCGGCGTAGCCCACGTACGGCGTGAGCTCGCGCGCGAGGCGCTCGATCGCGAGCGGGTCCTGGCCGATCAGCCGCGGCGCGGCGCTCTCGTGGATGAAGGCCTCCGCCGCACGCGCACCGAAGAAGGTCTCGCCGAGACCGCTGAGTCCCGCGTCGGTGTGCACCAGCACCCACAGCACGTTCGCGAACTCGTCCAGGCGCAGCGTCTCGACGGCGGTGATCTTCATCGGCGGGTCGGCGAATGGCGTTTCGACAAGCTGAGCGGTCCCGGCATCACGGCGTTGCGGGAATCCACCATCAGGCGCTCGGCGATCACGAGGACGTCCCGCCCGAAGGACGCGTTTGCACGGCGATCCGCTTCATGACACGAAGGCGACAGCGCGCTCCCTGTTCAATTCGTCGTGTCCATTGTGCGTGCGTGATCGACCCGACGAGCGCCGACGACGACGCTCAGTCCAGGTACTCGACCCCGCGCGCCGCGAACGTCTCCGGATCCCAGAACTGCTTGCGCTGCCCGGCCGCGACCGCCTTCTCGGTCTGGCGCTCACGCTTGACGACCTCGGCCAGCGCCGCCGCCACCGCCTCGGCGTGCTCGCGGGGAATGACCACCACGCCGTCGCGATCGCCGACCAGGATGTCGCCCGGACTCACGCTGACGCCGCCCACGCTCACCGTCGCGTTCACCTCGCCGGGGCCGTTACGGTAGCCGGCGTTGGGGCTGATGCCGCGCGAGAAGGTCGGCGGGCCCAGCTTCTCGATGCCGTCGGCGTCGCGCACCAGGCCGTCGGTGACCACACCCGCGGCGCCTCGCTGCTTCGCGACCGCGGCCCAGTGATCGCCCACCACCGCGCCGCTCTCGTCGTCGCCGGTCGCGATCACCAGCACGTCGCCCTTCTTCATCACGTCCAGCATCGCCATCGCCGCGAGGTTGTCGCGCGGCCCGCCGCTCGCGGTGACCGCGGTGCCCGCGAATCGTTGCCTCGGGGTGAGGCCCTTGATGCCGTGGTGCATGCAGTTCCAGCCCTGCTGCGCGTCGGCGATGAAGCTGGTCTGGGCGCGGGCGAACTTGCGCACCAGCGCGCCCGGAGCACGCTCGATGGTGCGGCGGATGCGCAGGGCTTTGGGGTCTCCGATCATGACGTGCTCTCCTGGGACTCAGCGCTTCAACGACGTCAGCATCGCCTGCGTGGCCTCGGCGGTCTCCTCGGTGAACCAGCCGGCCAGCATCGGGTCGGCGCTGCCGTCCACCGCCGCGGCGATGCGGTCCAGCGCCTCGCCGCGGATCTGGCGCTTGGTCTCGGCGAACGTGAGCGGCGGGATCGCGGCGTACTCGGCCGCGACCTCGAGCGCGCGCGAGAGCACCTGATCCGCGGGCACCACCTCGTCCACCGCCCCCAGCGCGAGGGCCGTCGCCGCGTCGTGGGCCTGGCCGCCGAGCAGGAAGCGCCGGCACGCGTCCGGGTTCAGCTCACGGCGCGCGATCTCGAACGGCCCGACCGGGAAGCGCACCGCCACGCGCACCTCGGCGAGGCCGAACCGCGCGTGCTCGCCCGCGACGCGGTAGTCGCTCGCCAGCACGAAGAACATGCCGCCCGCGATGGCCGCGCCGTGGGCGGCGCACACCACCGGCTTCGGGAAGCCGTAGAGGCGGCCGTAGGTCGCGTTGAGGCCGGTGACCATCGCGCGCTGGTCCTCGGCGGTGAAGGTCTGCAGCTCCTTCAGGTCCATGCCGGCGGACAGCGTCTTGCCGGCGCCGGTGAGCAGCAGCGCGCGGGTGTGCGCGTCGTCGGCCAGCTCGTCCAGCACGCGGTGGATCTCCGCGAGAAACGCGGCGTTCAGCGCGTTCACCGGCGGACGGTCCAGCTTCAGCTCCGTCACCCCGCCGTCGTGGCGCTGTGTGTGCACGATGCCCGTGGTCATGTCGGCTCTCCCCTGCCCTGGCGCCGGGCCATGATAGCGGCGCCGGCGCCGCGATTCAGAACGCCCTGAGCGGCGTCGCGGCGGCGCGCGGTACAGTGCCGCCGGCAGCGCCCGCCGCGGGCGTCCCGCGCCGACCAGGCCGCCATATCCCGGGAGTCCGCATGACCATCCGCCACCGCCGCTTCGGGCGCACCAACCTCCAGGTCTCAGAGATCGTGTTCGGCGGCGGCTTCGTCGGCGGGCTGCTCGTGCTGAAGGACGACGAGACACGGCTCGCGACGCTTCGCCGCGCGATGGACGCCGGCATGAACTGGGTGGACACCGCGCCGCTGTACGGCCAGGGCCGCTCCGAGGAGGCGCTGGGCTGGCTGCTGCAGGAGCTCGACGACCAGCCCTTCCTGTCCACGAAGGTGGAACTCAAGGAAGACGACCTCGGCGACATCCCGGGCGCCGTGGAACGCAGCATGCACGCGAGCCTGGAGCGCCTGCAGCGTGACTCGGTGGACCTGCTGCAGCTGCACAACCGCATCGGCACCCGCGGCGACGAGATCACCCAGCGCACGCTGAGCGTGGAGCACGTGCTGCGCGACGGCGGCGTGGCCGACGCGCTGGACCGCATGCGCGAGCAGGGCCTCACGCGACACGTGGGCCTCACCGCGCTGGGCGAGGCGCCGGCCATCTGCGCGGCCATCGACAGCGGGCGCTTCGACAGCGCGCAGGTCTACTACAACATGCTGAACCCGAGCGCCGCACGCGCGATGCCGCCCGGCTGGAGCGGGCACGACTTCTCCGGCGTCATCGACGCGTGCAAGCGCCACGACACCGCCGTGATGGGAATCCGCGTGTTCGCGTCCGGCGTGCTCGCGACCGACGAGCGCCACGGCCGCGAGGCCGTGCTCACCGACGACAGCGCGCTGGATGTCGAGGCGGGGCGCGCCCGCGCGGCGCTGGCCGCGGTCGGCGACGGCTTCGGCACCCGCGCGCAGACCGCGCTGCGCTTCGCGCTCGCGAACCACGACCTCGCGTGCGTCGTGATCGGCATGGCGGAGCCCGAGCACCTGGAGGAGGCGCTCGCGGCGGCGGAGAACGGGCCGTTGCCGCCCGACGCGATCGAGCGCCTGGAGCCGGTGTACGAGGCGGGATTCAGCCTGTAGCACGATGTCCGGATGCGCCGTCCCGGCGGATCCGGATTCGCGACGTCGAAGAAAAAAAGGCCCGGTCGCGAGACCGGGCCCAGGGGTCGAGGCTCGCAAGCCTCTGGGGGGGAGGAGACAACCAGTATCCAGTCAGCCCGCCGTGGACCGCGCCGCCCTCACGCAGCGTTCCAGGCTCTCCGGCGCGCCACGCACGTCGCTGTCCGTGTCGCGCCGCGGGTGATCCGTGCCGGAAGCGTCCGGGCTCTTCTCGGCGCTCGCGTCACGCCCGTCGTCATCCGGGGCGAGGCGCTTCATGTCCAGGTGCAGGTAGAGATCCATCGGGCGGACCCGCTTGCAGCATCTGCTGCGTATTGCGAAGCAACGCGCGTGCCAGCGGTCACTGGAGCTGCGCGATGCGCGCTGCAGGTACCCGGATCCGCATAGGTTTTTGTTCATCGCTGCGGCCGGTGGAGCGGAACTTGCGGGGAGGAGTCGCACCGGCATCACGACTTCCCTGTCGGGCGCTGCCGACAGCGTGACGCCGCCGCGCGTCGATCGGATGCTCGCCGGAGGTCGTCGATCCCGATTCGTTCGACAGGAGCGCCAGAAGCCCGGGGCGGCGGGCGAAACCTGGCGTCGGCGCGCTCCCGGCCGCGCGTGGCGCGGTCGCCGGCATCTGAATCCTGTTCGCACGGCCAAATCGGATGCAAGCGTGTCGTGCGCTCGGACCGGCCTGTCGGATTTCTTTACACCGCCACCTGAAGAAGCCAAGGAGTTAACGCTGTAATGCATTGCATACAGCGGCTTGCAGCGACGCGGCACGGAACGTGCTTCCGTTTGCAGATGCCGAACGCCGCAGAAGCGCTCGGGATCGACCTGATCGAGGGGTAAGCCGTGAACAAGATTCGACGCGTTGCCGCCGGGCTGGCGGCCGCCGTGGTGATTCTGGCCGCACCAGGCGCGCGCGCCGTACTGCTCGAGATCGTGCCGTCCGCGCCGGCGGTGACCCAGGGCCAGACGCTCGATGTGGACGTGCTGATCTCCGGGCTCACGACGGGCGGGCCCCCGTCGCTGGGCGGCTACGACATCACCGTGCTGTTCGATACCGGCGCACTGTCTGCAGGACCCGCGGACGTGTCGTTCGGCAGCGGGCTCGGGTTCACCTTCCCGCAGTTCATCGACCCGGTACCGGACGGGCTGCGCATCGAGGAGCTCTCGCTCGAGGCTCCTGGGTTCCTCGACCTGACACAGCCGGACACATTCCGCTTGTTCACGATCAGCTTCACCGCGCTGGCGCCCGATCCGGCCGCACAGATCCGCCTCGGCCCCGTGCTGCTCAGCGACGCGTTCGCGAACCGGCTGCTCCTGGACGCGCCGACGCCGCCGGTGACGGTCGTCGTCGAGCCGCGGCGCGTGCCGGCGCCGGTGCCGCTCGCGCTCCTCGCGCCGGCGCTCGTGCTGCTCGTAGCGGCCCACGCGCGGCGGCGCACTGCGCCCGCCGCTCGCGCCCGCTCGACCCGGTAGCGCATCGCGCCGGAGCGGTCCGGCGCGGCACCGAAGGCCTCCACGCATCGGCGTGAGAGCGCCGGCTGCAGGTGGCCACGACGGGCCTGCACGATCAGTCGAACCGCCGCGCCCGGCGAGGCCGCGGGCGCGACGCCGGAGACCGCCAGGTGCCGGCCTCAGGGAGGGGACGGGGACATGGAGCCACTCCGCGCAGACCGCATGCGCGCGACGGGCAGCACCGTCCCTCCCCTCTCGCTGAAAGCGATATCTTTACTTCCTGACACGGCCGAGCCGCGGGCGTCCCGCGGCGCGTCCGCTCGCCCCTTCACGGAGAACCCGTCATGCGACGTGCCACCCTGCGCGACCTGACCCTGGCCATCCTGCTGCTGCTCGTGACCGGCAGCGCCGCCGCGCAGACCGCGTTCTGCGACATCGACGCGGACGGCGACGTCGACACCGACGACATCGGCCTGGTGCTGGCTGCCCGCGACCAGGCCGCGACCGGCCCCGACGACCCGCGCGACCCGGACGGCGACGGCGTCATCACGCTGCTCGATGCCCGCGCCTGCGTGCTGCAGTGCACCCTGCCGCGGTGCGCGCGCCCGGCCGCGAACACGGCGCCTGTGGCGGACGCCGGGCCCGACCAGACGGCCTTCGTCGGCGACACCGTCACGCTGAACGGCGGCGGCTCGTCCGACGCGGACGGCGACCCGCTGTCGTTCTCGTGGACCCTCGCGACGCCCGCCGGCAGCGCGGCCATTCTCTCCGATCCGACGGCGGTCGCCCCCACCTTCGTCGTCGACGAGCCGGGCAGCTACCTCGCGACGCTGGTCGTCAACGACGGCACGGTGGACAGCGCGCCGGACACCAGCACCGTGTCGACGCTGAACTCGCCGCCGGTCGCCAACGCGGGGGCGGACCAGACCGCGTTCGTCGGCGACACGGTGACGCTGGACGGCAGCGGCTCCTCGGACGTCGACGGCGATCCGCTGACCTTCTCCTGGTCGCTCACGCGGCCGCCGGGCAGCCTCGCGGCGCTGTCGGACCCGACCGCGGTCGCCCCCACCTTCGTCGTCGACGAGCCGGGCAGCTACATCGCGCAGCTGCTCGTGAACGACGGCACGGTGAACAGCGCGCCGGACACCAGCACCGTGTCGACGCTGAACTCGCCGCCGGTCGCCAACGCGGGGGCGGACCAGACCGCGTTCGTCGGCGACACGGTGACGCTGGACGGCAGCGGCTCCTCGGACGTCGACGGCGATCCGCTGACCTTCTCCTGGTCGCTCACGCGGCCGCCGGGCAGCCTCGCGGCGCTGTCGGACCCGACCGCGGTCGCCCCCACCTTCGTCGTCGACGAGCCGGGCAGCTACATCGCGCAGCTGCTCGTGAACGACGGCACGGTGAACAGCGCGCCGGACACCAGCACCGTGTCGACGCTGAACTCGCCGCCGGTCGCCAACGCGGGGGCGGACCAGACCGCGTTCGTCGGCGACACGGTGACGCTGGACGGCAGCGGCTCCTTCGACGTCGACGGCGACCCGCTGAGCTTCTTCTGGTCGCTCACGCCGCCGCCGGGCAGCCTCGCCACGCTGTCGGATCCGAGCGCGGTCACGCCCACCTTCGTCGTCGACGAGCCGGGCAGCTACGTCGCGCAGCTGATCGTGAACGACACCACCGTGGACAGCGCACCGGACACCAGCAGCGTGTCGACGCTGAACTCGCCGCCGGTCGCCAACGCGGGGGCGGACCAGACCGCGTTCGTCGGCGACACGGTGACGCTGGACGGCAGCGGCTCCTTCGACGTCGACGGCGACGCGCTGAGCTTCTTCTGGTCGCTCACGCCGCCGCCGTCCAGCCTCGCGGTGCTGTCGGACCCCACCGCGGTCGCCCCGACCTTCGTCGTCGACGAGCCGGGCAGCTACGTCGCGCAGCTGATCGTGAACGACGGCACCGTGGACGGAGCACCGGACACCAGCACCGTGTCGACGCTGAACTCGCGCCCGGTCGCCGACGCCGGCCCGGATCAGGCGGTGTTCGTGGGCGACACCGTGACGCTGGACGGCAGCGGCTCCTTCGACGTCGACGGCGACCCGCTGACGTTCTCGTGGTCGCTGACCACCCCGCCCGGGAGCCTCGCGAGCCTGTCCGACGTCACGGCCGTCGCGCCGGTGTTCGTGCCGGACCTTCCGGGGCAGTACCTCGCCCAGCTGATCGTCGACGACGGCCTGCTCAGCAGCGATCCGGACAGCGCCCTGGTCACCGCGTCGCCGTTGCCGCAGCTCGCCGTGGCGCCGGTGGCCACCCTCGAGGGCGCCGGCGGCACCTCCACCGACGCCGTGTTCCAGGTGACGCTCTCCGCGCCGAGCGCCGTTCCCGTGTCGGTGGACGTGCAGACCGTCGCCGGCAGCGCGGCGCAGGGCGTCGACTACACGGCCCTGGCGCCGACCACGATCGTGTTCGCCCCGGGGCAGGTCGTGCAGGCGGTTGCCGTCACGATCCTCGGCGACGACATCGTCGAGCTCGACGAGACCTTCCAGCTCGTGCTGTCGAACCCCGTCGCGGCCGACATCGCGGCGGGCTCCGCGACCGGCACCATCGTCAACGACGACGCGGCGACGCTGGTCATCGACGACGTGAGCCAGGCCGAGGGCGACGCGCCGGGCACCACGGACTTCGTGTTCACCGTGACGCTGGAC
>CBDUCN010000050.1:0-21036 GCA_965365655.1 uncultured Gammaproteobacteria bacterium | reverse complement strand
CGATGCGCTTGTCGAGGTGGTGGCACACCATCAGCATGTCCAGGTGCTCGTCGACGGTGTTCACGGTGTACGGGCGCGTCGGGTTGGTGCTCGACGGCAGGACGTTGGCCTCGCCGCAGGCCTTGATGATGTCCGGCGCGTGACCGCCGCCAGCGCCCTCGGTGTGGTACGTGTGAATCGTGCGCCCGCCGATCGCGGCCAGCGTGCGCTCCACGAAGCCGGACTCGTTCAGCGTGTCGGTGTGGATCGCCACCTGCACGTCGGTCTCGTCGGCGACGCGCAGGCAGTTGTCGATGGCCGCCGGCGTGGTGCCCCAGTCCTCGTGCAGCTTGAGCCCCATCGCGCCGGCCGCGATCTGCTCGCGCAGCGGCTCGGGCAGGCTCGCATTGCCCTTGCCCAGGAAGCCGAAGTTCATCGGCCACGCCTCGGCGGCCTCGAGCATGCGCGCGATGTTCCACGGTCCCGGCGTGCAGGTGGTCGCATTGGTGCCCGCCGCCGGGCCCGTGCCGCCGCCCAGCATGGTCGTGATGCCGGACATCAGCGCCTCCTCCACCTGCTGCGGGCAGATGAAGTGGATGTGCGCGTCGATCGCGCCGGCGGTCAGGATCATGCCCTCGCCGGCGACGATCTCGGTGCCGGCGCCGATCACGAGATCCACGTCCGGCTGCACGTCCGGGTTGCCGGCCTTGCCGAGGCCGGCGATGCGCCCGTCCTTCACGCCCACGTCCGCCTTCACGACGCCCCACCAGTCGAGCACCAGCGCGTTCGTGATCACGAGATCCATGACCTGCGCGGCCGTCAGCTGACTCTGTCCCATGCCGTCGCGGATCACCTTGCCGCCGCCGAACTTCACCTCCTCGCCGTAGGTGGTCCGGTCCTCGTCCACGCGCAGCAGCAGATCGGTGTCCGCGAGGCGCACACGGTCACCGACGGTGGGACCGTACATCTGCGCGTACGCGGCGCGGTCGATGCGCCGGCTCATGGGATCGCTCACAGGCTCAGTCCTCCAGCGGGCCGCTGACGGCGGCGGTGAATCCGTGCACGACGCGTGCGCCCGCGTAGGCCACCAGCGTCACCTCGCGCTCCTGCCCCGGCTCGAAGCGCACGGCGGTCCCGGCCGGGATGTCGAGACGGAAGCCGCGCGCCGCCGCGCGGTCGAACTCGAGCGCGTCGTTGGTCTCGAAGAAGTGGTAGTGCGAGCCGACCTGCACCGGGCGGTCGCCGGTGTTGGCCACGGTGAGCGCGATGCGCGCGCGCCCGGCGTTCAGCTCGATGTCGCCGTCGGCCGTCAGGATCTGTCCAGGGTTCACGCGCCGCTCCTCAATCGCTGTTCGAAGATCCGGGTCACCGTTGGCCTCTCAGACGATCGGGTCGTGGACGGTCACCAGCTTGGTGCCGTCCGGAAAGGTGGCCTCGACCTGCACCTCGTGGATCATCTCCGGCACGCCGTCCATGACGTCGTCGCGCCCGAGCAGCGTGGTGCCGTAGTCCATCAGCTCGGCGACGCTGCGCCCGTCGCGCGCGCCCTCCAGGATCGCGGCGGAGATGAAGGCGACCGCCTCCGGATAGTTGAGCTTCAGGCCGCGCGCCTTGCGCCGCTCGGCGAGCAGCGCGGCGGTGAACAGCAGCAGCTTGTCCTTTTCCCGGGGAGACAGTTCCACGCGTCGTTTCCTCCGTCAGCTCGATGCCAGGATGCAGCCGCCCGATCGCGGCTCAGGTCGCCCAGATGCGCGGCGGCGTCGGATCCAGGCCGGCCACCGCCGGGCGCAGGCTGCGCCACCACGCCTCGAGCTGGCGGCGAAGCGGCACGAGGCCGTGCGCGAGCACGCGGCAGACCAGCAGGCCGTCCACGACGCTGGCCGCGGCGAGCGCGGCACCGTCGCGCAGCACCGCGCCACGGGCAAGTTCCAGGGTGTCGGCGCCCGCCGGGTGCGCGAGCAGGGTCGCGCACGCACGGTATCCGGCGAGTCCCGCGCATGCGTGCAGCCACGCGCCGCCGCCGTCCAGAGCCTGGCGCTCCACCAGCAGCGGCCGGCCGCCGCGCCGGACCTCGAGGCGGACCCTCAGGCGGCCGTGCGCGAAACCCTCGTTGCACGCGTGCCGGCCGAGCACCCAGCCCTCCCAGGCCAGCAGGCGGCTGCCGCACTCCAGGTCGATGCGCGTCTGCGCGTCGCACACGGCGCCGTCGAACACGATGCTCTCCGCCGGCAGCCATTCCAGGCCCGCGCCCTCCTCGATGCGCACGTGCTGGCGCACCTCGCACGCGGCGCCGGCGCTGCGGTACAGCTTCCCGGATGCCGGGGTGGTCACCAGCGTGCGGCTGCCCGGCGCAGCGTGCACGTCCACGTCCAGCACGTCGCCGCCGACCAGCCCGCCGGGCGGGTGGAGCAGGATCAGGTGGCAGACGTCGCCCTCCGGGTACAGCGGAGACTGCACCACCAGGGGGCCGCGGTGACGGCGGCGCACCAGCGCGGTGCGCCCGTTGCGCGGCGCAAGCGCCAGGCCGAGCTCACCGCGCCAGCCGGAGCGCGGCCCGCTGTCAGCGCGAAGCGCGGCGGCTGCCACGGCGGGCGTCGTCAGCCGTCGCGCGGCGTCGGGCGGGGCCGCGCCCGCGGCGCCACGAGATGGCCGCAAGCGCGAGCGCGAGCGCGAGTCCGGGCAGCACCAGCCATTGCGGGCCGACCGTGAGGCCGTCCCAGAGGTGGACGTGGCCGGACGGCGGCACGCCGGGGGCGGTGGCATGCCCGCCGTGAGCGACCGCTGCGGCGCCGGCGAGCGCGAGGGCCACGCCCGAGAGGACCTTGCTGTACGGATTCATCGGTGGAGTTCCTCCGCGTGATGGGATGGAAGTGCGGTGCGCGCGATGCACGCGAACGATGCACGTCTGATCCGGGGATCGTCAGAGCAATCATTGTGCCACGCCCGGGAACGACGACCGTGCGTCAACCCGGGGCGGCGAGCCTCGCGAGGTCTGCGACGTCAGCGGCGGCTTCGAGACCACCCAGCGCGTCGAACAGCGCCGACGCCGTGGACTCGGGCAGCGCGCGCAGCGCGCAGTCCATGAACTTGGCACGCAGCTCCGCTGCGGACATCGGATGCTCCGGGCCACGTCCCGGCATGTGCTCCACGCGCGCGTCCAGCGTGCGGCCGTCGCGCAGGTGCACGAACACGTGCGCGCCGAAGGCGCAGTCGTCGCGCCGGGCCATCTGCGCGTCGGGGCCCGCCTCCACCCGGGCCGTCAGGGCCTGCACGGGCGGCTCGCGTGCGGCGTCGTCCTCGAAGTGGGCCAGCCGCGGCGGGCCGTCCAGCAGCGCCCGCGCGACGCAGTACTGGATGCTGAACTTCGCCTCCAGCGCGCTCCCGGGGCGCGGGTTGTCGGTGTGCGGCAGCCGCCGCGGATGGGTGAGCACGCGCACGCGCTCGATGTCCCGCGCGTCGAGGCCGTGCTCGTCGCGCAGGCGCAGCGCCATGTAGATCGCAGGGTGGGTGCTGCCGCAGCACGGAAACTCCTTGAGGCTGATCCCGGGCGCGACGACCCGCGGCGGCCCGTACCACGGGGCCAGCATCGCGGCCGTGTCGTAGCGGCCGGCGCCGTTGTAGACCTCCAGGAACCCGTGCGGATGCTCGAACGCGTCGAGCGCGGAATCGAAGCCCTGCTCCGCGAGCAGCGCCGCGTGCACGCCGCTGCGCGTGCAGTGGCCCACGTGCAGCGGCTTGGTCATCGTGCCGAAGTTGGCCTTGATCCCGGAGCTGAGCGAGGCCGCGATGGCGAGCGCGTGGGCGGTACGCCGCGGGTCCAGCCCGATCAGGTGCGCCGCCGCGCCCGCGGCGCCGAACACCCCCAGCGTCGAGGTCGGGTGCCAGCCCTTCTCGTAGTGGTGGAAGTGCACGCCATGTGCGATGCGGGTCTCGAGCTCCACGCCCGCGACGTAGGCAGTGAGAAACGCGCGACCGCTCGCGTGGCGCGCCTCGGCCAGCGCGAGCAGGCCGGGCACGATCGGCACCGACGGGTGACCGCCGAACTCCTGCGTGAAGTCGTCGAAATCGAGCGCGTGGGACGCGACGCCGTTCACCAGCGCCGCGTCGAGCACCGATGCGCGCTCCGCGCGCCCGAACACCTGCGCGGCGCCGTCGCGGCCCGGCTCCAGCGTCGCGCGCAGCCGCGCGACGGAGGCTTCCCGTGAGCCCAGCAGCGTGACCGCGACGGTGTCGGTGATCGCGGTGCGGGCCGCGTCCACGCACGCGGCATCCAGGTCGTCGGGCGCGAGCGCGAGCACGCGGTTCGCGAGCTCCAGCGACAGCGGAAGCGGCTCGCCGGGCGCGGTGCGGGTGACGTCGGCGACGGGTTCGGGCAGCGGCGTGGACATGACGGCCTCGGCGTCCGGAGGGCGGTCGCGAGGACCGGTGACGGGATTCTCGGGCGCGGCCCCTGCCCCGGGCAAGCGCCCGCGTCCGGCCGGGGCCGACCCGATGCGCGCCGCGGCACTGATCCGGATCAATCGAGCACCGCGGCGCGCGCTCCGGAAATCGGCGCCGATCCGCTATGCTTGCACGGGTCGACACCGGGGACGTCGCAATCGCCGCCTGCGTCCGTAGCCGGACGCCTACGATCAAGGAGAACGTTGAATGATGGCAGCTCCCACGCAAGCGCGTCCGAGCGGGCGCAGGACGTCAGCCAGCCTGGATCGCCGCACCCCGGCCGAGTTCCGGCGGATCCTGGTGCACGCGCTGCAGACCTGCGACTCGGGCCGGCCCAACGTGCTGGCCCACCTCGAGGTCGCGCGCGCCGGCGACATTCACGACGTCTACGGAAAGGAAGGGATCAAGGCGCTGGACGACCTCCTGCACGCGATCCTCTACAACCAGCTCGGCCCCTCGACGCCGGTGCTGTGCGGCAACGACTGCGCGATGACCATCCTGCTGGTCGACACCCTGCCGCGGGACGCGATCGCGGTCGCCCGCCGCCTGCACGGGGCAATCGATCGTGGAACGTTCCGCTGGCACGGCCACCCGTTCCGGCTCGGCGCGTCGCTGGGCGTGGTGGAGCTCGAGCCGGAGCCGCCGCGGCCGGACCTGTGGCTGGACCGTGTGCGCGAAGCCTGCGCCGCCGCCCGCGAGCTGGGCGGCAGCGGCATCCAGCTCGTCAGCGCGGAGAAGGATGCGTGGGGCGCCATCGAGCGCGAGCGGGAGTGGCACAAGCACATCACCGAGGTGATCTAGGCCCGGCGAGCATGCACAGGGCGGGCCGCGCCAAGGCCCGCCGTTCGCCGCGTGCCCGCAGGCCCGTGAGGCGTCAGTCGTACGCGCAGCCGACCGCGAATCCACTGCCGTCGTCGAGTTGCATGCAGCGCACGACGCTCGCGAAGCGCAGCAGCGCCGGCACGCCCGGCCTGCGCGGCGGCAGTCGCACCGTGACGTGGCTGCCCGGCGCGATCGCGCTCTCGCAGACGAAGCGCAGCCCGGACTCGCTCAAATCGACCGAGCGCCCGGTGCCGTCGGTGCCTGCGCCGGGTATCGCGTACTCGACGTCGTAATCCGCCGGGATCCGTATGGAGCCCCGCTGCTCGAATCCGTCCCCCATCTTCGTTCTCCTCTGACGCTGGCCTGCACTGCCGGCAACGGGGGATGAAGATGCCTCCAAGCCCGTCGAATTAAAAGTGTCGTTCGCGGTGCCGCTCTCGCCAAGAGGCCGATGCAAGTCCCGGGCCTGCTCTTGCAACCCATTCCATATCAGTCACTTGCGCGCCTCGGCTCTGCGCTTGGGGGCGCGCGGGCCCGACCCGTGTAAAGCCTGCCGACACGCCGCGTGACGCGGATGTCGGGGTGAAGGCGGTGGACCGCGCCACGCGCCGGTCGCGGCCGCACACGCGTCGAAGCGGCACGGAACCGATGCGCCACGCCAGTGGACCGGGGGCGCGTCCCGGACGTAAACGTTCTCCTGAACGGGGCCGGCGACGACCTGGCAACCTTCGATATTGCCGAGGACACGGACCCGTTCGAGGTCCTGCTCACGGTGGGCGGGACGTCCCTCTCGGTGCCGAACAGCAGCTGGGTCACCGTCGGGACCAACTCGGGCGGAAACACGCTGCGCGTCGCCCAGGTGAACCTGCACGGCCTCGGCGTCGCAGCCGGCGCGCTACTCGGCTCGATCGTCATCGCCAGCCCGAATTCGAGCGTCGAGTTCGCGGCGGCGGGCGCGCTCAACTCGCGCTCCGTCGCCGTCGCCGCGCCGGCACCGCTCGCGCTGCTCGGGCTGGGACTGCTCGCGGCCGCCGGCATCGCCGGTCGCAGGCGCTCGTAGCGGAAGGCAGCGCCCGACGAAACGCGGCGACGACGGCCACAACCGGGCCCCGGCGGACCGCCGAACGCTGGAGAACAAGGGCCAGGCAAAGAAAAAACCCCGCCGAAGCGGGGTTCCGAGATGGTGGGCGCACAAGGACTCGAACCTTGGACCCGCTGATTAAGAGTCAGCTGCTCTACCAACTGAGCTATGCGCCCGGCAAGCCGCGCATGATGCGACACTCTGCGGCGGGGCTCAAGGCCCGGGGCCGCGTGCGGGCCTTCGTCACGCCTAGCCGAGGCTGGGCGTGGTCTGCTCCACCGACGCGCGGCTGGCGACGCGCGACCACCAGTCCGCGAGGCGGCCGAGCTCGCCCATCATGGTCTCTGCCTCCGGCATCTGCGTGAAGTAGCCCATGACCGGCGCGAGGTGCGCGTCGGCGAGGCTGAACTCGCCGCCCGCGAGGTAGTCGTTCTCCGCGAGGAAGCCGTCCAGCACCCCCAGGCCCAGGCGGGCCGCGGGCACCGCGCCGCGCACAACGTCCTCGTCAGTGGTGCCGCCGGTCATCGGGACCACGGCGCGCTGGATCACGATGGAGCCGATCACCGGCCCGTACACGTAGCTGTCCACGATGCACTGCACCTGGGTCATGCGCGCGCGCAGCGCCGGCGTCGCCGGCTGCAGGGCCGGGCCGTCGAAGGCCTCGTCCACGTAGCGGGTGATCGCCGCCGTCTCGAACAGCGACACGCCGTCGTGCTCGAAGGCCGGAACCTTCTTGAAGGGGTGGCGCTTCTCGTATCCCGCCGGCCAGCCCTCCATGAAGTTGAAGTCCTCGTGGCGGTAATCGACGCCCTTCTCGATGAGTGCGATGCGCACGCTGCGCACGAAGGTGCTGAAAGCGGGTCCGTACAGCGTCGGCTGGGCCATCTGGTGCCTCCTCGGTTCGATCGGCGACAGTCCTTCAGCGGCGTGGGAAGCCGGCCGAGCGGGGCCGGCCTCCCTCGCCCGTCGCGTCAGTCCTTCTTGACGCGATACTCCTTGTGACAGGCCTTGCAGGTGTCGAACAGGTCGCCCAGCGTGCCCTTCACCGCGCCCGGCCCGTTCTTCGCGGCGTCCGCGACGGCCATCGCCGCGTTCTCGAAATCCTTCGCTTTCGCCTCGAAGCCCGCCATGTCGGACCACACCTCGGGCTTTGCGGCGCTGTCGCCCGACGTCTTGTTCTTGAACGCCGCGGGCACCATCTTGCTCAGCTCCACGAGCGCGTGGGCGTGACCGACCAGCGCGTCGTCGTGGCTGACCTTGCCCTTCGCGATCTGGGCGATCGCACCGGCATGACCGGCCGTGCCCTTCATCACCGCCTGGCGGTACTTGATGTCACCCTCGTCGTCGGCCACCGCCGCCAGCGGTGACCCGATCGCTGCGGCGACCAGCGCCGCCTTGACCAAGCTCTTCATGAGATTCCCCTCTCCTCGTTGCGTTCATTCCAGGCAAAGGACCCCGAACGCGGGCCCGGGGTTCCAGCCTCAAGTCTACGCAACTGGAAGCTGATTATTCCCGGTGCGCGACAGCGCCCGTGTCGCGGGGAATAATGCGGTATCGGCACCCGTACCACGCAACGGAGAACACCACCGCCGTGCCGCACGCCGCGCCCCCGGGCCCAGCCGACGCGACCGCCTTCCAGGAACTGCTCGTGGACCAGATACCGCGCCTGCGACGCTATGCCCACGCGCTCAGCGGGGACCGGTCGCGCGGCGACGACCTGGTGCAGGAATGCCTGGAACGCGCGTGGAGCCGGCGCCGGCTCTACGAGCCGTCGCGCCCGATCCGCCCTTGGCTCTTCACGATCCTGCACAACCTGTACGTGAACCAGGTTCGGCGCGGGGCCGGCGAGCCGGTCATCGTGTCGGCGGCGGAGGACGGCGTGCCCGAGCCGCTGGCCAGCGACGCTCCGGGGGCGGTCGAGATCCGCGAGGTCCAGCGCGCGATCGCGCGGCTCAGCGACGAGCACCGCGAGATCCTGCTGCTGGTCGGGCTCGAGCAGCTGACCTACCGGGAGGCGGCCAGCACGCTGGGCGTGCCGGTGGGCACCGTGATGTCGCGCCTCGCCCGCGCGCGGGGTCAGCTCCGGGACGCGCTGCAGATGCCGGACGGCACGCGGCTGCGGAGGGTGAAGTGAGCGCGCCGCGCATCGACGAGGACCGGTTGCAGGCCTACCTGGACGGCGAGCTCTCCGCCGAGGCGCGGGGCGAGGTCGAGCAGGCGGCCGCAGACGACCCGGCGCTGGCCGCACGCATCGCCCGCGACCGCGCGATCCTGGAGGCGCTGCGCGAGGCCTGGGAGCCGGTACGACGCGAGCCGGTGCCGGCACGGCTGCTGCTCGCCGCCGGCCCGCGCCGGTGGCCGGTGTGGGGCCGCGCCGCGGCCGCCGCCGCGTTGCTGGCCGCCGGCACGCTGCTCGGCTGGCAGATCGCGGACCGGCGCGCGGAGCATCGGCTCGCGGCGCCGCGCCCGGTGATCCTGGAGGCCGCCGGCGCGCATGCGGTATACCTCCCCGAGGTGCGCCATCCGGTCGAGGTCCCGGCCGCGGAGTCGGCGCACCTCAACCGCTGGCTCTCGAAGCGCCTCGGGCACTCGCTGGAGGCACCCGATCTGCGGCGGCTGGGCCTGACGCTGGTCGGCGGACGCCTGCTGCCCGATGCCGGCCGCCCGGCCGCACAGTTCATGTACGAGACCCGGGCCGGCGAGCGCGTCACGATCTACTGCCGCACGGTCGAGGGAGCGCTCGAGCCCACGGCGCTGCACTTCGCCGCCGACCGCGGCTTCGAGGTGGTGTGGTGGGACGAGGACCACATGTCCTACGCCGTGACCGGCCGGCTGCCCCGCGAGCGCATGACCGCCGTGGCGATGGCGGTCCAGGCGCAGCTCTAGGGCCGGCGTCGCGCGGGGCGCGCCGCCGTTCGCGGGAAGATGGGGTGAGCGATGGGTCTCGAACCCACGACCTCTGGAGCCACAATCCAGTGCTCTACCAACTGAGCTACGCCCACCATCGTCGATCGTCCGGCCGCCGCGCACGGCCTGCGCCCGGGCGCCGGACCCGCGAATGGCGCGCCCGGCAGGACTCGAACCTGCGACCCGCGGCTTAGAAGGCCGCTGCTCTATCCGGCTGAGCTACGGGCGCTCGGTTCGCGGCCGGCTCGCGGGGTGGCGGAGGTGGTCGGGGCAGAGGGATTCGAACCCCCGACCCCCTGCTCCCAAAGCAGGTGCGCTACCAGACTGCGCCATGCCCCGTGAACCGTCGGCCCGCCGCCGGGCCGCACTCGCCCTCATGACGCTGCGGATTCGGGCCTCGCGCGGGACGCGGATGATACGCCCCCGCTCGGCGGCGGATCAATTTAACGCCCCCGCGGGGCGGCGGCGCCGGCCCTTGTATGATTCGCGCCCGCTCATCCACACCCCGAGAGGTTCCCGATGCCCGGAATCACCGATGCCCTGCGCGCGACGGCGCTCGCCGCCGCCGTGCTGCTCGCGGGCGCCGCCCACGGCGCCGACGCGCCGCGCGTGAAGCTCGTCACCTCCATGGGAGAGGTGGTCATCGAGCTCGCGCCCGACAAGGCTCCCGCGACGGTGGAGAACTTCCTGGCCTACGTGAAGGACGGCTTCTACGACGGCACCGTGTTCCACCGCGTGATCGACGGCTTCATGATCCAGGGCGGCGGCTTCGGCCCCGACTTCGAGCGCAAGACCACCCGCGCCCCGATCCGCAACGAGGCCGACAACGGGCTGAAGAACGACAACGGCACGGTCGCGATGGCGCGCACCAGCGACCCTCACTCCGCGACCGCGCAGTTCTTCATCAACGTCAAGGACAACGACTTCCTGAACCACACCGCGCCCAACCCGCGCGGCTGGGGCTACGCGGTGTTCGGCCGCGTGGTGAAAGGCATGGACGTCGTCGAGCGCATCAAGAAGGTCCCCACCGGCAACCGCGGGGCGTACCGCGACGTGCCGCGCCAGCCGGTGGTCATCGAGTCCGCGACCGTCGTCGCCACGACCGCGAAGGAGCAGGGATGAAAGTCAGCCTCACCACCAACCACGGGGTCATCGAGCTGACCCTGGACCCCGAGCGCGCGCCCGCGACCACGGAGAACTTCGCCCGCTACGTGCGCGAGGGCCACTACGACGGCACCCTGTTCCACCGCGTCATCGACGGCTTCATGATCCAGGGCGGCGGCCTCGAGCCCGGGATGCGCCAGAAGCCGACGCGCGAGCCCATCGCCAACGAGGCGGACAACGGCCTGAAGAACGCGACCGGGACGGTCGCGATGGCGCGCACCGGCGATCCGCACTCCGCAACCGCGCAGTTCTTCATCAACACCCAGGACAACGACTTCCTGGATCACAAGGCCCAGACCCCGCAGGGCTGGGGCTACTGCGTGTTCGGCCGCGTGACCGACGGCATGGACGTCGTGACCCGCATCGAGGAGTCGTCCACCGCCACCCGCGGCGGCCACCAGAACGTCCCGGTGGAAGACGTCGTGATCGAGCACGCGGAGCTGCTGGAGGACTGACGCGCCGGTGCGCTCACCATGCCGAGCGCCGCGGCGCGTGCCCCTGCCGCGGCCCGGTGCACCCGGAGGCCGCCGCCCGTGACCGTGCTGTTCGCGTCCGACGTGCACCTGAGCGCCGCGCGCCCCGGCGCGGTGGACGCGTTCCTGCGCTTCCTGCGCGGCCCGTGCGCCGACGCTGACGCGCTGTACCTGCTCGGCGACGTGTTCGACGCGTGGCTCGGGGACGACGACGCGCGCGAGCCGCACGAGCGCGTGCTGGACGCTCTCGCGGCGCTCGCCGCCGGCGGCGTGCGCACGCACTTCGCGTTCGGCAACCACGACTTCCTGGTGGGCGACGGCTTCGAGGCGCGCACCGGCTGCCGGCGCCTGGAGCAGCCCGCGCGCGTCGACGTGCACGGCACGCCGGTCGTGGTGCTGCACGGCGATCAGCTCTGCACCCGCGACGAGGACTACCAGCAGTGGCGGCGCACCTTCACCGACCCGCAGGCGCAGCAGCGCTTCCTGGCCCTGCCCTTCGCGGCCCGCGTCGCGCAGGCCGACGCGTTGCGGCTGCGCTCCGCCGAGCGCACCCGGCTCAAGCCCGACGACATCATGGACGTCACGCCGGACGCGGTGCTCGCGACGCTGCGCCGCTTCGACGCGCGGCACATGGTGCACGGCCATACCCACCGCCCGGCGGTGCACGCCCCTGAGATGGACGGCGCGCCCGCCGCGCGCCTGGTGCTCGGCGACTGGTACGACGCGGCGGGCGAGGTGGTGCGCTGGGACGCGCACGGACCGCAGCTGCTGGCCGCCGACGCGCTGTGACGGTTCACTCCCGCGGCGCACCCCGGCGCGGTGTACCGCGGCGCCGGCGCCGCTCGCCGCCGGCCCGGCGCTCGCGCGGCTCCGCGGCGCGCCGATCGAGGTCCCGCGCGAGCAGCCGACCACGCCGCCAGCTCACGTGCATGAGCACCGCGTAGACCGCGAACAGCGCGAGGAAGGCCTGGAAGCGGTGCGACTCCGCAACGCCCGCGGACTCGGCCAGCAGGCCGGCCGCCGCTGCCGCGGCGGCCACCGCGCCCAGCACGGCCGCGCAGCGCCCCGGCGCCATCCCGGCCATCTGCAGCAGGTGATGAAGGTGATCGTGGCTCGCCTCGGTGGGCCAGCGCCCCTCCAGCGGACGCTTCACCAGCAGCCACACGGTATCGAACAGCGGCACCAGCAGCAGCCACAGCGCGGTCACCGGCGCCATCGCAGGGGCCGGCCCCTGGCTGAGGTCGATCACGAACCACGTGATCGCGAAGCCGAGGAACAGGCTCCCCGCGTCCCCCATGTACGCACGCGCACGCGGCTGCCACGGCAGGCGGGCGTTCACCGCGAGGAACGCGACGACGACCGCCGCGAGCAGCACCAGCACGTCGCGGTGAGCCGAAAGGCCCGCACGGTGCGCGACCCACGCCAGCGCCGCGAGAGCCACCAGCGCCAGCGCGCCGGCGAGCCCGTCCACGCCATCCACCATGTTCAGCGCGTTGATCACGCCGACGGCGCAGAACACGCTGAACGGCACCGCGGCCGCGTGCAGCGAGAGCACCTCTCCGCCCGGGGCGAGGCGCCCGAGGTCGAGCAGCACCACGCCGCCCCAGCCCACCATCATCGCCGCGGCCACGATCTGGGCCGCGAAGCGCGCGCGCGAGGACAGCTCGCGCAGGTCGTCCAGCACGCCGACCACGACCAGCAGCGCCGCACCGGCGAAGAACGGGCGCAGCGGCGCGAGCGAAGCGTCCAGCGTCAGCGCGCCCATCGCGAAGCCGACGAACATCGCGAGGCCGCCGATCAGCGGCACGTCGCCGCCCGGCGCCGGAACCCGGGGCCGCGCCACCAGCCCGATGCGCCTGGCGAGCGGACGCAGGCCGCGCAGCAACGCCGAGGCCACCCCCAGCGCCACCGCCAGGCTCAGGACGTCGCGCACCTGTGCTTCCACGTGAACCGGACGCGGCCGATGCTACCGGAAGCGCCGGCCCGGCCGCTGTTTCGGTCCCCGCACCCCGAACGCGGACACGCGTGCGGGTCCGCCACGCGGCGCCAACCCGGCGTCCGGGCGGCGGTCGCCGCGAGCTCACCGGGCCGGCGCCGCGGGCGTGGCAATCCCGCCCGCGCGGCGACGCGTCAGCGCACCGCGTCGAGCACGTCGTCCCAGCGCGCCATCGCGTGCGCGCGCTCGAATCGCCGTTCGAACAGCCGCCGTCCCCGCCGGCCCATCGCGGCCGCGCGCGCCCGGTCGTCGTGCAATTCACGCAGCACGCCGGCGAGCCGCGCCGCGTCGGACGGCGCCACCACGCACCCCGCGCCGGCGTCGCGCAGGATGCGCGCGACCTCGCCGTCGGCCGCACCCAGGTGCACTGCCGGGCGGCCTGCGGCGAGGATCCCGTACAGCTTGCTGGGCACCACCAGCCCCTCCAGCGCCGGGCGCAGGCTCAGCAGGTGCACGTCCGGCAGCGACAGACTCGCGGCCAGCGCGCGACGCGGCTGGTACGGCGCGAAGCGCACGTTGCCGAGGCCGCGCCGCGCGACCGCCTCGCGCAGCGCCGGCAGGCCGGCGCCGCCGCCGACGACCAGGAACACGAGGTCATCGAGGTCGGCCAGGCGGGCCGCCGCCTCGGGCACCGCGCCCAGGTCGTGGACGCGGCCCAGGTTGCCCGAGTAGCCGACCACGAAGCGCCCGTCCAGCCCCCACGCCCGGCGCAGCGGGTTGCGCGCGGGCGCGAGCGGACGGACCTCGGCGCCGTCGCTCCAGTTGTGGATCACGTGCAGCCGTTGCGGCGCGACGCCACGGGCCGCGAGCCGCCGCGCCATGTCGTCGCCCAGCGCGACGTTCGCCCGCGCCGCGCGCGCGCTCGCATCGCGCATCCGGCGCAGCACGCGCCCGGTGAGCCCGCCCGCGCCGGGCACCCCCAGCGCCTCGGCGACCTCCGGGAACACGTCGTGCCACCACAGCACCAGCCGCGCGCCGGCAATCCGCGCCGCCAGCGCGGCGGTGCTGCCGAGCAGCGGCGGATCGGTCGCGGCCACCAGCACGTCGCCCGCGCGCAGCCGCGCGAGCAGGAACACCAGAGCCGCGACGTGGAAGCTCAGGTAGTCCAGCGCGCGCCCGGGCAGCGACGCGCGGCCGAAGCGCGTGCTCCACACGCGGCGCACCTCCACGCCGTGCAGGCGCTCGCGCGAAGGCAGCCGGGCGCCGGGATGCTCGAGGCGCTGGCGCGAGGTGACGACCAGCACCGGCGCCGCCGCGCAACCGTCGCGTCGCGCCAGGTGGAACGCGAGGTCGGCCAGCAGCTGGCCGGTCGCGGCGTGATCCGGGTGGAAGTACCGGTTGACGAGGACGATGGCCACGCGGGCGCGGCGATGCGGCCCGGCGTCAGCGCCCGGCGCGCACCCGGCCGTCCTCGGCAGTGCGGAGGTCCAGCTCCAGGCGCCGGTCGGACCAGCCGTGCACCTTGTCGTGCGCCTCCACCCACACCGTGGCCGTGCCGGGTGCGATCGCGATGCCCGACAGCGACCGCGTGAACGGCTGCTCGTCCACGTGCGGGTGATACAGCGTGCGCGTGCCGAGCACGCCGCCGCCGGCGTCGACGACACGCCAGGCGTCGGCGTAGTGCTCCCAGCCGGTGTCGCCGTGCGCCAGCGTCACGCTCGCGCGCCACTTCCCCGGCCCCTCGCGGCTCAGCTCCGCCGCCACCACCGAGACCTCGCCGGCGCGCGCCGCGCCGGCGAGCAGCAGCACCGCGGACGCCGCAACGCGCGCCCGCTTCGCGGCGACCCGGCTCACTCTTCGGCCCCGAAGCGCTCGCGAAGCTCGCGGCGCAGGATCTTGCCGACGTTGCTCTTCGGCAGCTCGGACGCAAATGCGATGTGACGCGGGCGCTTGTAGTTCGTGAGCTGCTCCCGGCACCACTCCTTGACCGACTCCTCGGTGAGACCCGGGTCCTTCTTCACGATGACCACCTTCACCGTCTCGCCCGAATGCTCGTCGGGAACCCCGATGGCGCCCACCTCCAGCACCCCGGGGTGTGCCGCCAGCACCTCCTCCACCTCGTTCGGGTACACGTTGAAGCCGGACACCAGGATCATGTCCTTCTTGCGGTCGACGATGCGCACGAAGCCCTGTTCGGTCATCTCGGCGATGTCGCCCGTGCGCAGCCAGCCGTCAGCGTCCAGAACGCCGTCGGTGTCCTCGGGGCGGTTCCAGTAGCCGCGCATCACCTGAGGGCCGCGCACGCACAGCTCGCCCGCCTCGCCGGCGGCGAGGGTGCGTCCCTCCTCGTCGCGCACGCACACGTCGGTGGACGGGACGGGCAGCCCGATCGTGCCGTTGTACTCGGGCAGATCCAGCGGGTTGATGCACACCGCCGGCGCCGTCTCCGTGAGCCCGTAGGCCTCGAGCAGGGCCACACCGGTGGTCTTGTGCCAGCGCTCGGCCACCGAGCGCTGCACCGCCATGCCGCCGCCCAGCGCGACCTTCACCCGCGAGAAGTCCACCGCGTCGAAGCCCGGCGTGTTCAGCAGCCCGTTGAACAGCGTGTTGACGCCCGTGATCACGCTGAAGCCCAGATCCTTGATCTCGCGCACGAAGCCCGGCATGTCGCGCGGGTTGGTGATCAGCACGTTGTGCCCGCCGTAGTTCATGAAGGTGAGGCAGTTCGCGGTGAGCGCGAAGATGTGATAGAGGGGCAGCGCGGTCACCACGACCTCGGTGCCCTCGGCGATGAACGGCCTCAGCCAGGCGGTCGCCTGCATCACGTTGGCCACCATGTTGCCGTGGGTCAGCATCGCGCCCTTCGCGACGCCGGTGGTGCCGCCGGTGTATTGCAGGAAGGCCAGGTCGTCCGGGCCCGACTCCACCTCCGAAAAGCCGAGCGCCTGGCCGCGGACCAGCGCGTCGTTGAACGCGATCGTGTCCTCCAGCGCGTGCGCCGGCACGAGCTTCTTGACGTACTTCACCACCAGGTTGACCAGCATCGACTTCGGGAAGCCGAGCTGGTCGCCCATCCGGGTGAGGATCACGTGGCGCACGGGCACGTCGTCCCGGCACTGCTCGAGCACGTGGGCGAAGTTCTCGACGATGACGATGGCGCTGGCGCCGGAATCGACGAGCTGGTGCTCGAGCTCGCGCTCCGTGTAGAGAGGATTGGTGTTGACCACCGTGAGCCCCGCGCGCAGCGCGCCGAGCAGCGCGATCGGGTACTGCAGCAGGTTCGGCATCATGATCGCGATGCGGTCGCCGCGCCCCAGGCCGAGATCGTTCTGCAGGTAGCCGGCAAACGCGCGGCTGCGCCGCTCCAGCTCCCGGAAGGTGAGCGTGACGCCGAAGTTGCTGAACGCAGGGTGATCCGCGAAGCGGGTGCAGGCCTGCTCGATCATCGCGACCAGCGACGGGTACGCCGCCACGTCCGCCTCGGCGGGCACCCCCGCCGGATAACTGGCGAGCCACGGCTTTTCCATCGCTGTCGTTCTCCCGCCTCGCCCGGGTCACGCACGCCGGCCGCATCGTTCGCGCGCACCCGGAGCTGCACGCACGGTGACCGCGCCGGGCTTTCACGCTCTCCGGGCGGCCCTGGGCACGCCGCGCGCCCGCAATCCGGCGCGGTCGCCAAAATGCACCATGTTCCCCGCGAGGACAACACGCGCGGCCGCACGCCGGCGCGGTCTCGCGCCGCTCGCTGCCGACGCTGCGCGCCGTGCCCGCGACCCGGGTCGCTGGTGCACCGTGTACGGCAACCGTGGTTGCGGGCGTCAGCGTTCGCGGGCAGGTGACGGTGGACGCGTGAGCCTAGACGCGCGCCCGCGCGGCGGCGCGCCGGGTGCCCTCCCGGCAGCACGCGCTGTCGCGGCTGCGGCTCGCCGACGGGCCGGCGCACGGCGACCTCGAGCGCAGGTTGCCGGAACGCGACCGGAATTCCTGCCGGGGGACGATGGCGTTCCTGTTGACACTGCGCGACACCCTACTCAATACTCGCCAAAATCAACGTGATAGCTCGTCAACTTGTGGCGAGTTCACAACAGCCGGAGAAGCCGGCACACCCTGGGGGGGGATCTCATGAGCACACGGAACACGCGGGCCCTGGCGGCGTCGCTGCTCGGGGCAATGGCCTGCTTCGCCGGCCCGGCGCAGGGCGCCGGATTCGCGATCATCGAGCACAGCGCGCAGGGCATGGGCAACGCGTTCGCCGGCGGCGGCGCGCTCGCGGAGGACGCGAGCACGGTGTGGTTCAACCCTGCCAGCATCACGCGCCGGCCCAACGAGGTGCAGGCCTCCGCGCACGTCATCCTGCCGAGCTTCGAGTTCACCAACCAGCGCGCCGTGACCGGCGCCGGGGCGCCCATCCGGGGCACCACCAACATCGACGGCGGCACCGACGCCGTCGTGCCGAACCTCTACTACATCCGCAAGCTCGACGGCCCCTTCACGTTCGGCCTCAGCGTCAACGTGCCGTTCGGCCTGAAGACCGAGTACAACACCAACTGGGTCGGTCGCTATCAGGCGCTGAAGTCCGAGATCAAGACCGCGCACATCAATCCGGCCATCGCCTACAAGGCCACCGATCGGCTGTCCATCGGCGGCGGGATCAACGCGCAGTACATGGACGCCACCCTGTCGAGCGCGGTGGACTTCAGCAGCGCCTGCCTCGCCGTCGCGGCGGCGGCCGGCGCTGCCGGCAACCTGGCCCAGGCCGGCGCGCTGAATGCCGCCTGCGCGCCCAGCCAGGGCACCACCGCGCTCGACGGCTACGCCGAGAACCAGGCGGATGGGTGGAGCTTCGGCATCAACCTCGGCGTCCTCTACGAGCTGAGCGAGGGCACCCGCTTCAGCGCCGCCTACCGCTCGCGAATCAAGCAGTCGCTGGACGGCGACGTGTCCTTCAACCTGGGGAGCAACGCGGTGGTCCAGGGCCTGTTCGCCTCGTCGTTCATCAACGACGGCATCACGGCCGACGTGACGCTCCCGGACAGCCTGTCCTTCAGCGCGTATCACCGCATCAACGACAAGTTCGGAATCATGGGCGACGCGACGTGGACCCGCTGGTCGTCGGTGCAGCGCCTCGTGATCCAGTTCGATACGAACACGGCGCTGCGCTCGGCGGCGACGGTCGAGGAGCTGCGCTGGGACGACACGTGGCGCCTCGGCCTCGGGCTGAACTACTACCACGACAGCCGCTTCACGTTCCGCGTCGGCGTCGCCTACGACGAGTCGCCGACCGGCAATCCCGTGTTCACCACCGCCCGCCTGCCGGACGCCGACCGCGTCTGGGCCTCGGTCGGCGCGAGCTACGCCGTGAACGACCGGATGCAGCTCGACGTCGGCTATGCCCACCTGTTCGTCGACGACGCGAGCATCAACCGCGTCGGCAGCCAGGCCGACACCCTCGTCGGCAGCTTCGACTCCGACGCCGACATCTTCAGCCTGCAGTTCAACTACCGCTTCGACTGAGCCGG
The DNA here is from genome assembly GCA_965365655.1 of uncultured Gammaproteobacteria bacterium. Lineage (GTDB taxonomy): Bacteria > Pseudomonadota > Gammaproteobacteria > HK1 > HK1 > JBFHNV01. The sequence goes on along the minus strand of CBDUCN010000050.1, from coordinate 2,715 downwards.
GCGCCGCCGCGCGGCGCACGCACGGAACGGCAAGGGGCCCGCGCGAGCGGGCCCTTTGTGTTGCCGCCCGGCTTTGCCGCCCACGCACCGACGCTAGCGCAGGGCGCGGACCGGACCGTGCGCGGCGTTGTGGGGGCTCACCAGCGCGGCCGGCGCTTCTCCACGAAGGCCCGCACGCCCTCCTCGAACTCCGCGCCCGCGACGCCCTCGACGAAAGCCGCCTCCTCGGCCGCGAGATGCGCTTCCAGGTCGGCGCCGCCGGCACGCGCCAGCAGCGCCTTGGTGCGCGCGAGCGCGCCCGCCGGACCCGCCGCGAGGCGTGCCGCGAGCTCCGCGGTCGCGCGCTCCAGCTCGCCGTCCGGCAGCGCGCGGTTGAGCAGGCCCATCGCCAGCGCCTCCTGGGCGCCGAATCGATCCCCGAGCAGCGCGATCTCCGCGGCACGCTTCATGCCGACGCTGCGCGGCAGGCTCCAGGTCGCGGCGCCGTCCGGGCTCGCGCCGATGCGGCAGTACGCGAGGCTGAAGGTGCTGTCCTCGCTCGCGACGGCCAGATCGCAGGCCATCAGCAGGCTGAGCCCGAAGCCGGCGCACGCGCCGCGCACGCTGGCGACGACCGGCTGCGGCGCGGCGCGCAGGGTGCGGATCGCGCGGTGCACCGGCGCGATGAGCTCGCGCACCGCGTCCTGGCGCGCGCCGGGAGGCCTGTCCAGCCACGCGTGGAACACCCCGATGTCGCCACCGGCCATGAAGTGGCCGCCGGCGCCGGTGACGACGATGCATCGGACCGATGCGTCCGCGGACACCGTGGCGACGGCCGCATCCAGCGCGACCGCCATGTCGCCGTCGAGCGCGTTGAGCACCTGCGCGCGGTTCAGCGTCAGCGTCGCGACGCCGCCTGCGCTGCTCACGAGAACGGTGTCGCTCATCGGGTGTCCCCCGCGCCGGCGTCCGGCGCGCTCAGAAGTCCTCTGGCCGGAAGCGGTTGATCGCGCCCGCGCCGCCCATGACCGCCGCGAACAGCGCGCTGCTGCGCGGCAGGACGCGCTCGAAGAAGAAGTGCGCGGTGTGGGCCTTCGCGCGGTAGAAGTCCTCGCCGTGGATGCCGCCTCGCGCCGCGGCGTCGAGGGTGCGGCACCACAGATACGCCAGCGCGACGAGCGCGAACAGGTGCAGATACTCGGCCGCCGCGGCGCCCGCCTCGTCCGGGTCCTTCATGCCGCGCTGGGCGAGCGTCAGGGTGGCCTGCTGCAGGCGGCCCAGCGCCTTCGCGGTGGCGCCGACGAACGGCGCCATCGCGTCGTCGCCGGCGCGCGACTCCAGATACGCGGCCACCGGGTGGAAGAACCGGCGCAGCAGCCGCCCGGTGTGCGCGGGCAGCTTGCGGCCCACCAGGTCCATCGCCTGCACGCCATTGGTGCCCTCGTAGATCTGGCAGATCCGCGCGTCGCGCACGTACTGCTCCATGCCGTGCTCTCGGATGTAGCCGTGGCCGCCGTAGACCTGCACCCCGAGGTTCGCGCACTCGCTGCCCATGTCGGTCAGGTGCGCCTTGACCACGGGGGTCAGCAGCGAGACCAGGTCCTCCGCGGCCGCGCGCGCCGCGGGGTCGGGGTGACGTTGCGCGACGTCCAGCTCATGCGCGACCCAGCCGACCAGCGCGCGGGCACCCTCGACGCTCGTGCGCATCGTGAGCAGCATGCGCCGCACGTCCGGATGCACGAGGATCGGATCCGCGGCCTGCTCCGGCGCGGCCGCGCCGGCCAGCGCGCGGCCCTGGGTACGCTCCCGCGCATAGGCCACGGCGCCCTGGTACGAGGCCTCCGCGACCGCCAGCCCCTGCACCCCGACGGCGAGGCGCGCCGCGTTCATCATCGTGAACATCGCGCGCATGCCCTTGTGCGGCCGCCCGACCAGGAAGCCGGTGGCCTCGTCGAAGTTCATGACGCAGGTGGCCGAGGCCTTGATGCCCATCTTGTGCTCGATGGATCCGCAGGCGACGCCGTTGCGCATCCCCGGGCGGCCGTCGTCGTCGGGCAGGTACTTCGGCACCAGGAACATGCTGATGCCCTTGATGCCCACCGGCGCATCCGGCAGCCGCGCCAGCACCAGGTGCACGATGTTCTCGGTCAGGTCGTGCTCGCCGGCAGAGATGAAGATCTTGGTGCCGGTGATGCGAAAGCTGCCGTCCTCGCGAGGCTCGGCGCGGGTGCGGATCAAGCCGAGATCCGTCCCGCACTGCGGCTCGGTCAGGCACATGGTGCCGCTCCAGCTGCCGTCCACCAGCTTCGGCAGATACAGCGCCTTCTGCTCGTCGGTGCCCCACTGGTGGATCGCGTGATAGGCGCCGTGGCTGAGACCGGGATACATGCTGAACGCGAGGTTGGCGCTCGAGAACATCTCCTGCATCAGCATGCCGACGCTCTGCGGCAGCCCCTGGCCGCCGTAGTCCGGATCGGCGCCGAGCCCGGTCCAGCCGCCCTCCGCGAACGCGGCGTAGGCCTCCTTGAAGCCCTCCGGGGTCCGCACCACGCCGTTCTCGTACACGCAGCCCTGCTCGTCTCCCGAGCGGTTCAGCGGTGCGAGCATCGAGGTGCTGAGCCTCGCCGCCTCCTCGAGCACGGCGTCGACCACGTCGTCGCCCAGCTCGTCGGTGCCGGGCAGCGGCTCGGCGCGCTCGTGCGCGAACAGCTCGCGGAGCACGAACTTCATGTCGTC
>CBDUCN010000049.1:0-21037 GCA_965365655.1 uncultured Gammaproteobacteria bacterium | reverse complement strand
GAAGCGCGAGGGGCACGCACACGATGAGCGCCTGCGCGCCCACGTCCGCGCCCACCGCGCGCGCGGCGCACCACGCGGCCACGATCGACAGCAGGTGCACGATCACGGCGAGGCCACCCGCGGTCAGCGACAGGTGCGGGCGCAGCAGCATCACGCGAACGGCGTCGCGCAGCTCGGCCGCGACGTCGCGCAGGCGGCGCAGCGCCGTGCCCGCCGCGGGCGCCGCGCGCCGGCGGCGGAACGCGAGCGCGATGAGCACCAGCAGGCCGGCCGCGAGCGCGAGGCCCGCGTAGAGAACCGAGGAGCGCGTCGCGTCGCCGAGGCGCTGCGACTGCGGCAACGCCATCGCGCCGGCGATCACGATGCCCAGGCCCAGCACGCCCACCAGCCGGTCGATGACCAGGCTCAGCACCACCGTGGCCAACCGGCTGTGCTCCCGGTGCAGCAGCCACGCCTTGACCACGTCACCGCCGATGGAGGAGACCAGCACCTGGTTGAAGAAGCCGCCGGCGAAGGTCAGCGCGACCAGGCGGCGCAGCGCGACCGGCAGGCCGAGGGCATGCATCGCGAGCTTCCAGCGCACGGCGCCGGCGACCAGCCCCGCCGAGAACGCCGCGATCGCCGCCAGCACCCACCCCGTCTCGATGCCGGCCAGTCTCTGCGCGAGAGTGCCCAGGTCGAAGCGCAGCGCGAGCGCGACCAGCAGGCCCAGCGACACCGCGACCTTCAGCAAGGGAAGCCAGCGTCTGGTGCTCACCGTGCGTCCCCGGAAGATTGCAGTGCCTGCCCGGTGTGCGGGGGAGTCCACGCGCCCGGCACCGGCGACGGCGTTCCGCACGGACCGTGTGCCGCCGCACGGAGTCTCGGGAACGGGGCGCCGTGCGGGAAGAGGCAGGACATGACTTCGCGTTTGCCGCGGCGGTGAGCATACCGCCTCGACGAACCGGATTCTCGTCAATCCCGGTGGCCACTGGCGCCACCCACCTGCGCACGGTGAGCGGCCTCGCCCGGGTGACCACCGCCCGGGCCACAGTCCGGGCGGCCATCGATGCGACCGTCGACGGCGGTACCCTCCACGTCGCGCCGGGGGGCGCGGAGCAGGTCAACCTGCGCGGCAAGGACAGGGTGCGGGTCAGCGAACGGGGTGCGCTGGAGGCGAACGTAACGCGTCGCCCGGCGCGGGCGCCGTCCTCCATTCGCCCGCGTCGACCGCGACGCGGGCCACGCGTGCGTCCGTTCGCGCTAGAGGTCCACCAGGTGACCCGAGACCGTGGCCGTCAGGCTGGCCGGCGCGGCGAACCCGGGCGCCCGCGAGAAGTTCACGCTGACCTGGTTCGCGTACAGCCGCACGGCATGGGTCGCGACCCAGCGGTCACGGACGCCGTCGAACGCACCCATCCGCGTGAGCTCGACCACGGGGAAGGCCTGCATGAAGCCGTTGACGCCCAGCCCCTCTACCGCGAGGGTCAGCGTCACGAACGGGGTCTGGTCCCGCGGCACGATGGCCTGCGCGGTGACGGTCTCGATCACCAGGCGCTTTCCGGCGGGGACCCCGAGGCCCACGTTGGGGAAGATGACCCTGTCACTGGCCTGATCGGACGCGAGGTCGATGTTGACAGTCGCGTGCCACGGCTGAAGTGCCGGGCCGCCCGCGTCGCGGACCGGGATCTCCTCTCCGAATCCATTGCCGATCACGACGGTCGGCGTGCCGTCCAGGGCCACCGGTGGCAGGGACTGCACGTTCACGTCCGGGGCGTTGGTCACGACCACGTCGCCCTGCACCGCCACGGTGCCTTGCGGACTCACCGGCAGGGGGCTCGTCGGCGGATTCACGACGGTGACGGGTGTGCTGCGCTGCGCGTGGACAGGCGCGACGAGCACGCACGTCAGCATCGACAGCACGAACAGGTGGCTCTTTGCGCTCATGATGGCCTCTCCTCTGTGTCGGCAGCCCGTGCGGAGCGTGTTGGGCGAGCGACTCGGCCCGCGCATGCGTCACGGCGCGTCAGGGCCGAGGATCGAGGAAGCCGGCGGAACGCCTGTTGATCCACGTCAATCCGGTCCGACGCGGACGTGATACCCGGGCGACGAGCGTGTCGCGCGGCATCGCGAGTGCTGGAGTTGACCCGGTTCCGCGGACACCCGACCCTTCGCGGTGGACTTCGCGCGCCGCGGGCTGCTCCGGCCTTCATGGGCCCGCACCCGGCCGGCCGCGGCCGGCAGGCCAACGAGGACGGTCCTCGGGACTGAACGCCTCGGGAGTGAACAGATGAGCAGCGAGACCCTGGGATTCATCGGACTCGGCACGATGGGCGGGCGCATGTGCCGCAACCTCGCGCGCAGGTCCGGGTGCCCGGTGCTGGGCCACGACGTGGATGCGCGCCGCGCCGACGCGCTGGCGGCGCACGGCGTGCGCACCTTGTCCAGCGTTCGCGAGGTCGTGTGCGGCGCCGACGTGGTGTTCATGTGCCTGCCGGGCGCGCCGCAGGTCGAGGACGTCGCGTTCGGCAGCGGCGCGCTGGTCGACGCCGCGCGCGCGGGCCAGGCGGTGGTCGACATGACCACCGCGACCGTGGAGATCGACCGCAGGCTCGCCGCGGCATTGCGGGACAAGGGCGTGGAGTTCGCGGATGCGCCCGTCGCGAAGGGCGTGCCGTCCGCGGAGGACGGCACGCTCGCGATCATGGTCGGGGCGAGCGACGCGACGCTGTCGCGCATCCGGCCGTACCTCGAATGCATGGGCAGCGAGATCTCGCACTGCGGGGACGTCGGCACCGGCCAGGTCGTGAAGCTGATGAACAACATGCTGGTGTTCCAGAACGTGTCGGCCCTCGCCGAGGCGATGGCGATCGCGACGCGCGCCGGCGTCGACCGCAGCAAGCTGTTCCCGATCCTCGAGCGCGGCTCGGCCGACAGCTTCGCGATGCGCCGGCACGGGTCGTTCATGACCAGCGGCGAGTACCCGGACGACTGGTTCTCGATCGACTACTCGCGCAAGGACATCGGTTACGCGCTGGCGCTGGCCGAGTCGGTAGGCGTCGACGCGGAGTCGGCACGGGTCGCCGAACGCCGGCTGCGCGAAGCGTCCGGGCGCGGCTGGGGGCACCTCTACAGCCCGGCGATCTACAAGCTGTTCGAATCCGGCTGAGCGTCCGCGGCGCGGCGCCGGCGAACGGCATACGGGACAGGGGATACGGGATCACGATTCGGGAGAACGCGAAATGGCTGATTACGATGTGGTCGTCGTCGGCGCCGGCAACGCGGCGCTGTGCGCGGCGATGGCGGCGCGGCGAAACGGCGCCCGTGTGCTGGTGCTCGAGAAGGCCGCGGAGGACGAGAAGGGCGGCAACTCCTACTTCACCGCCGGGGGGTTCCGCTTCTGCCACACCGGGATCGACGACGCCGCGCGCGACGTGCTGACGGATCTCTCGGACGCGGAGCGCGATCAGATCGTGATGCCGGCGCACGACCGGCAGACGTTCTACGACGCGCTGATGAAGGTCACCCGCCACCAGGCCGACGAGGACATGGCGTGGCGGCTGATCGACGGCTCCCGCCCGGCCATGGTCTGGCTGCGCGGCCAGGGCGTGCGCTTCATCCCGATGTTCGGGCGCCAGTCCTTCGTCGTCGACGGCAAGCACCACTTCTACGGCGGGGTCAACATCGAGGCGGTCGGCGGCGGCGCGGGCCTGGTGGAGATGGAGCTGGCCGCGGTGCGCCGCATGGGCTGCGAGATCCGCTACGAGGCCGGCGCGACGCGGCTGGTGCAGGCCCGCGACCGCTCGATCACCGGCGTCGAGATCCGCGGCCCCGGCGGCTACGAGGTGATCGACACGCCGGCCGTCGTGCTCGCGTGCGGCGGCTTCGAGTCCAATCCGGAGATGCGCGTGCGCTACCTGGGCCAGGGCTGGGATCTGTGCCGCGTGCGCGGCACCCGCCACAACATGGGCGACGGCATCCGCATGGCGCTGGACATCGGGGCGCGCCCGTTCGGTAACTGGTCCGGGTGCCACTCGGTCGGCTGGGACATCTCGGCGCCGCCGTACGGCGACCGCGAGGTCCTCGACAACTTCCAGAAGCACTCCTATCCGTGGGGAATCATCGTGAACCTGCGCGGGGAGCGCTTCGCCGACGAGGGCGAGGACGTGCGCAACCACACCTACGTGAAGTTCGGCCGCGAGATCATGAAGCAGCCGTTCCGCACCGCGATCCAGATCTTCGACCAGAAGACCATTCCGTTGCTGCGCGACGAGTACCGGATCAAGCAGGTCACGAAGCACACCGCGAACACCGTCGAGGAGCTCGCGGCGTCGCTGGAAATCGACCCGCGCGCGCTGAAGGCCACGGTGGACGAGTTCAACGCCGCGTGCCAGCCGGGCGAGTTCAATCCGTCGGTCCTCGACGGCGTTACGACGCGCGGCCTCGCGATCGACAAGACGAACTGGGCGCTGCCCATCGACGAGCCGCCGTTCGAGGCGTACGTCACGACCACCGGCATCACGTTCACGTTCGGGGGCCTGCGCATCAACGAGCGCGGCGAGGTGCAGGACCTGACGGAGCGCTCGATCCCGGGCCTGTACGCCGCGGGGGAGCTGGTCGGCGGCCTGTTCTACGAGAACTATCCGGGCGGCTCCGGGCTGATGGCCGGCACCGTGTTCGGCAAGCTCGCGGGCGAGAGCGCGGCCGCGTACGCGGCGCCGGCCGACGCCGGCGCACGCGGCCATGGCTGAGGCGCGGCGGCACGAGCCCATGAACGCCGGGGCCGCGCCGCCGGTCTCGCGGGCGATCGCGGAGTTCGCGCACGGCCTGCGCCCCGGCGACGTGCCGGCGGCGGTGCGCGAGCGGGCGCGCTACCTGATCCTCGACGCGGTCGGCATCGCGCTCGCGGCCGGGCGCGAGCCGTACGCGGCGCGCATGCGCGACGGGCTCGCGTCGCTGGGCGAGCGCGGCGATGCGACGGTGATCGGCGTTCCGGCGCCGATGGGCCTGCGCGACGCGGCGATCCTGAACGGCGCGCTGGTGCACGGGCTCGACTTCGACGACACGCACATGCGCGCGGTGGTGCACGCGACCGCGGTCTCGTTTCCGGCCGCGCTGGTGGCCGGCGAGCACGTCGGGGCGTCGGGCGGCGACCTGCTCGCGAGCTACCTCGCGGGCATGGAGACGGCGATCCGCCTCGGCATCGCGGCGAACTTCCGGTTCCATCACAACGGCCTGCACGCGACCGGGGTCGTCGGGCACTTCTCGAGCGCGGTCGTCGCCGCGAAGTTGATGGGGCTGGGGCCGGACGGCATCCAGGCGGCGCAGGGGATCGCCGGCTCGACGGCGATGGCCAGCCAGCAGTTCGTCGAGGACGGGGCCTGGAACAAGCGCCTGCACCCGGGCTGGGCGGCGGCCGCCGGCATCACGGCCGCCGCGCTCGCGAAGGGCGGGTTCGTCGCGCCGGCGCGCGTGTACGAGGGCCGCTTCGGCCTGTTCCGAAACCTGTGCGGCGGCGCCGACGACATCGACTTCGGCGGCATCGCCGACGGGCTGGGCGAGCGCTGGGAGGCGGTGGCGTCGGCGGTCAAGCCGTTTCCGACCTGCCACTTCACGCACGCGGTGGCCGACGCGGCGCTCGCGCTGCGTCGCCGGCACGGGATCGATCCGGACGCGATCGCGCGGGTGCGCGCGTCGCTGCCGGCCGAGACGCTGCCGGTGGTCGCCGAGCCGGCGGCCAACAAGCTGCGCCCGGCGAGCGACTACGACGCGAAGTTCTCGGCGCAGTACATCGTCGCCGCCTGCCTGCGGCGCGGGCGCTTCGGCCTCGCCGAGCTCGCGCCCGACGCGCTGCGCGACCCGGAGATCCTCGCGCTCGCCGCGAAGGTCGAGTGCGACGCGCTCGCGGACGCCGACTTTCCGCGCGTGTATGCGGGCGCGCTCGCGATCACGACCCGCGACGGTGCCGAGTACGTGCACGCCGAGCCGGTCAACCGCGGCGCCGCGGAGCGGGCGCTGGACGCCGGGGAGATCGACGCGAAGTACTTCCAGAACGCGGCCCGCGCGGTGCCGGACGCGCGGGCGCGCGCGATCCGCGACGCGGTGCTCGGCATGGAGTCGTCGTCGGCGCGCGCGCTGTGCGCGACGCTGCGCGGGCAGTGAGCGCGGCGGGGCGCACGGGCGCCGCCGCACCCGGGTCGCCCGTGCGCGCCGCCGGTCACTCGGCGGCGCCGCGCCCCGGCAGCCGCACCCGGTCGCCCTTCAGGTACGCGCGCAGCGCCGGGTCGACGAGCCGGTAGAGCCCCTGCCCGTCGCGGAACACGTGGTCGCGCGCGAGCAGCACGTCCAGCGCCTGCGCGACGCTGGACTTCGGCACCCGGCAGCGGCTCAGGAAGTCGCGCCCGGTGGGGCTGTCGGTGGCCGCGTCCGCGAGCGCGACCAGCACCGCGAGCTGCTGGCGGCTCAGCGAGTCGATGAGCGTCGCGAGCCAGTCCTTCCAGGTCGCCGCGAGGGTGGCCCAGGCGACCTCCACCGCGGCGGCGTCCGGCGGCGCGTCGGCGCGCCACAGGCGCTCGCACAGCCGGTTCACGTACCACGGATGGCGCTCGGTGCACGCGAGGATCGCGGCGCCGGCGCCGGGGTCCAGATCCTTCGCCCAGCGCGCCCGCGCATGGCCCGCGAGCCACGCGGCGTACGCGTCGGCGCCGATCCGCTCGATGGCCAGCGGATCGCACAGGTGATACAGCGGGCGCGACGGATCGGTGAAGGCCTGCTCCAGCAGCCGGCGGTGGCTGCCGGAGAACACGTAGGTCACCGCGGCGGCGCGCTCCACCGCGTGGCGCACGCCCGCCTCGAGCGGCGCCGCCTCGGCCAGCTCGCCCACCTGCTGGAACTCGTCGAGCACCAGCGCGACGCGCAGCTTCTCCGCACGCGCGACCGCGTCCAGCCCGAGCAGGGCCTCGGCGATGGACTCGGGGCGATCGTCGTCGGCGCCCAGCTCCAGCCTGGGCCCGGACAGCGACACCGCGAGCCGCGGGCGCAGGCCCGAGAAGAAGCGCGCGGCGGCGTCGAGGATGCGCCGGTGCGTGGGCAGCGCGGCGGCCACCGCGGTGCCGACGGCGTCGAGGATCGCGCGCTGCGCGGCGAGCCGGTCGTGCGACGGCAGCAGGTCCACGATCACCCCGCGCACCCGCGGCGCGCCGCGGCGCCGGGCGAGGTCGACCAGGATCTGGTTGAGCAGGCTGGTCTTGCCGTGGCGCCGCGGAGCGGCCAGCCAGGTGTGCACGCCGTCGCGCACCCGGCGCGCGAGCTCCTCGCGCTCGCGCTCGCGGTTGCAGAACGCGGCGCCGACGGCGAGGCCGCGGGGGAACGGCGGTGCGGGGGGCGCGGGGCGTGCCATGGCGCGTGTCCGGTCGATGTGGTCCATGAAGTATGGACCACATCGACCGGACGTGCGATGCGCCGGGGCCCGGGGCGCTCAGGGCCGCAGCCGGCACTCCGGCGGGTAGAACTGCGCCATCGGCACCTCGCCCGCGAGCAGCTGGTCCTGCACCCCCTGCCAGTACTCCACCGTCAGCAGGTCGCCGTGCACCGCGCGGAACACCCGCCGCAGGTGGCGGTCCTCGAGCATCAGCCCGGCCTCGATCTCCTCCGGCAGGAACACCACGCCCTCCTCGAAGTACCAGTCTGGCACGTCCTCCTCGCCTTCCTCGCGCCCGGCGTTGCTGCGGATCTTGACCTCGGTGAAGGGCTCCAGCGCGTCGTAGTCGTACAGGTAGACCTTCAGGAAGCGGCTGACGCCGTAGTTGCGCGCGTCCAGGTCCTTGTTGAACACGTTGGCCGCGGCGTTGTTCTTGATGCAGTAGCCGAGGTTGACGACGGCGGTCTCGGCGTCCTCGCGCGACGCGTTCTCGAGGAACACCGGCAGCGGGCGCATGCGCCGCTGCACGATCAGGTACTTCAGCACCACCAGGTCTCCGCGCAGCGACACGCTCTCGCTCGCGTCGCGCGTGAGCTCGTCCAGAAGCGCCGGGTCGAACCACGCGCGGTCCAGCTTCAGGTTGTAGTAGATGATGTTGTCCAGCATGCTGCCGGCGCGGTTGATCTCGTGCACCCGCTTGTACTTCTCGAGCACCGTCTGGATGCCCTCGAAGGTTCCCCACTTGTACTGCGCGGTGGGCTCGTCGCGGATCACCTTGAGGTTGTAGTCCGACGACGGCGCCGCGAAGCCGATGGCGACGGTGCCGCGAAAGCCCACCGCGGTGCGGAACACCTCGCCGGTGTCGCGGATCTCGGTCTCGAGCTCGTTCATCACCGCGACCTTGCCGACGTGATTGAAGCCGATGGTGGAGTAGTGCAGGCCGAGCGGGCGCTTCGGCATGATCGTGTGCAGGAACGCAGCGAGCTCGTGATAGCGGCTGTGCGTGACGTGGAAGTTCGCGAGCGTGGAGCTGAACAGGTTGTGGGCGTCGGCCTCGCGGGTGATCACGGCGTCGGCGACGATTGCCCCGTCCTCGATGAACAGCGCGATGATCAGCGGCGTCATCCGGCCGTCGCGCAGCACGACGCGCCCGACCAGGTTCGCCCCCCAGCGCCGGAAGAAGCCCGCCTCGACGACGTCGATGCGCCGGATCGGATCCGGGCACTCGGCGTTGACGCGCTCCGCGATCAGGGCCGCGTCGCCGGGGGCGTCGCGATACGGCACCTCGAAGCCCGGGATCTCGAGCATCGCCTGCACGGTGGCCGCGTCCACCCGCCCGTCGACCGCGAAGCTGCGGTGCACCGCGGCGCCGGCGTACGGATGCTCGATCGCGTCCTGGAACGCGTACTCCACCGGCTTCCATTCGCCTTGGTAGACGCGCCGGCGCACGGAGTGGAAGAACGCGAACACGAGGTCGGCCTCGTAGCGGCCCTCGATGCGCGGCAGGTACAGCGCCTCGATGCGATCCCACAGCGCCTCGTCCTCGGCGATCTCGGGAAACGCGGCCTTCAGCTCCGGGCCCAGGCGCTCGATGCGCACGCTGTACATCGACAGCCGCTCGCGGCTCAGCGTCAGCGACGTCGCGGGGTCGGCGCGCTCGAAGGCCTGCTTGGCCAGCGCCGGGATGCGGCGCGACGCGCGGTAGTAGGCCTCGAACTCGTCCAGCAGCCAGCGCACGGTGAGCTCGAGGCGCTGCTCCGTGTCGGCGCAGGCCGCGACGCCGCGCGCGTGCTCGGCGGCGCTCGCGGTCTCGCCCGCCTCCTGCGCGCTCATGCGCCCCGCCCGCGCGTCGGGCGGCTCGGGGCGCTGCTCACGCTCGGACCCCGCCGTGCGGCGCCGCGCGCGCGGCGATCGCGTCGGCCAGCGCGAGGGTGTTGCGCGCCTGCTTGAGGTGCGGCATGTCCAGCATCCGCCCGTCGAGGCCCACGGTGCCGACGCCCGGGTTGTCCTCGAACGCGGCCACCACCCGGCGCGCGAAGGCCACCTCGTCGTCCGACGGCGTGAACGCGCGGTTCGCGATCGGCGGCTGCGCGGGGTGGATCGCGATCTTGCCGACGAAGCCCGAGCGCCGGTCGTACAGGCAGTCGGCCTCGAAGCCGGCGTCGTCGCGGTAGTCGGTGTACACGACGCCCACCGCCTGCACGTCGATCGCGCGGCAGGTCGCGAGGGTCAGCGAGCGCGCGAGACGGTAGGGGTCGTCGTACTCGCCGCCCCGCGGGTGGCGGTTGTCGCTCGCGCCGAGCGCCGCGGCGAGGTCCTCGGCGCCCCAGGTCATCGCGCTGAGGCGCGGGGTGACGCCGTCGAGATAGCTCCCGAAGCCGAGCAGCGAGGCCGCGGTCTCGGTCGCGACGCACAGGATGCGGGTGCTGCCGGCGTCGAGCCCCTCGCGGGCCTCCAGCGCGTCCAGATAGCTGCCGAGCCGGTTCACGTCCTGCGCGCCGTCCACCTTCGGCACCACGATGCCGTCGGGCCGTCCCGGCATCGCGGCGACCAGGTCCGGCAGCGCCAGCGGGCTGTCCAGCGGGTTGATGCGCACCCACAGCTCCTGGCGCGAGCGGTCCGCATTCGCCTGCAGGTACTCGCGCACCATCCCGCGCGCGAGGTCCTGGCGCGCGTCGGCGACCGCGTCCTCGAGGTCCAGGATCAGCGCGTCGGCCTCGTTCGAGCGCGCCTTCTCGAGCTTGCGCTCGCTGTCGCCGGGGACGAACAGGAACGAGCGGTTGAGGCGGGCCGGCGCCGCGCTCATGCGGGGCGCTTCTTCATGAACGCGGTGCGCACGCAGTACGCCACCTCGTCGCCGCGCTGGTTGTAGCCGCTGTGCTCGAACACCACCAGGCCCGCCTCGGGACGCGAGCGCGACTCGCGCATGTCCTTCACGCGGGTCACGACGCGGATGGTGTCGCCGTGGAACACCGGGTTCGCGAAGCGCACGTCCGTCATGCCGAGGTTCGCGATGGTGGTGCCCAGCGTGGTGTCGCCCACCGAGACGCCGATGATCAGCCCCAGCGTGAACAGGCTGTTCACCAGCCGCTCGCCGAACTCGGTCTGCTTCGCGAACTCGGCGTCCAGGTGCAGCGGCTGCGGGTTGTGGGTCAGCGCGCAGAACAGCGTGTTGTCCATCTCCGTCACGGTGCGCGTCAGGGCATGGTTGAACTCCATGCCGATCTCGAACTCCTCGTAGTGCAGGCCGGCCATCGGCGATCCCCCGTCGGACAGTGAACGGGTATTGTGCCTGAACCCCGGCGCGCGGAAGCCTCCGTGGGCGCGCGGCGGCCGGGGCGCGCGCGGCGGCGCGGCCCCGCCGGCCCGGGAGGCGCACGTTGATCCCCGCCGCACGATCCGTCATTTTCCGGCCGCGCCTCCTGCACCGGCGCGCATCGAGACGAGCATGAGCATCCTGCACAGCCGGGTGGACCCGCAGGCGGAGGACTTCGCCCGCAACCGGGAGCACCATGACGCGCGCCTCGCGGTGCTGCGCGAGCGCCTCGCGCACGCGGTCGGCGGCGGGCGGGACCGCCACATCGAGCGCCACCGCGCGCGCGGCAAGCTGCTGGTGCGCGAGCGCATCGACCTGCTGGCCGATCCCGGCAGCCCGTTCCTCGAGCTGTCCACGCTGGCCGCGTGGGGCCAGTACGGCAACGAGGTGCCGGCGGCCGGCATCGTGACCGGCATCGCGATGGTGAGCGGCACGCCGTGCATGGTGATCGCGAACGACGCGACCGTGAAGGGCGGGTCGTTCTTCCACGAGACCGTCAAGAAGCACGTGCGCGCGCAGGAGATCGCCGAGGAGAACCGGCTGCCCTGCATCTACCTCGTGGATTGCGGCGGCGCCTATCTCCCGGAGCAGGACCGCGTGTTCCCGGACCGCGACCACTTCGGCAACACCTTCCTGCGCCAGTGCCGGATGTCGGCCGCCGGTCTGCCGCAGATCTCGGCGGTGTTCGGCGGCTGCACCGCGGGCGGCGCGTACATCCCGGCGCTGTCGGACGACGTCGTGATGGTGCGCGGCAACGCGCGCATCCACCTCGGCGGGCCGTCCATCGTCAAGGTCGCGATCAACGAGGACGTGGACGGCGAGTCGCTCGGCGGCGCCGAGATGCACACCCGCGTGTCCGGGGTGTCGGACGACCTCGCCGAGGACGAGCCGCAGGCGCTCGCGCGGGTGCGCGAGATCGTCGCCGGGGCGAACCGGCGCCGGGACCTGACGCCGCCGCGCGCCGCGCGCCCGCCGCGCCACGACGCCGCGGAGATCGCGGGCGTGATCCCGCCGGACCGGCGCACGCCGTACGACGTGCGCGAGATCCTCGCGCGCCTGGTCGACGACAGCGAGTTCAGCGAGTTCAAGCCGCACTGGGGCGAGACGCTGGTCGCGGGCACCGCGTGGATCCACGGCTTCCCGGTCGGGATCCTCGGCAACAACGGCGCGCTGTACAGCGAGTCGGCGCTGAAGGCCGCGCACTTCATCGCGCGCTGCGACCAGCGCGGCGTCCCGCTGCTGTTCCTGCAGAACATCTCCGGCTACATGGTCGGCAGCGAGGCGGAGCGCGGCGGCATCGCGAAGCACTCGGCGAAGATGGTCTACGCGATGTCCGTGGCCCGCGTGCCGCGCTTCACCGTGATCGTCGGCGGCTCGTACGGCGCCGGAAACTACGGCATGTGCGGGCGCGGCTTCTGGCCGCGCTTCCTGTTCTCGTGGCCCGGCGCCGAGATCGCGACGATGAGCGCCGACGTCGCGAGCAACGTGATGCTGGAGCTGCGGCGCTCGAGCATGCACCGCGGCCAGGCCGACCCGGCGGAGCTCGCCGCGCTCGAGCGCGGCGTGCGCGCGCAGTACGCCGAGCAGTCCGATCCGTACTACGCGACGTCGCGGCTGTGGGACGACGGCATCATCGAGCCGGCGCAGACCCGCGACGTGCTCGGGCTGTGCCTCGCGCTCGCGCACGCGGCGCCGCCGGCGTCCGGCTTCACGCCCGTGCCGCGGATGTAGCGGCCGTGTTCCGCCGCATCCTGATCGCGAACCGCGGCGAGATCGCGTGCCGCGTCGCGCGCACCTGCCGGCGGCTCGGCATCGAGAGCGTGGCCGTGCACTCGCGCGCGGACGCCGCGGCGCTGCACGTTCGCGCGGCCGACCGCGCGCTGGCGCTGGACGGCGCGGGGCCCGCGGACGGCTATCTGGACGCCGCGCAGATCGTCGCCGCCGCGCAGCGCGCCGGCGCCGACGCGATCCACCCCGGCTACGGCTTCCTGTCGGAGAACGCCGGGTTCGCCGCGGCCTGCGCGGACGCGGGCGTCGCGTTCGTCGGCCCCGACGCGGACACCATCCGCGCGATGGGGGACAAGGCGCGGGCGCGCGCGATCGCGCGCGGCGCGGGCGTCGCGGTGGTGCCCGGCGTCGAGGAGCCGGAGGGCGCGGGGGCGGATCGCGACGCCGCGCTGTGCGCCGCCGCGGCGGGCCTCGGGGTCCCGCTGATGGTGAAGGCCTGTGCGGGCGGCGGCGGGCGGGGCATGCGCCGCGTCGATCGCGCCGACGAGCTGTCCGGCGCGATCGCGCTGGCGCGGCGCGAGGCGATGGCCGGTTTCGGCGACGACCGCCTGATCGTGGAGCGCTGCATCGAGCGGCCGCGGCACGTCGAGGTGCAGGTGCTCGGCGACGGCCACGGAAACATCGTGCACCTGCACGAGCGCGACTGCTCGATCCAGCGCCGCCACCAGAAGCTCGTCGAGGAGGCGCCGGCGCCGGGGCTTGACGCGGACACGCGCGCCGCGCTGCACGCGGCGGCGCTCGCGCTCGCGCGCGCGATCGGCTACCGCAACGCCGGCACCGTGGAGTTCGTCCTCGACCCGCGCGACGGCGCGTTCTTCTTCCTGGAGATGAACACCCGGCTGCAGGTGGAGCACCCGGTGACCGAGGCCATCCTGGGCCTGGACCTCGTCGAGTGGCAGCTGCGCGTCGCCGCGGGGGAGGCGCTGCCGTTCGCGCAGGAGGACCTGGTGCCGCGCGGCTGGGCGATGGAGGCGCGCATCAACGCCGAGGACCCCGCGCACGACTTCCGGCCGGCGACGGGCACCCTCGCCGCGTGGCGCCCGGCCGCCGGCGAAGGCATCCGCGTCGACAGCGGGGTGGGCGAGGGCACGCGCGTCGAGCCGTTCTACGACGCGCTGCTCGCGAAGCTGGTGGTGCACGGGCGCGACCGTGCGGATGCCGCCGCGCGCCTCGCCGAGGCGCTCCGCGCGACGGCGCTTCCCGGCGTGCGCAGCAACGCCGCGTTCCTCGCCGCGCTGGTCAGCGTGCCGGACTTCGTCGCCGGGCGCGTGAGCACCGGCTTCATCCACGAGCAGTTTCCCGGCGGATGGTCGCCGCCGCTCGGCCGCGACGAGCACGCGATGGCGGCGGCCGCCGTCCTCGCGCGGCGCGGCGCCGCGGAGGCGGACGGCCCGTGGCGATCGCTCGCCGGCTTCCGGGTGCTCGCCGCGGCCGGTCATCCCGGGCGCTGGCGCATCCTGCTCGACGACGGCGAGGGCGCCCCGCTCGCGGTGTGGGTGCGCGCCGACGGCGAGGCGTGGCGCATGGCGGTGGCCGACGCCGCGGCGCCGCCGCCGCAGGCCGGTGCGCTGGTGGCGGTGGACGGGGCGGTGGACGGCGACGCGCTGGAGGTGACCGTGGCCGGGCGACGCCACGCGCTGCGGGTCCTCGAGCGCGGCGGCCGGCTGCACCTGAGCGGCGAGGCCGGCTGGCACGGCTTCCGCGCGCTGGACGCGCACGACGCGCCGCGCGCGGCAGGGGGCGGGTCGCCCGGGCTGGACGCGCCGCTGACCGCGCCGGTGCCGGGCGTGGTGGCGTCGGTGGAGGTCGCGCCCGGGGACGCGGTCGCCGCCGGCGCGCCGCTGGTGGTGCTGGAATCGATGAAGATGTACCAGACGCTGAGCGCGCCGGCGCCGGCCCGCGTCAGCGCGGTGCACTGCGCCGCGGGCGACGCGGTCGCGCTCGGGCAGGCCCTGGTCACGCTGGAGGCGCCGGGCGACGATGCGGCGCCCGGCGCCGGCGCGCGGCACGCGGAGCACGAGCGAGCATGAGACCTTCCGTCTACGACACCGACGTCACCCTGGCCCTGCGCGAGCAGGTGAGCCGCTTCGTCCACAGGTCGGTGATCCCGAACGGCGAGGCGTGGGAGCGCGACGGGCGGGTGCCGCGCGAGGTGCTGCGCGAGATGGGCGCGCTGGGCCTGTTCGGCATCCGCTACCCGGAGCGCTACGGGGGCTCGGGGCTGGACACCCTCGCGACCGTCGCGTTCGCCGAGACGCTGTCCCACAGCACCTTCGCCGGCTTCAACGTCACCGTGCTGGTGCACACCGACATGGCCTCGCCCCACATCGCGCGCTACGGCACGCCGGCGCAGCTCGATCGCTACATGCCCGGGATCGTCGACGGCTCGCTGATCACGGGCGTGGCCGTCACCGAGCCCGGCGGCGGGTCGGACGTCGCGGCGCTGCGCACGCGCGCACGGCGCAGCGGCAACGGCTGGGTGCTCGACGGCGCGAAGATGTTCATCACCAACGGCGTGCACGCGGACCTGCTGGTGGTGGCCGCGCGCACCGATCCGCACGCGAAGGGCTCGCGCGGCGTGTCGATGTTCCTCGTCGAGCGCGCGACGCCCGGCTTCTCCGTCGGCCGCGCGCTGGACAAGGCGGGCTGGCGCTGCTCCGACACCGCCGAGCTCGCGTTCGACGAGTGCCGGCTTCCGGCGGACGCGCTGCTCGGCGAGGAGAACCAGGGCTTCTATGCCATCATGCGCAACTTCCAGAACGAGCGCATCGTGATCGGCGCGATGGCGGTGGGCGAGTCGCAGAAGGCCATCGAGCTGACGCTGGAGTACGTGAAGCAGCGCGAGGCCTTCGGCGCCACGCTGTGGGACAAGCAGGCGATCCGCCAGCGCCTCGCGATGCTGCAGGCGGAGGTGGACGCGGCGCGCCAGCTCGTCTACCACGCGGCGTGGCTGGACGCGAAGGGCGAGGACTGCGTGCGCGAGGTGTCGATGGTGAAGGCGCTGTGCGGCGAGCTGGTCAACCGCGTGATGTACGCGTGCCAGCAGTTCCACGGCGGCTACGGCTGGATGCGCGAGTCCGCGATCGAGCGCATGGCGCGCGATGCGCGCATCGCGTCCATCGGCGGCGGCGCCACCGAGGTGATGCTGGAGGAGGTGGCCAAGCGCATGTAGCGCAGCCGGACCCCTGGCAGTCAGGAGCGCGCGGGCGAAGGCGGCGCGGCGCGACGGCGGCTTGCCGCGGCGCCCGGGCGGCAGCACGGATCGGGGCAGCCATTCGGAGGAGCGAGGCATGGAACACGGCATCGTGAAGTCCGCGGCCGATTACGGCGCGTGCGTCGCCGGCTTCCGCTGGCCGGCGCTGGAACGTTTCAACATCGCGCACGCGGTGTGTGACCGGCACGCCGCGCGCACGCCGGACGCGACGGCGCTGATCGCCGACGATCCCGGCGGCGCGCGGCGCGTGAGCTTCCGCGAGCTCGCGCGCGACGCGAACCGGCTCGCGAACACCCTGCGCGCGCTGGGCGTCGCGCGCGGCGACCGGGTCGCGATCCACCTGCCGCAGTGCGTGGAGACCGCGGCGGCGCACGTCGCGATCTACAAGCTGGGCGCGATCGCGTTGCCGCTGTTCTCGCTGTTCGGCCCCGACGCGCTGGCGCACCGCCTGGGCGACAGCGGCGCGAAGGTGCTGATCACCAACCGCGCGAACCTGGAGCGCCTCGCGCCGGTGCGCTACGGGCTGGAGGCGCTGGAGCACGTGCTGTGCGCGGACGGCGCCGGCGACGGCGCGGTGGATCTGCCGGCGCTGCTCGCGAAGGCGTCGGACGCGTTCGACACCGTGGACACCCACGCCGACGACCCGGCGATGCTGATCTACACCTCCGGCACCACCGGCGCGCCGAAGGGCGCGCTGCACGCGCACCGCGTGCTCGTCGGGCACCTGCCGGGCGTCGAGGTGCCGCACCGCTTCTTTCCGCAGCCGGGCGACTGCATCTGGACGCCGGCGGACTGGGCGTGGGCCGGCGGGCTGCTGGACGTGCTGCTGCCGGGGCTGCACCACGGCGTGCCGGTGGTCGCGAACCGCCTCGCGAAGTTCGACCCGGAGGCCGCGTTCGCGCTGATGGCGCGCCTCGGGGTGCGCAACACCTTCATGCCGCCCACGGCGCTGCGCATGCTGCGCCAGGTGGACGACCCGGCGCGCTTCGGCTGCAGCCTGCGCAGCGTCGCGAGCGGCGGCGAGGCGCTGGGGGAGGACATGATCGCGTGGGGCCGCGACGCGTTCGGGCTCACGATCAACGAGTTCTACGGCCAGACCGAGGTGAACCTCGTCGTCGGCAACAACGCGGACCTGTTTCCGGTGAAGCCCGGCTCCATGGGCCGGCCCATCCCGGGGCACACGGTCGCGGTCGTGGACGGCGACGGGCAGCCGTGCGCGCCCGGCGTCGAGGGCACGATCGCGGTGCGGCGCCCGGACCCGGTGATGTTCCTCGAGTACTGGAACCGGCCCGACGCGACGCGCGAGAAGTTTCGCGGCGACTGGT
This sequence comes from uncultured Gammaproteobacteria bacterium, assembly GCA_965365655.1. Classification (GTDB taxonomy): domain Bacteria; phylum Pseudomonadota; class Gammaproteobacteria; order HK1; family HK1; genus JBFHNV01. The sequence goes on along the minus strand of CBDUCN010000049.1, from coordinate 3,995 downwards.
GCCTGCTCGGGGATCTGGGCCACGTCGACGACGACGGCTACCTGTGGTTCAAGGCCCGCGACGACGACGTGATCATCAGCGCCGGCTACCGCATCGGCCCGACCGAGGTCGAGGAGTGCCTGATGCAGCACCCGGGCGTCGCGCTGGCCGGCGTGATCGGGTCGCCGGACCCGGTGCGCGGCGAGATCGTGAAGGCCTACGTGGTCGCGGCGCCCGGCTGCGACGCCGGCGAGGAGGCCGTCGCGGCGCTGAAGGCGTTCGTGCGCGAGCGCCTGTCCGGGCACGAGTATCCGCGCGAGATCCGCTTCATCGAGCAGATGCCGCTGACGGTCACCGGCAAGATCCGGCGCGTCGCACTGCGCGAGCGCGACCGCGAGGAAGCCGCCGCGGGCGGCTCAGGCGCCTGACTCCGTCGCGTAGCCCTCGGGATACTCGATGAACTCGAACAGCACGCCGAGCAGCGAGGACGGATGGGCGAAGGTGATCCGCACGTCGTCGTCGAACGCGCGGCCGGCGAAGTCCACCCCCTCGAGGCGCAGATCGAAGGGCGCCGGCTCGACGAAGCGCACGCCCTTCGCCGCGAGCGCCGCGGCGCCGGCCGTGACGTCGCGGACCGCGAAGGCGACGTGGTGCAGCCCGGGGCCGCGCGTGCGCAGGAAGTCCGCGATCACGCCGTCGTCGGCGATCGGCTGCATCAGCTCGAAGTCCACCTTGCCGAGGCGGCACATGCGGTAGCGCATCCGGTACTTCTCCACGACCTGCACCGGCTCGGCGGTCGCGCCCAGCAGGTCCACGAACAGGCGGGTCGCCTCGTCCAGGTCGCGTACCGCGACGCCGATCTCCGTGATGCGCTCGATGTCCATCGTTCACTCCCCGGGCGGTTGCGCCCGCTTTGAAAGAGGCCACAGGAACACACCATGCCGCGATACCTCGAAGACTTCACCCCGGGGCAGCGCTTCACGAGCCCCCGGCGCACGATCACCGAGACCGACGTGGTCGGCTTCGCCGCGTTGACCGGCGACTGGAACCCGGTGCACACCGACGAGGTGTTCGCGCGCGCGAGCGCGTTCGGCGAGCGCATCGCGCACGGCCCGATGGCGATCGGCATCGCGTTCGGCCTGCTCAGCCGGCTCGACCTGTTCGACGGCACGGTGCTCGCGCTGCGCGGCGTCGAGTGGGCCTTCGACGCGCCCGTGCGCATCGGCGACACGGTGCACGTGGAGGCGGAGGTGACCGAGCTGTCCCCGCACCCGAAGGGCGGCGGGCGCGGGCGCCTGAGCATGCAGGCGTCCTTCGTGAATCAGCGCGGCGAGCGGGTGTCCCGGGGGCGCTTCTCGGTGGTCATCGCCGAGCGCGGCGCGGGACCCGCGGCGCCGGGTGGGGAATAATGGCCGCGGCCGCGCCGGCGGGGCGCGGGCAGGCAGGCGCGGGCGGGCCGCGACGATCGGAGGAGTGAGCTGATGGCGACGATCGGATTCATAGGCGTGGGCAACATGGGTGCGCCCATGGCGGTCAACCTGCTGAAGGCAGGGCACGAGGTGACCGCGTTCGACCTCTCCGCCGACGCGCTGGCGGCGGTCGCGGCCGAGGGCGCGGCGAAGGCCGCGAGCCTGCAGGAGGCCGCGGCGGGGCGCGACGTGGTGATCACCATGCTGCCCGCGGGGCAGCACGTGCGGCAGGTGTACCTGGAGGACCTCGCCGGCGTGCTCGCGAAGGGCCAGCTCGCCGTCGACTGCTCCACCATCGACGTGGCCAGCGCACGCGCCGTGCACGACGCGATGGCGCGCGCGGGCGTCGACTTCCTGGACGCGCCGGTGTCCGGCGGCATCATGGGTGCTTCGGCGGGCACGCTGGCGTTCATGGTGGGGGGCTCGGAGGAGGCGTTCGCGCGCGCGAAGCCGCTGCTGGACGTCATGGGTGCGAACATCGTGCACACCGGCGGCCCGGGCAACGGCCAGGCAGCCAAGATCTGCAACAACATGATGCTCGGGATCCAGATGCTCGCGGTGTGCGAGGGCTTCGCGCTGGCCGACCGCCTGGGCCTCGATCGCCAGGTGCTGTTCGACGTCGCGTCGAAGGCGTCCGGCCAGTCCTGGGCGCTGACCAGCTACTGCCCGGTGCCGGGGCCGGTGCCCGCGTCGCCGGCGAACCGCGACTACGCGGCCGGCTTCACCGCCGCGATGATGCTCAAGGACATGCGCTTGAGCCAGGACGCCGCGAAGGCGTGCGGCGCGAGCACCGAGATGGGTGCGCTCGCGACGCGTTTCTACGAGGCCTTCAACGACGCCGGCAACGGCGGGAAGGATTTCTCCGGCGTGTTCGAGATGATCGCGAAGCGCTGAGCGCCCGCGGGCGCGCGAGGCGGCAGGCGGCGTGACGGGGTGAGCGCGATGGGCGAACGACGGCGAAGCTTCTACGGCTGGGGCTACGAGGGCGAGGCGCTGCCGGCCGCCGAGATGGCGTGGTTCGAGCGCGCGTGGAGCCGGCTGCTCGGCGTCGACGCGTTCGACGCGACGCCGATGCCGCGCGAGGACGAGGTGGAGGTGCCGGCGCCGCGCCTCGCGCCGCCGGCCAGCCTCGACGGCGTGTGCACCCGCGCGACCTGGGATCGCCTGATGCACTGCTACGGGCGCTCGACGATGGACCTCGCGCGCATGATCCACGCCCGCGACTTCTCGAACCCGCCGGACGTGGTCGCCTACCCGCGCAGCGAGCGCGACGTCGCGGACGTGCTGGACTGGGCCGGCGACGCCGGCGCCGCGGTGATCCCGTTCGGCGGCGGGTCCAGCGTCGTGGGCGGCGTGAACCCGCCGTCGGACCCGCGCTTCGCGGGAACGGTGACGCTGGATCTGAAGCACTTCGACCGCGTGCTCGAGGTGGACGACGTGTCGTCGGCTGCCCGCGTGCAGGCGGGCGCGCTGGGGCCCGCGCTGGAGCGGCAGCTGAAGCCGAGCGGCCTCACGCTGCGCTTCTTCCTGCAGGCCTGGGAGTTCTCGTCCGTGGGCGGCTGGATCGCGACCCGCGCCGCGGGGCACTTCGCGACCCGCTGGACGCAGATCGACGACCACGTCGAGAGCCTGCGCGTGGTCACGCCGGCCGGAACGCTGGAGTCGCGGCGCCTGCCGTCGTCCGGCGCCGGGCCCAGCCCCGACCGCCTGTTCGTCGGCTCGGAGGGCGCGCTGGGCGTGATCACCGAGGCGTGGTTGCGGCTGCACCGCCGGCCGCGCTTCCGCGCGACCACGACGGTGCTGTTCGACACGCTGGAGCAGGGCTGCGACGCGGTGCGCGCGCTGTCGCAGTCGGGACTGGAGCCGTCCAACGCGCGGCTCATCGAGGCCGAGGAGGCGGCCTTCACCGAGGCCGGCGACGGCTCCGCCCACGTGCTGGTGCTGGGATTCGAGTCCGCCGACCACCCGCTGGACGCGTGGATGGGCCGCGCGCTGGAGCTGTGCGCCGACCACGGCGGGCGCTGGGACGAGGCCGCGCTCGCGAGCCCGTCGGCGCAGCGCGAGGGCGCGGCCGGCAACTGGCGCGAGCGCTTCCTGCGCGGCCCGTACTACCGCGAGCACGCGATCGCGCGCGGCGTGATGCGCGACACCGTCGAGACCGCGATCCCGTGGAGCGGCTTCATGAATCTCTACCAGCAGGTCACCGACGCGACGCGGCGCACGATCCGCGAGGTCACCGGCCGCGAGGGCACGGTGACGGTGCGCTTCACGCACGTCTACCCGGACGGTCCGGCGCCGTACTTCACGTGGCACGCGTTCGGCGACAAGGCGCGCCTCGCCGAGCAGTTCCACGCGATCAAGGCCGGCGCCAGCGACGCGATGCTCGCCGCCGGCGGCAGCATCACCCACCACCACGCGCTCGGGCGCGACCACCGGCCGTGGTACGACCGCCAGCGCCCGGATCTGTTCGCGAAGGCGCTCGCGGCGGCGAAGCGGGAGCTGGACCCGCGCGGGGTGCTGAACCCGGGCGTGCTGGTCTGAGCGCGC